>QFOT01000060.1 GCA_003241285.1 Micavibrio aeruginosavorus
TGTTTTGTAGGCTCCATCGGAATTTTTTCGTACAATAAGTATAAAGAATCTCAAGTGCGCGGCGAGGTCACAGCCAGCAGTCATAGATTGCTTCAAAACGCTTCGGAAGTAAAAACGGCACTTTTTCAGATGCTGTCAGATTACAGACGTTACAGACAATCCGGCGCTGAAATGGAGCTGGCGAGATATAATCAGAATAAAACAAAAGCAGATGGGCTGATCAAGAGAATTTTATCCTCTGCTTCCACGTCGGCTCAAAAACAAAAAGCAGCCATCATACAGGAAAATTTTGCGATACTTCTGGTGGAGGTTGAATCCCAAAAGCCGGGTGACTTGGCCGTTTCGTTATCCGTGAGTAAGAATTTATCTCTTCTTCTAGGTTCGATAGATGGCTTTATTGAAGCGGAAGAAGAGATTTTTGAAAGGCGACTGGAGAGCCTTATTTCTCTAAATAAAAATTTCTATGTTGCTTTGGTGGTGGGCACTTTTGGCGCGTTCGCTCTCCTCATGTATATGAATTATTCCCTTCTGATGGCCCAGAACAGGCAGGCCGTTATGCAGAAGAAACTGGAATTGATGAAGGAGAGGCAGGCTCAGTCGTTTCAGGCGACAAGAGATGGTTTGTTTGAATGGAAGTTTCAGCCGGGCGATAGTAACCATGCCATGTACTGGTCCCCAAGATTAAAAGAGATGATCGGTTATACGGATGATGAGCTTACGGCTTCGGCAGAAACGCTGGAGCAATTGATGCATCCTGATGATCGTGAAAAATTCTGGCACAAACTGCACAAGCATCTCCGGGGGCAGGCAGACGAGCTTTCGGCCATATTCCGCTGGCGTCACAAGGATGGACATTGGGTGTGGATCAATGCGCGGGGCGCCGCGATTTTCAACGAATTAAATGAGCCGATTAAGCTTGTGGGCATTCATACTGATGTGACCAAGCTTAAGGAATACGAATTACAACTCGCCAAGTCAAAAGACGAAGCCGAAAAAGCGAATGCCGCTAAAAGCGACTTTTTGGCGCATATGAGTCATGAAATACGAACGCCACTGACAGCGGTGACAGGCGTTGCCGAAATTCTCAATATGCAGAAAAGCAAGTTTGATGAGAAAAGCCAGAAGCTGATGGAGGCGCTCAATGCAAGCTCCGTCGGTTTGCGGGATCTTATCAATGATATTCTCGATTTCTCGAAAATAGAAAGCGGTAAAATCGCGCTTGAAGATAAGGAAATAGATATTCGTGATTTTTTTGAGAATATTGTTTCTATCATCTCTGTCCGTTCTTCAGAGAAGAACCTGTTTTTTGAATGCAATTACAGTGAGATCGATGGGCTGAAAATTCATGGCGATAAAACTCGCCTGCGCCAGATATTGATCAATCTAATCGGTAATGCCGTAAAGTTTACCCATAAAGGTAATGTCAGGGTCCATGCATATTCGGTCCAGGTCAATAATATAGAGATGCTTCGCGTCGATGTGTCCGATACCGGCATTGGGATTGCAGATGATCAGATGGGCTATATTTTTGAAAGTTTCCGTCAGGCAGATGCGTCTGTATCCCGAAAATACGGTGGAACGGGGCTGGGATTGCCGATTGCACGTCATCTTGCGCGCTTGATGGGCGGCGATATCATAGTTTCCAGCAAGCAAGGTGAGGGATCGTTATTTACCCTGCAGATCCCCTTGATTAGGTACCGCGAAGCGCATCAGGAAAGTGATCCTGTCGCCAGCTATAATGTCAATTTAAAGCCGGATGAAAAGATTTTAGTTGTCGAAGATTATGAAGGGAATATTGCATTCATCACCCATATACTGGATGAAATGAAGATTAAATATGATCTGGGCAGAACCGGGCTGGAAGGCTTGAAGCTCTGGGATGAAAACGACTACAAGCTTATTCTGATGGATATCCAGATGCCAGAGATGGACGGCATTTCTGCGGTCAAACATATAAGAAATAAAGAGAAGGAATCTGAATTACAGCCTATTCCTATTATTGCGATGACGGCCCATGCGTTTTCTGAGGACAGGCAAAAATGCTTGAATGCAGGCTTCAGCGAATATCTGCCAAAACCACTGACCAAGCAGGGACTTTTCGAAAAAATATCTCTTCTTTTAAAAGCCGCATAAAAATAAAAGCCCCGTGAGGGGCTTTTAAGTTCTCGGGGAGAGAAACTGTTTAGGCTGCCATTTTCTGGGAGCTGAAATTCGCTGATGTCGCACAGGTTTTCATGAGGTCCTGCAAATTTTCTTTAGCGCGGGAAAGTCTGGATCTCACTGTACCCATTTCAATCTTAAGCTCATCGGCGGCTTCCTGATAGGATAATCCGTTGATGCATATCATCGTAATTATTTCGCGATGGTGGGAAGGCAACTCACACATTGTCTCTTCAACCTTGTGCCAGTCTGTCAGAGTTTCCTGAGTTGGGCCTACTGCTTCGGATAGCAGATATGGCTCCGGATCAAATTGTGTGTCATAACGCACAGCGTGGCGATATTGGGTCGCAAAAATGTTAAACATGATCTTTGAGGCCCACTTAAAGAAATTTGTGCCCGTTTCAAAAAGATGCTGTTTTTCAAGGGCTCGGACGATCGTTGTATGAAGAAGATCTTCAGCCTCGACTTTATTACCCTTAGTCAACTTTAAAGCAAAAAGAGTTAGGGGCTTTTTATTTGCCAGAATATCTTGCGATGTGATCATGACTGGTAACTCCTTTTCCGATAGTGTTTTTGTTCTATCTAAAGAATAGGAACCTCATGTAAGCGGGAAATATCAGCCAAGTTACAGTTTGGAAAAAAATTGTATCAATCGTGTAACAATCAATTTATATATTATCAGTCACATGCCGAAACATAAAATTTTAGTCATCGACGATGATGAAGCGCTTTCATTTGTCGTAAAAACATATCTTGAAAATGATGGATATAACGTCCATTCGGCTCATACAGGCGCGGATGCGCTTACCATTCAGAATAATGAGCGCTGTGACGCTATTTTGCTGGATTTAGGCCTTCCTGATACCGATGGGTTTTCAATGATCCCCCGGCTTAAAGGCATCACACAGTCCCCTATCATCGTTGTCAGCGGTAAGGAAGATACAACCGATAAGGTCGTAGGCCTTGAGCTTGGCGCAGATGATTATATTACCAAGCCCTTTGAAATGCGTGAATTATCGGCTCGTGTCAAAGCTGCTTTGCGACGCAACCCTCCTCTGGTAGCGCCGGTTGTAGAAAAAGCTGTTTCTGAGACGGAGGAGAAAATTTTATTTGAAGACTGGATTTTAGATCGCTCGCAGTATCAGGTCTTTGATCTTGCTGGTGCAACCATGGACCTGACGTCAGGCGAATTTCGCCTTCTGGAAGCCCTTGTGATGGCTCCAAACCGTGTCTTAAGCCGGGAGCAATTGTTCGATCTGACACGGGAAGCGACATTTGATGGATATGACAGGGCGGTGGATATTCAGATAGGTCGCATTCGTAAGAAATTCGATGATAATCCATCAAATCCCCGTGTCATTAAGACTATCCGCGGCATTGGCTATATGTTCTGCGGTCAGATTAAGAAATCTGCCTGATTTATCAGATTTTTAAGCCTTAGCCGGTAAGGTCGAGGAACCATTGTTAAGATTTATTGTTTGTGTGAGATATTTATAAGGAGATTTCCCAATGACCGCAGTTAATTCAAATGTTACCCCTAAGAAAAGCGTAAAAACACCTGCCAGCTCAATCGAAAATATCAAAGAGGATATTTATACATTAAAAGCCGATGTTATCGAGCTTGGCCGTACAGTCAAATCCGAAGGCATGAAAAAAATTGAAGAAGCGACAATTGAACTTCAGGATAAAATCGATAACCTGAAGAGTGAAGGTCGTGACGAAATGGATAAGGTTCAAAGCTACATCAATAATAATCCCAACAATGCAGTTGGTATAGCCTTCGCGGCAGGCGCTCTTGTCGCTTTGCTTTTGCGTCGGGGAAATTAATCTCCCGTGCTGGCATATCTGCCGCTAATCCAGAAACTTATCGTGGATTACATGACAAAGAAAACCCATGAAGGGTTTTCTTTTAATTTTCATGCGCTGGGGCTAATGGCCTTATCGGGTCTGATCGGTTTCATTGCCTGCATATTTTTTCTGTTGGCACTGCAAGCTTTCGCCGTGGAATTTTTCCCTGCCTATATATCCTGGCTGATTGTAGCCGCTACGGCGTTACTGATCTCTTTGACTATTTACTTTATCGCCGAGCGCTCAAAAAAGAAAAAAGCGTTTGTACATAAGGTAAAGCAAGAAGTGAGCGATCATTTGACGCCTTTCAACAAGATCATGGAAGAATTATCGGAGCCAATTAAAGAACATCCTGTTGCGGCTGTCGTTCTTGCAGCCCTGGCCGGTGTTTTGGCTGGAGATAAGCTCAATAGTGATGGAACCGATTGATTACATGACTGTTTGATATCAATAAATTTTAGAAAGGATAATATTATGAAGACTAAATATTTCATGCTTGCTCTCTTGGCTATTGCCACAACAGGCCTCGCGGCGTGTGAAAACACATTCCATGGCGCCGGCCGTGACATCGAGAATGCTGGTGAGAATGTCCAAGAGGCCGTTCCGCCTAAGTGAGATTCTTCTTTTAAATTTGGAAAACCCGCCATCAAGGCGGGTTTTTTTATTGTCCATTACTCAGGGCATAAAAAAGCCGCCCCGAGGGACGGCTTTTCTGAATAGATATACTCTTAATTATAGCGGTATTGTTTTGCGCTCTTCGGGCTAAGGCTCGCAATATAAGCATCTCTCCATTCTTTGATATCGATGGTTTTATCGCGGTTAGTATCCATTTTAAGGAATGGCTTGCCGATAAATTCTTCGGCGGAAAGGCCATCATTATCTGCGTCAAAACGATTCAGCATTGAAAACTCGGCAAATTCTTCTGAGGAGTATTTGCTGACATCGGCTTTGCCGTCATCGTCAAAATCGACCATGGTCAATTCACTCTTTTCCAGTGGGATTACTGTCAGAACCTTCGATTTGCCAAACTCGATATTATCGATGACTTCATTTCCGTCGGTGTCGAAAATATAGAATAATTTGCGTCCGACTTCACTGCGGGACAGGATGCCGTCCTGATTTAAATCCATGGCAGAAAAATTGACTTTATAAGTATCGGGCAATTCCTTCTGCATGACGGTTGTCTGCTTTGTGACTGTATCGGCATTTACCGGAGCGGCCATGAACAAGGCTAGAGTTGCCGCACCAGCCAGCAATAATGATTTTGAGTTTAAAATGCTCATTTGTAATCTCCATAATTAAATAATGTTAAATTGACCGAACAAACGTGGATAGCGGTGCTTTGGTTCCTTTTGGCAATATGAAAATAGTCTGATACATTCGCGATACAAAGTTTTTCCAAACCGTAACTTGACGGAAATGGTCCTGAAACTCGAATCGATTTAACTGGATCATGCAAACAAGCAAACACGGAGAAAATAAAATGTTGTCCCCATCACATATACTTCATATCACTCACCCGCAGGTAACATCGGCCTATATCAAGCAGGATCTGGACGGCAAGCAATCCGGCAAACAGGTGCTTGTTCTTGAAACGGCTATTGAGGTTGGTGCAGGCGAACAGGAAGACGACAGGTATCTGGATCTGCTTGTAGATCTGCCGGAAATAAAGCAAAGCGTGGAAATGCAATTTGGCGACATTTCCCGTGTCGACATCCGTAGCTCGACTTTCCATTAATTAATTTACTGGATCAGTCTTGATGAGAAGCACACTTTTAACCATAGAAAACATGTTCAGCAGCTCCGATAAAGTGGCATTGTCCAACTTTATCGGACGCTTTGGGCCTGATTCTTTTCTGGTTTTGATTTTTATTCTCATCTCTCCAAATTTGATCCCCTTTTTAAGCCAATTTGGAATAGCTGAATTAACCAGCGGCATGGTCTGCCTGATTTCTCTTCAACTTATGACAGGTAGAGAAATGCCGTGGTTGCCACAGAAAATGGCTAATCGGGAAATGTCCTGTAAAAAAATTGCCATTGTAGGTGACCGGGTATTTCCGGTTCTTTATAAACTTGATTTATTGACGCAGCCTAGATTGAAAATGCTGAGCGATGTCAGGATGTACCGTTTTTACGGTTTAATGTTCTTTATTCTTGCTATGCTTATTTTGCTGCCACTGCCATTTTTCAATTATGCGCCGGCAGTTGTTATTATGCTATCTGTTATCGGTCTTTTGAACCGGGATGGTTTTTTTCTTCTCGCCGGGCTTTCAATGTTTATGATTATATTGACTGGCCTGACCTTTACTCTTGCCGCCATGATTATGTGAGGGCAGATGTATATTTCGCCATATATTCGGGACTCCATCAGGCAGCCTGTGCCAAAAAAATTCAACTCTGTTGAAGATGTGATCTTTGATACGAACCTGACGTCAGATGAAAAGAAAAATATTTTAAAACGAATGAATTCTGGATCTAGAGCCACAAAAATAATGAAGAATAATTGAACTTTATGCTCATTTTATAGTTGGTTTGATTAACTGACTGAAGAGGAAAGTATAATGAACAGAAACGAAATCAAAACAGAAAAAAATAATACGCTCGCTTTGACGATGGCAGCAATAATTGCTGTTGTGATCATCATTGCTGTCGTGGCCTTTAGCAGTGGCGGAACTGAAGTAAATGATGATCCTGCTATGCAAGCAACAGCCACTACTGCAGATCCTTCTGCGAATGCTGCGGCAACAGAACCAGATAATACAGTTTCCCCGGCGGAACCCGTAGTTCCTGCCCCGGAAACAGGGACAACGACAGCCCAGCCTGTAATGCCTGATACAAGTGCAACTATGCCGGAATCTACAAATGGTACAAATGTGCCTGATGACGCTTCACCTGATTTGGTGACTGACCCAGTCCCGGGTTCTCCGGGAACAGTTCCAGATTCCACAAGCGTTCCGAATCCGGGGACTACGGTTCCAACGCCTGTAACAGGAACAACGACCGAGCAATAACATATTACGAAAAGCGCGGCTATATAGCCGCGCTTTTGTTATTTTTATGGAGATTTATACATGAGAGAAGCTGTTGGATTATTTCATGATATGGAGCAGTTGCAACTGGCTGTTAAAGAATTGGAGCGTACTGAGTTTCCTCGCGACGCATTAAGTGTGCTTGGAACAAATCAGGAAGCTATAGAGGCTAGATTTGGAAATATCGATATTGAAAAGCTTGAAAACGCACCTATAGATAAAGATGCGCCAGTTCTTTCAGAAGAGAAAACTATTGGTTCAGGTGTAATGATTGCGGGTTCAGTATATATAGGGGCAATGGCGGCAGCCTTGGCTGCCGGCGCGATAACCATACCAGCAATTATAACCGCAGCTATCATTGGTGGTGCAGGAGGTGGGGCTGTCGGCGCGGTACTGGCCAAGATATTAGGCAATAATTATGATGCTGATATTGAAGAACAGCTTAAAAAGGGAGGGCTTTTATTGTGGGTGCGTACATCAGGCGGCGAAAATGAAAATAAAGCTTGTGAGATATTAAGAAGATATGGCGCCGATCATGTTCATGTTCACGAATTATAAAAAAGTTCCCTAATTTTTCAGTTTTTTATTCAGATTTGCCATCTCCCATTTTTTCGTACAAGAAACAATTGCCCATTTTAGGCCAAAAGGTATTATAATGGTATTGTAGTTTTTTGTAGTGAACAAGAGCGGCATGCCAAATATTAATTTTTCAACTAAAGCGATTTTGCTTATAATTCTTGGGGTTTTAAACCTTTGCATACTGTTTTTTGTAAGCGACAATCTAGCTAAATCATGGAAAGAATATAAATTCGCGACATCTTTGCGCGAAGGTCTTGAAATAAGCGATCTGCTCTACAATGCGGAGATGTTTCTCTCTTCCGAAAGGGGAACGGCGATTTCAGTTCTCTACGCGCCCCCGGAAATTTCAGGCAATCTCATGCAGGAGCTTTTGCGTAGCAGAAAGAACGCAAACTCATATCTTGATGAAGCTTTGGAAAGATTGTCCCGTGAGGAACGGGAGGATTTGAAACAGCCAATTCAATCTGTGCGCGAAAGCTATGGTAGATTGCAAAAATTACGACGTAATTTAGATACCGCCTTAATGCTCCATACAGCGTCAATGTTAAATAAAGCCAAAGGCGAGCTTTCTTTGCCCGATCAATTTTTTGATGCGGATACGGATTTGATCATGAAGATCGATGATCTGATCGAAATTTACAATCGGCCCTACAACGTGTCGAATCCAAGCGCCGCCCGCCAGATAAGATTTACCCATCTTATCTGGGGAGTAACAGAATATGCAGGGCGTGAATATGCCATGATGGGAAAGTTCATTGCTGAAAACCAGAGGATGAGCCAGGCTGAAATGCAAAAAATGCAGGAGTGGCGCGGCCGTGTAAGATATGGATGGGAAATCGCACACGGGGCCCTGGCAAGTAATTCATGGCGCGAGAAAATCGCTCCTGCCATGGAAGAGGCGCAAAATCAGTACTTTTTAACTTTTGATAAGCTAAAGGGTTCGTTTTACGAACCCAGAAAAAAAACAGGTTTAAGTGTCTATCCCATAACGGTAGAGAACTGGCTTGATGTGGCATCACAAGCGGTAGCTTCCCTTCATCACCTCAATGATGCATTGCTGGATTTAAACAAGACCTATGTGGAAAGCATAAAATCTGAAACCGAGAATAAGATCATATTAAACATGCTGCTTTTGGTGGCTCTGTTTGCGATAAATTTATATTTCTGGAAGATGGTGACATATAGGATTTTATCGCCGGTACGCTTGATGACAGATGCGCTTAAAAAAACAACCAAAGGAGAAAACTTTATAATACCTGACATTGAGGGGCGGCGTGATGAGATCGGTGATCTATTCCGTGCCTTTAAAATTTTTCAGGAAAACGCAAAAGAGCTCAAGGCTGAGCGCGACAAGGCGGAAGCCGCCAATAGCGCCAAGAGCGAATTCCTTGCGAACATGAGCCATGAGATTCGTACGCCGATGAATGTGGTTATTGGATTATCCAATATACTGGCAGAGTCCAAGCCTTTGACGGATAAGCAGCGGGAATTTATCAAGACCCTGCAACTGAGCGCAGAGTCTCTTTTATCAATCATCAATGATCTGCTCGATATCAGCAAAATTGAAACGGAGAAGTATGAGCTTGAGGTTATTCCGTTCGACCTAACTGCGCTGGTCGAAGAAATCATCACCATCATGTCGGTTAAGGCCAAAGAAAAGGGGCTGGTATTCAAAGTCGATTTAAGCGGCATTGAAGGTAAGGAATTTCTGGGTGATCCAACGAGAATTCGCCAAATACTAACTAATTTATGCGGCAATGCCATTAAGTTTACTGAGAAGGGGCATATAGGGCTAAAAGTTCAGGCGTTCATGAATGCATCCACCGCTTTGGAAGATATTTATATATCAGTTGAAGATACCGGTATTGGAATAGCACAAGAAAAACTAGGTTCGATTTTCGAAAAGTTTACGCAAGCGGATAGCAGCATTAACCGTAAATACGGTGGCACGGGGCTTGGTCTAAGCATAACCCGTACACTGGTCGAAATGATGGGCGGCAATATCAGCGTCGAAAGTTACCCAGGTAATGGAACTGTATTTACCGCGCTCATTCCGTTGCAGTTAAATAAACTGAACGCAATCGGCGCGCAGTCTGAAAAGAAAGAATATTCATCCCATTTCTTGCCGGAAATAAAAAAAGCGATTGCGATCAATGACAATGCCTGCGTCTTGCTTGTCGAGGATTATCAGCCCAATGCACTTGTTGCTGGCCTTTATCTTGAGCAGTTTGGCTTTAATCATGATGTGGCGGAAAACGGCATGATCGCTTTGAAGAAATTCAAAGAGGGCGATTATCTGGCCATTTTAATGGATGTTCAGATGCATGGGCTTGATGGATACCAGACAACTCAGGAAATCCGTAAATTCGAGAAGGAGATGCATAGGCCGCGCATCAAGATCATTGGGATGACGGCGCATGCTTTGCCAGGGGATCGTGAACGCTGCCTTGCGGCAGGCATGGATGATTATCTATCCAAGCCGTTTAATCCGGACGATCTCAGGGAAAAGCTTTCAGTGGCGCGCAAGAAAGCGGAATAAAAAAAGCCCTGAACGGGCTCTTTTAAACTTAGATGTAAAAGGCTTTAAAAGCGCTTGCTGACGGTAAAAAGCAGCCTTGCTTTATCGGGGTCTTCAGTTTGGGGCGAGCGTGTCAGCGGAAACGCTAACATGGCGCCTGCATTGATCTCCATAGGAAGGTCCATCCTCATTCCAAAGCCTGTAGAGGCCAGGGAGTCGATCTTTTGGGCGCTTGTCGTCGCGTCCTGGTTCCAAACGCGGCCCACATCATAAAATCCGAAAAGCTGATAGCTTTCCAAATATGGAAGCTTGTAGGGCTCTGTCCATTGCAGTTCTATTTTACCGGCAATACCTTCATCACCGATAATTTCGGACGGGTCGTACCCGCGGCCATAGCCAATCCCGCCGACGCCAAATTCTTCAGCCGAATAAAGTGGGGCATTTGAGAGCTGTCCGGTGACGCCGAGTAAGAGATTGATGGAGCCATAGACGCGCTGAAGGCGCTGTAGTTCGGCGTTTAATTTATAGAAATCAGGCTCTGCTTCGAGGCGTGACATGTTTGCATCGTTTTCCTGGCTTGAGCCAAAGACGTCGATGCCATGGGATATTTCCACATCAGCGATATTGTAGCCGATGCCCAGCAGCGTATCGACGGCTTCTGCGCGGGCGCCCACGCGAACGGCGCGGATTCTGTCTTTACGCGTTTCTTCCAGATCGTTATCGGATTCAACGTTGCGGTAATCGAAGGTCGCCCGGCCTGTCAGGTTCAAAGCGCGAGAACGGATAAATGGATGGCGGATAGTCGCCCCGAGCAAGTCGGATCTGCCATCGACATCGAATTGTTTCAGGTCAAAGCCCGGTGATGTCAGGGTCTTGCTGCCGAACAGTTCAAAGCTGGTGCCGTAATCGAAAATCGGTTGCAGGTAATTCAATCCGATATAGGCAAGCTCGGTATCAAAGCCGTCCATCGGTGTTGCAACGGCCTGTGCTGTAATTTTTTCGTTCAGGCCGAGAAGGGAATTGCCGCTGGCCGCCGCCGTAACCTGTGTCGGGCCTAAATAGCGGCTGCCGTAATTGTCAACGCCAAGCAGGGCATCAAAGCTGTCGCGTTCAGTTACAACCGTCATATCGGCGGCCCCTGTCTGGGTGGCGGACGGGCTTAGAACGCCGCGAGCCGTTACGCCCGGCAGGTCATTGATAAGAAGCATCCAGCGCTCGAGATCTTTAACATTGGTCGCGCCATTGCTGGTCTTTATTTTTGAAGCATAATCTCTGATCAAATCAAGGCCATTACCTGTTCCCTGAACATTCACTTCGCTGACATAGCCTTCGACGACCTGAAGTCTGGCTGTGCCGCCTTCAATGGTTTGTGGCGGTACAACGATTTGCGTCAGAATATAGCCATCGTTACGATATTTGCGGGTGAGGTCTGCTGCAATTCCGTAAAGATCGGCTAGAGTAATTGTTTGCCCCAGTCTG
>QFOT01000061.1 GCA_003241285.1 Micavibrio aeruginosavorus
GTATCTGATGCCGATATGCAAAAATTGATTGCGAATGGTTAAAACGGGACCTTGATACCTAAAGTAACACCGTGGTTGTCGGTATCTTTGGAAACTTCACCCGCATAATTCACGTAGGCAGTTGCATCGTTAAACCCAAGCGCAATATCTGCGCCAGCTCCGAAGGCGGCAGAGTTTCTGGCAAGGCCTGCACCTTTAACGTCAAACGGTGTTGTTCCTGCAGAAAACTGCATGGTTTGTGATGTATCAAGATCGCCGTAAACATGGTTCCATCCGGCACGCGCAGTAAAGTTTATAGAAGTTTCATCAAGTACTCTTAAGGATTTGCTCACACGCAAGCCCAGCATGTGTGAAGCATTCGTTTGGCTTACATGATCAACGTCCAGATTGGCTGATCCGCCATCTTTTTCTGAATATGAATCTATATAACTATGAGTAAGGCTTAAACCCATGAAAGGTTCTATATTTATATTATGAGCCATAAAGCTGTAGCCTGTTTCTATTGAAGGCGTGACGGTGTAGCCGTTCGTATTACCTTTAGGGGTTTCAGAAAAACCCGTGAACTGAATATGGCGCGTAGTATTAATATCATGATAGCTGCCGATCAAGCTGGTCGAGATACGCCATGAACTCGTTATCATTTTATTAGCATAGAGTCCGGCATGATAGCTATTGACGTCACTATTTGCATTTTGAGTATTGGTATAAACTTCACCGACTTCATAGCCACCAAAGGCGCCGACAAAAACATCGTTTGGAAGTTCGGCATCACCACCAAAAAGAGCGCCTGAGCTTTCCCGGTTTTGAGCTGGCGCTGTACCCTGCGCATCGCTATTACCGCGAGAGCCAAAGACTTCGCTCCAAAAGCTTTTCTTGATCTCGATGTCTTCATCATCACCTGCGGCAGGGGAGAGAGAGGCAATATTTTTTGAGCCAAGAGCTTGAACACGGTTAGAAATGACATTCTGTATGACAGAAGCAGATTGCGCAGTGGCTGTGGTGATTCCGGCATTATGCTCACCGGATAATGTATCGAGTGCCGCAGAGGCTTCCTGCATATTCAATCCAGAAAAAGCAGTGTAAAGATCATTGCCTGAGCCAAGGCCTTGAACGGCATTAGCAACACCAGCCTGAACTTCATCTGCAGCAACAGTATTAAATTCAACATCGTTCCGGGTCATGATCAAGTCGACAGATGTTGCGTCATAAGAAAGAGTAGGTGTCAGGAACATTAGATCAGTTGTTACGCCGGAGAACATGCCAGTGCGTGAAGATCCTTCGATAATGTTGTTGTAAACATTTGTATCTGCATAAGTGCCGGACGCGGCGCGAACATCGACGGTGCCGCCATTGATGGTAATCGCACCTGTGGCGATCAGTTTATCACTGTTACCCGCCGCATTTACTTCGACTTCGTAAATAGAGCCTGAATTGAATGTCACAGGACCTGTAACATTCATCGTGCCGATTGAATTGCCCGGTGCGATACGTCCATTAGCAACAATCGCACCGAAATTACCGTTACCGCCCAGTGTCCCGGCAGAAGCAACCGTTGTCGTTCCGGCGATCGTGCCGTTCACAGATAGACGTCCATCAGACACAGTTGTGTTACCGGAGTAAGTGTTTGTAGCGGACAGGATAAGATTACCTATACCTGTTTTGGTTAAGGAACCTGTGCCTGAGATGATGCCGGCGTAAGTGCCGTTAAAAGCCTGATCGAAAGACAGTGCCGCATTATTAATGACATCGCCTTGAATACTGTCAGTTGTGCCATTCAGTGTGCCAGCGGAAATAGTCGTGCCACCTGAATAGGTGTTCATGCCTGACAGGGTAAGGTTGCCCGCTCCCGTTTTTGTGAGCGTGCCAAGGCCGGACATGGCACCGGAATATATATCATCAATGGACTGATTGAAAACAACGGCAGCATTGTTATCAATGTCGCCTTGTAAATTATCCGTTGTGCCAGTCAGTGTACCAGCGGAAACCATCGTGCCGCCTGAATAGGTATTCGTGCCGGTCAGCGTAACATTGCCTGAACCGGCTTTGATAAATCCGCCTGTGCCGGAAATGTCTCCGGCATAAGTCCCGTTAGTGGTCTGGTTGAACGCAACCACCGAGTCATTGGATATATCGCCCTGTAATGAAGTTGTTGTGCCAACTAATGTGCCTGTAGAAATGATTGTTCCGCCGGAGTAAGTGTTGTTGCCAGAAAGGGTAAGGGTTCCGGAACCGGCTTTGATAACGGAGCCCGTTCCTGAAATTATGCCTGAATAGGTTCCCGTGGAAGCCTGGCTGAAAGCTAAGACAGAGTTGTTTGTTACGTTACCAGGAAGCGTGGTTGAATCGGCTACCAAGGCTCCAGCCGATATAGTTGTACCGCCGGAATAGGTATTGGTACCGGATAATACAAGAACGCCAAAACCGGCTTTCGTTAAGCTTCCTGCTCCGGAAATAACGCCCGAATATGTGTCATCACTTGTCTGATTGAAGGTAAGATTTGAACCGCTGGAAATGGCGGCTGAACCTTTAATACTGCCTGTATTGCCTTCAAGTACGCCGCCTGTAACACTTGTGCCGCCAGAGTATGTATTGGTGCCGGAAAGGATGAGGGTTCCGGTGCCGGATTTTGTCAGGGAGCCTGCGCCGGAGATAACGCCTGAGGCTGTTGTGTTAAAGCCATTCGTATCAATCGTGCCGTTGCTCGCGCCGAGGGAAATTGCGTGAGTATTGGTATAAGCTGCGCCTGATCGGAGCGTGCCGCCATTAAGGGTGAGGGCGCCTGTGCCGAGATTATTATTGGCAGAAATGGACAATGTGCCCCCGGAAACGGTAGTGCCGCCCGAATAGGTATTGGCGCCTGAAAGAGTGAGCATCCCGGTTGATATTTTCGTTAGGGCGCCAGTTCCTGAAATAATTCCAGTAATGGTAGAATTACTTCCATTTGCCGAAATGGATCCTCCGCCTGTGCCCAAAATAATGTTACGCGCGGATGTTAAAGAAGAAATTAAAACCAGTCTGGCGGTATCTAATGTCAGACTTGAATTAATATCGCCCAGATTTGCATCGCTCGAAATTCTAAGATTTCCACCCGTTGCAACAGTGCCCCCTGTGTAAGTGTTGTTGCCTGAAAGGGTTAGTGTTGCGTTGCCTGATTTAGTTAAAGTTCCGGCACCGGAAATTATGCCGGATAGATTAGAGGTGAGCGAACCTGTGATATTAATTGTTCCGCCGCTAGCGCCTACCGTAATGTTTTTAGCGCTGTCAAAGCTGGCCCCATATTGAAGCGTGCCGCCATTAAGGGTAAGGGCGCCTGTGCCGAGATTGTTGTCGGCGGTGGCAGAAATGGTACCGTTAGCAATAGTTGTACCTCCGGAATATGTATTGGAACCGGAGAGCGTTAATACCCCTGAACCTGATTTTGTGAGAACGCCACCTCCGGAGATAATGCCCGACAAAGTTGCACTATTCGAGCTTGTATTAATTATGCCTGAATCCACCACGTTGATATTCCGGGCGCTCGAAAACCCCGTGGTATAAGAGAGAGATCCGCCACCGCTTAATGTCAAACCTCCGCTAGCATTTCCAAGATTACTATCTGAGGAAACCGATAAGGCTCCCTGTGCAATAGTGGTGCCGCCGGAATATGTGTTAGTTCCTGAGAGCGTGAGCGTGCCTGTACCGGATTTAGTCAACGAACCAGTACCGGAGATCACGCCGGAGAGGGTAGAGTTAAAGCCGTTAGTATTGATAATCCCGCCGCCCGTGCTTAATGAAACGGATTTTGCCGTTGAGAAGCCGGAATTATATTGCAGTGTTCCGTTATTGAAGAAGAGATATCCTGTTCCTAAATTGGCATCTGCGGAAACCGCCAATGTGCCGCCATTGAACATGCTGGTGCCACCGGAATAGGTGTTAGTACCTGATAAAGTCGTCGTGTTGCTGACCAGAACTCCTCCAGTGCCTGAAATAGTTCCTGCATAGGCCCCGTTCGCGCCCGAGAATATCATGCTGCCGTTATTGGTGATGTTTCCTAGAATGGATTGTGAGCTTGCTGAAAGCGTGCCTGCACTGATGATAGTATCGCCGGTATAGGTATTGGCGCCGCTTAAATATAAAGTGCCACTTCCGGTTTTAGTCAGGCTTCCCGTACCGGACAAAACACTTGAAATGGTCGTATTAAATCCATTCGTATCAATAGTACCGCCGCTGGCCCCCAGAGACATAGCGTGAGTATTCGTATACGCCGCGCCTGATTGAAGCGTACCGCCGTTGAGAGTAACAGAACCTGTGCCAAGATTGCTGTTTGCGGAAACATTTAATGTTCCACCACTGATTGTCGTACCACCTACGTAAGTATTAGAGCCAGAAAGTGTGAGTGTGCCTGCTCCCGTTTTGACTAATTGACCTGTGGAACTCCCTGTATTTCTTATCAGGCCAGCCAATGTAACGTTATTGCTATTTGTGTCGATAGTCGCGGCGTTCGAGCCTATTGCAATCTGTTTCGAATTCGAAAGGGTAAAGCCGGAGGCGAATTGAAGCGTTCCGTTATCCATGTAAATATTTTTGGCACCCGTGCCTAAAGCGGAATCGGAATTTATATTTAGAGTGCCATTATAAATTCCGGCATCACCAGTGAATGTATTTGTACCGGTAAGTGTCAGCGTGCCTGTACCGTTTTTACCAAAGCTACCAGCGCCAGAAAGTATGCCCGATAGAGTAGAATTATAACTCTGCATATTAATCGAGCTGGATGTGCCGCTCGTTAATATGACGCTTCTTGCGCTATTAAAACTGGCTCCGTATTGAAGTTGACCGCCGTCAAGTGTCAATATGCCGCTTGCAGCGCCGAGATTATTATCAGCGGAAACATTGAGGGCACTTGCATTGGTCCCCGATATGGTTGTGCCGCCAGAATAAGTATTAGTACCGGAAAGGGTGAGTGTACCATTTCCAGTTTTTGTTAAAGAACCCGCGCCGGAAATAATACCCGAAATCGTGGTAGCAAACCCATTGGTATCAATCGTGCCGTTGCTAGCGCCGAGGGAAATCGCATGCGTGTTTGTGTAAGCTGCTCCGGATTGAAGTGTGCCGCCATTGAGAGTTAAATTGCTTGAGGTGGCGCCTATGTTATTATCAGCGCTGACATTCAGTGCGCCACCCAAAATGCTTGTGCTGCCCGTATAGGTGCTGGCTCCAGTAAGTGTCACTGTGCCAGCCAATTGCTTAACAAGATTACCCGTTCCTGAAATTATGCCATTGTAAGTGCCGTTGGACCCTGTATTAAAAAAAAGAGTACCTGAGTTGACAACATTGCCAACGCCTAAAGTTCCGGGTGTCGCCGCAATTTGCCCCGCAGAAATGATAAGACCTCCGGAAAAACTATTTGCACCTGAAAGGGTAAGGGTGCCGGTGCCAGTTTTTGTCAGGCTTCCTGTTCCTGAAATTACACCTGATGCCGTCGTATTGAACCCGTTTGTATCAATCGTACCATTGCTGGTTCCGAGAGAAATGTTGTGACTGTTGCTGTAAGCGGCCCCAGATCGGAGTGTGCCGCCGTTTAGGGTGAGGGCGCCTGTGCCGAGGTTGTTATCGGCAGAAACAGCAACTATTCCACCATTGACAATTGTGCCGCCGGAATAAGTGTTGGCACCAGCTAATGTTAGCGTACCGGAACTTGTTTTTGTAACTGTACCCGCGCCGGAAATAATGCCGGATGTGGTGCCGCTGGTTCCAAGATCAAAAGTCACATTCGCGCCGCTGGAAACAGCGAGGTTGCCCGACATGCTGCTCGTGTCGCCCTGAAGTGTTCCGCCGGTAATGTTCCATGCTTGATTACCTGTGCCAGTTAGAATCCATGTTCCGGCGCCCGATTTGGTAAATTGATCAAAACCAATATATTTAGTGCCAATATCGTTTACGTTTAAAGTGCCGCCGCCATTTCTGAGTTGGAGCAGGTCACCTGTACTTCCGGCGATAACGTTCCCGATTATGTTCGATGCAGAATAAAGATTTAAATTAGCATTTGAATTCCCGAAATTTATGGCTGTTCCATTTCCGCCACTTATTGTCCCATTAGCGAAAATTGTACCGCCACTTATATTTATAGCAGTAAGATTACTTGAAACGCTGGCGGTTCCAAATTTTATATCAATAACGCTTCCAGTACCTAACTCGATCGCATTTGCTCCAATAGTAGAAATTGCGCTGGCTGTTTCGATGTTAAGCTGAACATTGTTTGCGCCGCCGGATATTCCAACGGTATCCGTGCCCGTACATGTAACTATCGCTCCGGTTGTCGGTATATTAGTCGAGCAAGCAGCCATAACCTGCCCCGGGAAAAGGGCAAACGTCATAATACCGATCAGGGCTGTTCCTGAGAGGAGGCGGGCGCGAGTCATAACTGGAATTAATTTACAATTTTCATGCCAGATAGGCTATAGAGAAATATTAATATTTTCAGGTCTTTATAAGGTTTTGGACATGCGTATTTTGGGAATTGATCCGGGTCTGGAACATACAGGATGGGGAGTGATCGATTCTGCAGGCTCACGGATTAGTTTTGTCTCGGCAGGAGTTATTAACACCAACCCTAAATCTCCTATTGCTGGACGATTGGTTAAAATAGATGCAGAGCTGGATAAAATTCTCAAGCTTTGGAAGCCCGACATGGCGGCAGTGGAAGAAACTTTCGTCAATAAGAACGCGGCGTCTTCCTTGAAGCTCGGGCAGGCGCGCGGGATTGCCTTGCTGGTCCCGGCTAGGGCGGGATTGGACGTTGCGGAATATTCGACAAACCTGATCAAGAAATCCGTGGTTGGGAACGGGCATGCCGATAAAACCCAGATCGGGATGATGGTGCGGATGCTTTTACCTAATTGTGGAGAACAGGCACTGGATGCCTGTGATGCCTTGGCAGTTGCGATTTGCCATGCGCATCATGCACAATCAAACCAGATGATTCATTCTGCGTTAAAAGGCCGATAAATGTTTGCAAAACTCACAGGTAAAATAGACACGCTGTTTCAGGACAGCTTGATCCTCGACGTCAATGGTGTTGGGTATCACGTATTCGCATCAGGGCGGACTTTGGGGGTGATCGGCAATCACGGCGATGCGGCCAGTTTATTGATCGAAACCCATGTCCGTGAAGACCATATCCATCTTTATGGTTTTGCCAGCGCGGCAGAGCGTGACTGGTTTAAAATTTTAACAGCAGTTCAAGGGGTTGGGGCTCGTTCCGGACTTGCTATCTTAACTGCTTGTCCGCCGGATAAGCTTATTATCGCGATTGCAGCCAATGATACAGCTATTTTACGCCAAGCCGAAGGTGTGGGCCCGAAACTGGCAACCCGCATTGTGTCGGAGCTGAAAAGCAAGGTTGAGAATATGAATATAGGCGTTGTTCCTGTTGCAGATTTTGCGCCGAAAAAGAAAGGCGAAATCGAAAAATCCGCTGTGCCGAATGTCGATCAGGATGCGGTATCGGCTCTGGTCAATCTTGGATATGGACGGACGGAAGCTTTCTCAGCGGTGATGTATGTAAGGCAGAAATCGAATGACAATTCGCTCAATGAGATTATCAAGCTGGCTCTGAAAGAATTATCATCATGAAGGCGAATGAATTATCACCTGCTATTGGCGAAGACGAAATTCTGGATGAAAACCAGATACGCCCGCAAACATTGGCCGAATTTGTCGGTCAGAAAGCGCTGCGCGAGAATTTAAGCGTTTTTATCAAGGCGGCGAAATCGCGTAAGGATACGCTAGATCACATTCTTTTCTTCGGTCCGCCGGGGCTTGGCAAAACGACACTGGCGCAGATCGTGGCGCGGGAACTGGGTGTCGGGTTTCGCGCGACGTCCGGTCCGGTGATTGCGCGGGCCGGTGATCTGGCAGCGCTTCTTACCAATTTACAGCCGAATGACGTTTTATTCATTGATGAAATTCACCGCCTGAACCCTGCCGTCGAAGAAATCCTCTATCCTGCGATGGAAGACAGAAAGCTTGACCTGATGATCGGCGAGGGGCCGGCAGCAAGGTCGGTGCAAATCGATCTGCCGCCATTCACATTGGTCGGCGCGACAACAAGATCGGGATTGCTGACCAATCCTTTGCGCGACCGCTTTGGAATTCCCCTCAGGCTGGAATTCTACGATACGGATGAATTAACCTTAATTGTTAAGAGAATCGCCAAAGTCGTTGATATTTCTATAACCGAAGACGGGGCGCAGGAGATTGCCAAACGCTCGCGCGGCACTCCCCGTCTAGCGGGACGCTTAACAAGGCGCGTGCGGGATTTTGCCCATGTGGGCGGCAACGATAAAATCGATGCCAAGGCGGCGGATTACGCGCTGACCAAGCTGGATGTCGATGCGACAGGACTCGATACGATGGACCGCCGTTACCTGAAATGTATCGCGGAAAAATATGCGGGCGGACCAGTCGGGATCGAAACCCTGTCAGCCATTCTTGCCGAGCAGCGCGATGTGATCGAAGATGTCGTCGAGCCTTATTTGCTACAGCAGGGCCTTGTACAGCGGACGCCAAGAGGGCGGGTTTTATCGGCGGAAGGTTTCCGTTATCTCGGCCTAAAACCGACGCAATCCTCGCAAACTGCTTTGTTTGATGAATAACATGGCCCACGATATTCAATGCCGCGTTTATTATGAAGACACCGATGCCGGCGGGGTCATGTATCATGCCAATCACATCAAATTCTGCGAACGGGGCCGGACGGAATTTTTAAGATCGTTCGAACTGCAAAATAGCGATTTACACGCTGAAAACGGCGTTTTATTTGTTGTCAGGCACCTGGAAGCAGACTATTTTAAGCCCGCGCGACTCGACGATCTTCTGACGGTCAAAACTTCCCTGAAAAGTATTAAAAACACGAGTTTTATGATGCGGCAGGAAATCTTCAAAGGTGAAGAAGTTTTGTTTGGCATGGATGTTCTTCTGGTTACCGTGAATACGCAAGGCAAGCCGACGGCCTTGCCAGATAATATAAAAAATTTATTTAAAGAGTCTTTGGAGCAAAGCACATGACTGCAGACACCGCCACCGTACCCGTCGCTGACGAGGCATTAAAAAGCACATTGGCAGGAGCGCCTGTCGCACACGATCTTTCGCCGTTCGCCCTGTTTATGAACGCCGATATGATCGTAAAAACGGTCATGATGATTTTGATCTTTATGTCGGTATGGTGCTGGACGATCATGATTCATAAGCGCATGACGCTAAAAAAACTGAACCGCCGTGCGGACCGTTTCGAAGACGCTTTTTGGTCGGGCGAGCCGATGGATAAACTTTATCAGCGCGTGAAAAAATCTCCCGCCGATCCTTTGCTGGCTACTTTCTCGGCTGGTATGGAAGAATGGCAGGCAGGAATTGCTGCCGGTATTCCATCCTCCGAAAGTCTTCAGGCAAGTTTGAAACAGCGTGTTGAGCGTTCGATGTCGATTGCCATTATCCGCGAGATGCAAATTTTAGAACGCGGGATGACGTTCCTCGCCACAACAGGTTCGACAGCAACTTTTATCGGATTGTTCGGTACAGTGTGGGGGATTATGAACTCATTCACCGCTATTGCTTCCATGAACAATACATCTCTCGCCGTCGTCGCACCGGGTATCGCGGAGGCTTTGTTTGCAACAGCTGCCGGTCTGGTGGCCGCTATTCCGGCGATGGTCGCGTATAACGTCTTTTCATCACGGCTTGCACGGTACGCAGACCGCTTGCATGCTTTTGCGACAGAATTTACAGCCATCATGTCACGTCATCTGGATAGTGCAGATCGTGGCAATTCCTCCCGCCGGGTAGCATAATCATGGGTATGAATGTTCCGACAAAGGGATCGGGAAGAGGCGGGTATCGCCCGATGTCCGAAATCAACGTAACGCCGTTCATTGACGTCATGCTGGTTCTCCTGATCGTCTTCATGGTAACCGCGCCGCTTCTCAATACCGGCGTGCCAGTCGATCTGCCGAAATCAGAAGCCAATGCTATCAATGACAAGGATGAAAAGCCTTTGGAAGTTTCTGTCGATAAAAACGGGCAGGCTTATATCGGGGAAACATCTGTCAATCGCGAGCAATTGATTGAAAAACTCTCTGCCATAACAGGTAATGATTTGGAACGCCGTGTCTTTATCAAAGCCGATACGTCAATATCTTATGGTGAAGTCATGGGTATTATCGGGGCGATTAACAAGGCAGGCTATACCAAGGTTGCGCTTATTTCACAGCCGGGCTCTGGCAAGTCTAAAAAGTAATTTCTATTCCTGACCGGGAAACCATGTCTGAAGATAAAAAAACCGCAGCCAACAATACGATGAAAACACCGCTGATTATTTCAGGGGTTATTCACGCCGTTGTTTTTCTGCTGGTGATTTTCGGCCTGCCGCATTTCAAGACCAAGCCGGAAATAGTTGAATCTATTCCAATCGACATGGTTGCCGATATTTCCGAGATGACGACGACGAATAAGCCGCCGGTCAAAGCGCCCAAGCCTAAAGAGGTAAAAAAGGAAGAGCCGCCTCCGCCAAAAAAGGAGCCGCCGAAGCCGTTGCCGCCAAAAGAGGCAACGCCGCCAGATCCTGAAGAATTGAAAGAACCGCCGAAAAAAGAAGAAGCGGTTGAAAAGGACGACCTTGCTCCGCCGAAACCAAAAGAAAAACCCAAGCCTGTAAAGAAGGCGGAGCCGAAGAAGGCAACTCCGGTTAAAAAGCCTGAGAAGAAAAAAGAAGACGACTCTCAGGATTTTGACAAGTTGCTGCAAAACTTGTCGGAAGATGAGCCGCCGCAACCTGAATCCGATGCGCCCGATAGCAAGCTGATGACGGAACCGACACCTTCCCCTGACGTCAGCAAGTTTTCGGATGTCCTTAGCATGAGCGAGCAGGATGCGCTTCGCCAGCAATTGGCGGGATGCTGGAATATCAATCCGGGGCTGATGAATGCGCAGGATCTGGCGGTTGAGGTTAAAGTTACCGTAAATCCTGACCGGACTGTCAGTTCTGTAAAGATTGTTGATCAGGCCCGTTATAATTCAGATACATTCTTCCGGGCGATGGCGGATTCTGCCCTTCGCGCTGTGCAAAATCCGCGCTGCAGCCCTTTAAGATTGCCAGAAGATAAGTATAATCTCTGGCGAGATATG
>QFOT01000062.1 GCA_003241285.1 Micavibrio aeruginosavorus
ATTGTTGAATGCGGAACAGGGCTTTCAACTGTCGTTATTTGCAAAGCTATCGAGCAACTAAAATCTATCGATTCATCTTATTCCCCCACCTTCGTATCGTTAGAAAGTGAAGAGTTTTATTTGCAACATGCGCAGGATTTACTTCCGGACAAATACAAATTTTATGTCGAAATCCGCCACTCGGAACTGGTGGAAGATGTGTATTCCATGTTTCGTGGTATTCGATATAAAGATGTACCCGCAGGACCGTATGATTTTATTTTTGTTGATGGGCCTGATTATAAAACTGACAAAGGTGGGCCTTCCTTTTGCTTCGATCTCATTAAATACATTGAAAATAGCACGGCGCCTGTTTATGCCGTTATCGACACGCGCGTATCGACGGTTTATGTTTTGCAAAAACTCCTTGGTAAAAAACTTGTTTCTTATAATGGGATAAGCAGGGTTGGATCGGTTTTGGGTGCTAAAAAATCCGACCTGTTGTCGCTGACAGAGCCGCCCTCGGCGCATTTTGTGCAAAAATTAACCAATGGAACACTGGATCTAAAATTTAAAAAAACCGTTTAGCTTTTCAAGAGAAATTCCGCCATATCCATGTCCAGCTTTGCATCGATATCAATCGACGTATTCTTATCCATTAAATAAGGCGTGACAGGACTGGCGCAAAACACTTCATCTCTCAGAAATGTATCGAGGTTAGTAATATAAATAGCCCCATTTTGCTTTAAAATATTAGGTAGACCCTGACGCGGCATCGCCAGAAATTGTTCGCCGAATAAAGGACTGACATTGCCATCTTCATTTTCAAGAAAACATTTATAAGGATGAGTTTCGACTGGTGTCATACTGACAACCGAGCCCTGCCCGTTTTTTTTCTCGTAAAGCCCAACTGCGTTATAAATATCCGTGGCATTGCGCAGCGGCGACGTTGGCTGCAATAGAATAAAATCCGTAAAAAGAAATTCCCCCTTTTTCTTTAATTCTTCAACGGCGTGAATAATCGCGGAGGCCGAGCTGGCAGTATCAGTAGACAATTCCGTAGGACGCTTGATAACTTGCGCGCCGCACTGAATAGCGATCTCAGAAATTTCAGCGCTATCCGTCGAAACATAGCAGTCACCCGGTAAGCCTGATTGATAAAACGCCTCGATCGTATAAGCGATCAAGGGTTTTCCGTTGAGAGGAAGTATGTTTTTTCCTGCCAGACCCTTCGAGCCGCCCCGAGCCGTTATAATGGGAAGATAGTTTCTTTTTCCCATGGCACTAAGCTATGATTTTTAGAGCAGCCGGAATATCAAAAAACTGCTTTTGGGATTTTGTCTGCCAGAAAGATGGTGCAGCAATCGCTTTCATAAAACCGTCAGCGCTGTCCCCCTTGCCAAAATAAGATGAAACATCACTGCGCCCGATGGTTTTTGTAGATGCAATAGCATCAAGAATATCATTCGTTTCATATCCGCAATTTATAATCGACGAGTGGATAAAGCGATTTTGCTGGCGCGTTCCAATATTAACAGTTGGTATGGCATAGAAAGGCGCTTCGCGCATCCCGGCACTTGAATTCCCGATACAGAATTGGGCGTTTTTTAATAAGACTAAAAAGCGTTCAAATTTAATCGACGGATAAATTCTGAATCTTTCATTATTTTCCAGCCGCTTATACGCATCCAGAATATACCCTGTGCCCTCATCGTTATTTGGATAAATCACGACATAATTGTGATTATCCTCGAGTAATGCCTGAACGAATTTTTCTGCATTTTCTTCCATCTGGTCCTGCTCCGTTGTTACAGGATGGAACATGGCGATGGCATAGGAGTTAAAATCAATCTCGTAATACTCTTTAACGGTATCGAGCGCAGGCAGATTTGCCGAGCGCATGACATCGATATCGGGTGACCCGATTACGTAGACTTTTTCCGGCACTTCACCCATTTGGCGTACGCGGGCAGCTGCCTCTTCATTGGCAACAAAATGATAATGAGAAAGTTTTGAAACTGCATGACGCAACATCTCGTCAACTGTTCCGGAGCGTTCACCGCCTTCTATATGCGATACAATCACATTCTTGATCATGCCGACGATAGCCCCGGCCAAAGCCTCGACCCGGTCGCCATGAACGACGATCATATCGCAAGGATGCTCTTCTATATAACGTGACAGGCCGCTGATCGTATTGGCGAGGATCATCTCCATCGGCTCGCCTATTCGCTGATTTATGTAATGATGCACATGAGAAAAATTATACTTCATCACTTCATTGGCGGTGTTGCCGTATAATTTCAATTGATGCATGCCCGTACAGAAAATACGGCAATTCAAATCAGGGTGCGCTTCGACCGCTTGTATCAATGGCAAAAGTTTCCCAAAATCGGCACGCGTGCCGGTCAGGAACAGTATATTACGCTGCTCCACTTTTGCGATCCTCAACCTGATCCCATGATACGTGGCTATCGTGAGCGATATCCTGCTTGGCTTTCATGCCCAAAAGCGATTTGTACTCTTCTGCGCTTATCTTTCCTGTACCGGGGCGTTTTACCCAGATATTCTCTTTTGTAAATGCCTCGCCTTTTTTGATCGGTTTGATTGTTACGACTGTCGCATAGGCGAAATCACGCGTTATCTGCTCCTCTGGAAGCAGAACATTCTTGTCTCCGCCTCTGGCTTCCCAGATGGCTTTACTTCCGACAATCAAGTCGCGGCAGGAATTTTCATCCATGGATACTTCGATATCAGGCCCTGTACGATCCATATGATCCGTAAAATGACGCTCTAAAACCGAAGCGCCAAGCGCCACCGCCCCAAGGCATGGATAATTAGACAGGCAGTGATCGGACAATCCTACCACCGCATCCGGGAAAGCTTCTTTCAATTGAACCATGCCGTTCAGGCGAACGAGGTTATATGGCGTTGGATAAATATTGGTACAGTGAAGAAGCGCGAAAGGAATTTTATAATCGCGCAAAATCTGAACTGATTTAGCGACGGTCTTAAGATCGTTCATACCTGTGCTCATAATGACCGGCTTACCGAATTCGGCGATATGCTCGATCAGGGGAAAGTTGTTGCACTCCCCTGAGCCGATTTTATAGGCTGGTATGTCCATCGATTTCAATCGTTCGCTGGCCGCACGGGAAAAAGGCGTGCTTATAAACTCCATACCCTTGGAAATGACGTATTGCTGAAGCGCTCGCTCATCGTCTCCGTTTAAAGCGCAACGGGCCATTATTTCATAAATAGAAACATCCGCATTGCCGGGAATGACCTTCTTGGCGGCCCCGCTCATTTCATCTTCAATGATATGCGTCTGGTGTTTAATGACTTCCGCTCCTGCCCGTTTGGCGGCGTCAACCATTTGCTTGGCAACTTCCAGATTGCCCTCGTGATTGATCCCTATTTCGGCAATAACTAAAGGAGGGTGATTTTCACCGACTAACCGATTGCCTATACTAAATTCTGCTGCCATGCCGCGCCCTTAAATCTGCCCGAGTTATGAAATTGGCCAATCCTAGATCATAGCGTCATGAATGTCCATATTCAGAAAGCTCTGGATAGGCCTGATTTTAAATATTTCCAAGCGGCAAAGCGTCATTTATAAGCTTGGCATAACATGCCTGATGAAACAATGAACATGAACGCGCGAAAAGACATATTGATTGTTGCGGGAGCGCGCCCGAATTTTATGAAGATATCGCCTATCATACGGGCGCTTTCTCAAAGTAATGTTCTAAGAGGACATCTTATCCATACAGGTCAGCATCATGATGACGCCATGTCCGGCAGTTTTTTCCGTGATCTGGGTATACCGGAACCTGAGATCAATCTGCAGGTATCGAGCGGCAGCCAGTCACACCAAACCGGCGAAATCATACAAAAATTCGAACCTGTATTGCAGAAACTATCTCCTTCAGCGGTTCTGGTTGTTGGTGATGTTACCTCTACTTTAGCCTGCGCGCTTGTGGCTATCAAAAATCATGTACCTGTCATACATGTCGAAGCAGGTCTGCGTAGTTACGACCGGGCCATGCCGGAAGAAATCAATCGTGTTTTGACGGATCAGATAGCTGATTTTCTTTTTACCACTGAACGTGAAGCAAGCGATAATTTAAAACGCGAAGGCATTTCCGAAGATAAAATCCATTTCGTCGGAAATGTCATGGTCGATTGCCTGGAATACAATCTGACCAAAGCTGTTCCCGCTTCAGAAACTCTAAAAGATATTGGCATAAAAAATTATGCCCTTTTAACGCTCCATCGCCCGTCTAATGTCGATAGTGCAGAAATACTTCGACCACTCATGGAAGCCATTGCCAGACTTTCAAAAACTGTTCCTGTGGTATTCCCTATTCATCCACGAACAAGAAACAACATAAAGAAATTCATACCAGACTCCGTTTTTAATGAAGCGAATATCCATCTTATAGAGCCACAACCCTATCTGGCCATGCTTGGCCTTATGCGGCAGGCTCGCCTTGTCTTAACTGACTCTGGCGGGTTGCAGGAAGAAACGACATCTCTCGGCGTTCCCTGTTTTACCTTAAGGGATAATACCGAGCGCTGGATAACCGTTACTCAAGGCACTAATGTAATGGTAGGTACAAATCCAGATGCCCTCGATAGCGCTATGAAATCTTTTTTAAGCGGTCAGGTCAAATCAGGCACACGACCTGAATTATGGGACGGCAAAGCTGCAGAGCGGATTGTATCGATCTTGGAGAAAAGCCTATGTGCGGAATAGCCGGCTTTACTGATTTTAAAGGTGATACCAGCGCGCTTTTATCGCGTATGCTGGATAAAATCGCTCATCGGGGACCGGATGATGACGGTACGCTTCTATCAGGCCGCACAGCCATTGGTATGCGACGTCTCTCAATCATTGACGTTGCCCAAGGTAAACAGCCTATCACCACCAAAGGTGGCTCATTATCGATTGTTTATAATGGCGAAATTTACAATTATATGGAAGTCCGCCGTGAGCTTGAGGCAATGGGTTGCTCTTTCCAGACAAATTGCGATACGGAAGCAATTCTAATTGGTTACCAGATGTGGGGGCCTGATTGCCTCAATCGGCTGCGTGGCATGTTTGCCTGCGCTATTTATGATCATCGTGACGGCTCTCTATTTATCGCACGTGATCGTATAGGCATTAAACCGCTTTATTATGCTATTTCAAATGGACAATTTAT
Organism: Micavibrio aeruginosavorus; assembly: GCA_003241285.1. Lineage (GTDB taxonomy): Bacteria > Pseudomonadota > Alphaproteobacteria > Micavibrionales > Micavibrionaceae > Micavibrio_B > Micavibrio_B aeruginosavorus_A. The sequence continues at coordinate 5,187 of QFOT01000062.1, forward strand.
ATTTGGTTCGGAAATCAAGTCACTTCTTCTTCATCCTGTAATTCAACGTGAAGTCGATCCTGTAGCCGTGGATGGCTATTTATCTTTGCGCTACGTACCCGGACCGCAGACATTATTTCGCCAGATAAAAAAATTCCCGCCCGGCCATTTCATGATCTGGAAAAACGGTGAAGGTAGTTTCAAACGTTACTGGAATACTGCCGATATAAAACCTTTTACAGGTAATCGCACTGAAGCACAGGAAACGTTCGACAACTTATTCGACGAAACGACAAATATTCACATGGTAAGTGAGCGTCCGGTCGGCGCCTTTTTATCAGGTGGCCTCGATTCAACCGCTATCGTCGCTTCTCTTACTAACCAGTTTCCTCAAGGCCTGAAAACTTTCTCAGTTGGTTTTGGATGGAAAGGTGATGAATTATCTGCCGCTGCTGCAACTGCAAAAGACCTTGGCTGCGATCATAAGGAAATCATTTGCCGCGCCGAGCATACGTCTTTGCTTGGCAAGATCGTCTGGAATCTTGATGAGCCCATAGGCGACGGAATTGTTTTGCCTATGTACCTGTTGTCTCAACTGGCAAGTGAAAGCGTAAAGGTAGTACAAAGCGGTGAAGGTGCCGATGAAATACTGGGCGGCTATTTCATGCATCGTGTTATGCGTTGGGCATCGCTCTATTCACGCTATATTCCAAAATTCGTTCAATCCGGCGGTATCATGCCTGCGGTCAAGGCGATGCCAGCTTCTTTGCTGAATATGGCGTTCGATTATCCCGGTGATCTAGGTGAAACAGGTAAAAACCGCCTGCTTGAATTCTTGAAAACTCTCGGAAGTAATTCAACATCTGAGCAATACCGTTTTATCATTTCACTTTTTAGTGAAGCCGATAAAAAAAATCTGTTTACTCAGGAATTTCAAGCCGCCCTTGCCGCATGCGATACTGAAAGACAGGAAACGGGGCTTCTAGATTTCAATAAGATGCTGGAGCTTCAATTCGAGCATTGGCTGCCAGACGATATCCTGACCAAGCTCGATAAAATGACCATGGCCCATTCTCTGGAAGGCCGCGTCCCTTTTATGGATCATCGGCTGGTCGAGCTTGCCATGTCTTTACCAATGGAATATAAAATTGGATTAAGAGGTAACAAATTGATTTTGCGTGATTATTTGTCCCGCAGGCGTAATGCGGAAACCTCTCGCCGTAAAAAAGTGCCTTTCTATATACCTATAGACCAATATTTAGCATCCGAGCCAATGAGAAGTATGGTAAACGAATTGTTATCAGAATCGTCCGTAAAACGGCGAGGCTTGTTTAGATGGGAAGCAATTCAGAGAATGCGCGGTAGTGTTGGCGATAATGGGTTTCTTTTCGGGAAACAAGTTTTCTCTATCACGATGCTTGAGCTTTGGTATCGCATTTTTATTGATGAAGAAAGTGGATGGACAGTATGACCTTACAGGCCTGTCTTTTTGATGGATGTCTAGGCCCTGCACAAGGCCCGAGGATTTGCGGCAATTCATTTGCCGATATTCGCGCGTGTCCAAGTTGCGGAATGCAAAGAATTGATCCTCCTCGTTCACAAGACCAGCTTGACGCTCTTCACTCTGATCCAGCTTATTTTAATCATCCTTATTTTACCGCCCGGCGAACTCTCGATGATTCAAAGAGGCTGGAATCTTATAGATTTATTATTCATGAACTTTTTCCTGAAGGTGTACCAGAAGGTGCTCGCTTGCTTGACGTTGGATGTGACACAGGAGCTTTTCTTGATGTTGCAAGAAAAGATTTCGGCATGTCAGTGGCGGGCGTCGAAATATCTCATACCTCCGCAGAAATCGCCAAGGCCAAAGGTTTCGACGTTTATCTTGGCAGCATCATGGACATAGAAATTCCAGAAAAATTCGATGCAATCGTTCTCAATGACGTTATAGAACATGTCGCTCATCCGGACAGGCTGGTGGAAATTCTGGCTTCTCTTTTGAAGCCGGGCGGCAGGCTCTTTATTTCTACTCCGAATGGAGATGCCTTTATCTATACCATTGGTCAATGGCTGTTCAAACTTGCAGGCAGGATCAAGCTTTTGGATAAACTTTACCTCCCTTACCATGAATGGTATTTCCCGACAAAAGCCCTCGCCGATCTGGTGAAACAAAAAGGTCTCAAAGTCGCAAGTCACCGTCCTGTAGAATTCCCTCTATCTGAGTTCGGTCATGGCATTATTTTAAAAATAATCATGGCGCATATTTTCATTATCCAAAAAATATTGCATCGCCCTTCCGTACAATTCCTTATCGCACAAAAACAGGTTACATCATGAAAGCCGTTCTTCAGAACTTCAAAACAGGAGATATGGCGGTCGAAGACGTTCCGCCGCCGAGCCTCAAGGCAGATGGCGTCCTAGTTACCAATATAGCCTCTCTGGTTTCCGCCGGAACGGAAAAAGCGGTTATTGAACTTGCAAAGATGAATCCTTTGCAAAAAGCGAAAGCGCGCCCGGATCTTGTTAAAAAAGTTTTGTCTAAAGCAGGTCAAGATGGATTACTGGCCACGGCGCGCATCGTGATGAATTTGGTCAGCGCCCCGCTTCCGCTGGGTTATTCCTGCGCCGGAATTGTCAGCCAGGTTGGAAGCCGCGTATCAGACGTAGCGCCAGGTCAGCGCGTCGCTTGCGCGGGTCTTAACTATGCCAACCACGCGGAAATGGTTTATATTCCGCGCAATCTTATGGTTCCAATTCCAGATAATGTTTCTTATGAAGAAGCCGCTTTTGTAACCGTAGGCTCTATCGCACTTCACGGTGTCCGTCAGGCGCAATTGACTCTCGGTGAAACCGTTGTCGTCATTGGCATGGGTCTTGTCGGACAGATTGCAGCGCAAATTTGTTCGGCTTCGGGTTGCAAGGTATTTTGTATCGATCTCGATCCATCCAAAATAGAACTCGCCAAATCACTAGGTGCTGATGACGGCATGGCAGGCAGCGATACCGCCGCATTGAAAGCCGCCGTCATGAATTTTACCGGCAATCACGGCGCTGATGCCGTTTTGATTACAGCTGGTACGAAAAGTAGCGGACCTATCGAACTGGCCCCTGAATTATCACGTGATCGCGCCCGCGTGGTTGCGATTGGCGATGTCGGTCATAACGTCCCTCGCCGCTCCTACTACGAAAAAGAAATCGATTTGCGCCAATCCCGTTCCTACGGTCCCGGCCGCTATGATCCGGATTATGAGGAGCGCGGTCATGATTATCCGCTTGGCTATGTGCGCTGGACCGAAAATCGTAACATGGAAGCATTTCTCGATTTAATCGCAGCCGGGCGCGTAAAAGTAAAACCGTTATTGACGCATCGGTTTGAAATAGAAGCCGCACAGGAAGCCTATGATTTGCTTCTCGGTGAAACTAAAGAGCCATATATAGGTATCATTCTTGATTATGATGCTGAAAAAGATCAGGAAACTTCTGTTACACTCAAAACAGTTACGCCATCACCGCAGAAAAAAGGCGGGCAGATTTCAATTGGCGTTATCGGTGCCGGACAATTTGCGCAAGGCGTCTTGCTTCCGGCCCTTAAAAATGTGAAAGGCGCTTCATTCCATTCATTCGCAACCGGCAGCGGTTTTACAAGCCTGAATGTAGCGCGCAAATATAAAGCAGAAATATGCACGTCGGATTATCGTGAAATGTTGGCAGACGCCAAAGTCGACGCTGTTCTGATTGCTACACGCCATGACACCCATGCCGAGATAGTCAGTGCAGCCCTTAAAGCTGGCAAGCATTGCTTTGTCGAAAAACCCCTGGCAATGGATGCAGCGGGCCTTCAATCTGTCATCGAAGCCCAGAAATCAACTGGCAATATGGTACTGACAGGCTTTAACCGTCGTTTCTCTCCTTTAGCAAAACGTTTGAAAAATGAAATGGCAGGCGCAAAACTTGTCATGCAATACCGCATCAATGCCGGGTTTATTCCAGGATCGCACTGGCATCAGGATATTGAAAACGGCGGTGGTAGAATTGTCGGTGAAGTCTGTCACTTTATCGATACGATGCAATATATATGTGGCTCTGACCCTGTTTCTGTTTTTGCAGAATCCGTAAACGATGGAAATTCACCCGCCGATCCGGATAACATTATAATCACCTTTACCTTCTCGGATGGATCAATTGGCACTATCGCTTATGTCGCGTCCGGAGATTCCGGTTTTCCTAAAGAACGCATTGAAGTTTTCGGTGGTGGGCGTGTCGGCGTTATCGATAACTGGCGCACGCTTTTAGTTCAGGGCAATGGTCGTAAGGTTAAACAAAGATGCTGGCTGCAAGCCGAGAAAGGCCATCGCCAGGAAATGGTCGCATTTATTGACGCTGTGCGTTCGGGTCAATCGCCGATCAGTTTTGAAAGTCAAATTCTTACAACGCAGACCACTTTCGCCATTCAGGAATCTTTACGTGAAGGAAGAACTATACAGGTTACAGCATGACTAAGTTTGCCTTGCTTATAATAGCGTCTTTTATCGCCACAACAGGCATTCTGTTTCTAAGAAAAGTAAAGTTTCCTGCTTTCAGCAACATTTCTGTTGAAACAGCAATTTCGTTTTTTATGCAGTCGAATTTATGGCTTGGCGTTTTCTTCTCCGGCACAGTCTTCCTGTTATACTTATGGATTCTAAGCAAGTATGAAACATCATCTGTCGTTCCAGCAATGCTCGGCCTTAATTTAGCGATGGTATCCTTATTCGCCATATTCTTCTTCGGCGAAAGTCTTACCATCATGAAATTATTGGCTTATTCTCTTATCTTTAGTGGAGTTTTACTTCTCATATGACATTGCCTCATAAATCTGCCGCACCTGACGATATTACAGCAGTCAAACAGTACTGGAATGATAACCCGCTCGGCAGTCTCGAAAGCCCTTATGCTGTGGGCACACGTGAATTCTTCGACTGGCATCACCATGTCCGCGACTATGATGAAGGCCAATTCACTTATTCCATGTATGAATTTGAAAAACATGCAGGAGAGCGCGTCCTTGATATCGGCTGCGGTAATGGCTGGCTGGTTTGGAATTTTGCAAAGAACGGTGCAAATATTACAGGCTTAGATCTGACGCCCAATGCTGTCGAATTAACGCAAAAACGCCTTGCCGTGTATAATTTGGCGGGAACAATTCAGGTGGGAAATGCCGAACATCTCCCCTTCCCGAATGGCTCGTTTGATTATATGACTTCAGCTGGCGTATTGCATCATACACCAAACACTGAACAAGCTGTGTCCGAAGCTGTGCGGGTTCTGCGCGTCGGTGGCCGGGGCATGATCTCGTTTTATTATCGCCATCCTGTAATGTCACCTGCTCTATGGCCAATCACCCGTTTTTTCGTGCGCTTGTTATTTAAAACTGTACCGGGCCGCTCGCAATTCATGACCGTAGAAACGCCGGATGACCTTGTCAGGTTATATGATGGCAATAACAATCCAATCGGCAAGGCCTATAGTCGCGCCGATATGCGCCGCATGATGCCAAACTGCAAATTTGAAAAATTTGAGATCCATTACTTCCCTACTCGGTTTTTGCTCGGTGAAAAAGCGCCTAAATTCCTGCGCGTTATTCTGGACCGAATGCTCGGCCTAATGATCTACGCTAAATTCAAGAAAATTTCGGAATGACAGGACAAGGTCCATATATCAATCTAGCTCTAGATCAAATGCCGCGCCTGCTTTCACGGATGGATCGTGAGTATCCTTCCAAGACCTATGGTTGTTTCGATAGAACCTTCTGGGGATGGAAGTTTACAGATTTTTCGGGCTCCCGATTTCAGGAAGCTTTATATGCAATGACATGGTTTTATAGCCATGACATC
>QFOT01000063.1 GCA_003241285.1 Micavibrio aeruginosavorus
CGCTTTCCGCCAGTGTTTTCGGCAAAGTGCGTGTTTGCTTCGGTGATTCAATCGCTGATGTCGGATCATCTTGGCGTATATTCTCGGATACCAGGTAGCGGTAGAACTGGCGAAGCGCAGACAGGCGGCGCGCAACGGTACGAACGGCGATCTGGTTTTTGTTCTGGCCTTTTACGTGAATTTTACCAGCGAGATCTGTGAGGTAGGCTTTCAGATCTTCAGCTGTAGCATTCTCAATTTCTTTCTTACGGCTTTCACGTACGAAAAGGCTGACATCAGCAAGATCACGCCAGTAAGCATGACGTGTATTCAATGCGGCGCCACGTTCTGTGGTGAGCATATCCAAAAATGAATCTACCCATTTAGAAAGCGTTGGCTTCGGCATTGCCGGACGACCTGGACGTGCCATAATTAATTCTCCTATATCTTCTTTTTCTAGTTCTTAGTATTCAATCAAATCCGCCAGCACCTCATGTGCAAGGCTTCTATTTTCTTCACTCAACCCCACAGACTGCAGACCTTCACTGATCCTGATAAGGGCGAGAGGATGAATCTGTGAAATCCTCTGTCCATTCAGTATCTGAAGAGAATAAATGATAACTTTTCCAGTATCTTGCTTTGCAGCAACTTGAGCCAAGTTATTCATTAATTCCTTAGAAGGCATTACATAATCGTTAGACCCTGTCAAGCTAAAAAGATTTTCATAAGACTTTTCCTTAATTTTATCCTCAGCTTCCTGAGTTTTCAATATTAGAGAAAGTGCATAAAGTTTAGGATTTTCAAGCATTTCCTTGGATTTTTTAGATTCTACTTCCTTATTGTCATTGGTTTCGGCTTTCCCGTGAGAATTCGATTTTAAGGATGCTTTCAGGGCTGAAATAACGTCCAGATCAGTCACTGATTCCCTGTTTTGGGCATCTGGCCTGCCAAAAGCCTTTGCGTACCATGCGCCGGAGACATTGATTTTCGCCCTGACCAGCAAGCTGACCACTTTGCGAGCTTCTTCAGTAGTAAAAGTATCTACATTTTTAAGAGAGCCAAAAGAGGCACCAAATGGCAGAAGGGCCGCGTTACTTGATGCAACTGCTATTTTCAGAACTTCTTTTAAAACAACCGATTTATCAGCGTCTGCCGGAGAGCTTTGTAATTTATTATATAAGGTCATAAAGGGAGACCAATAACTGGGCGCAGACGTAGATGAAGAGGCTGTTTGCGTAATAAATTCGTTTGTAAAATCAGTCGATGGAACCATGCCTTTTTCAACGGCAACTGAGAGCAGGCTAAGTCTTTGCTGCGGATCGATAGGCGATTGTTTCAACAGAAGAGATATAATCTGTGGCTTTAAAGGCTTTATATTTTCAGGGGTAAAAAGGTTTTTGGGTATCAGTCCTGATTTATTCATTGCCAGAACGCCAATGACTGATTTTCCATTCAATTCGGAAAGTGTAGCCGGAGCTGTCAGTTGCTTAGCACTCGTAAAAAGAGATGCTGTTTTGGCAAAAGATTCGGATTCGTCATCAGTTGCATCTGTTGTCAGGAGAATATTACAAAACTGCTCTAAATCCGGCCAGAAACTGGTTGAAGACGTGCCCTTCATGTCATCCGGTAAAGCTTTTTCTTCAAGGCAGGAAATGCCCATCTGGCCCATGCTTACCATGGCTTCCGTACCGGCTAGAGCCGCTTTGCCTGAGGGGATATTGCCTTCGAGTTTTTTATACAGAACTACTGTTTCATCAAAAGCGCCTAGATCGACCAACGTCGTTATCCGGGCCGAAAACGCCTCGCTTTCCTTGTCTTCTGGAAGGGTTTCAGCATCCGGCGACGTAAGAAGGGCCCGCAGTAGCAAGGCGCGCATGGCAGGTGATGAAATATTGACGTTGAGCATGCCAAGATCGGATGCCAGGGCTTTGCCTGTATAATTTTTCCAGACATCCCCGCCAAGGCCGCCATCGGAAATTCTGGTAAAAAGGCCAAGTGAATTGGCGTTTATCGTATTTTCCTGTTCAATATCTGCTGCGGCTTTGGAGATTGAATCTGCACCGCTTTGGCGAGGTTTAATTTTAACCGGCATAATCGGGCTATGCACGACAGCCGGAGGGGTGGTAGGTGGCGCTGGCGTGGCTGGAGCTTCGGCAAGGGCAGGCTGGATTAAAAACGCGCAGGCCAGCAAAAAAGGGATGATATTGCTTTTCATCTTCATTTTAACTGATCGGCTGAGATGTCGCGTGTCACGGTAGTCTGTTCGACAATCACATCGCTGCCTGCCACATAGGCGAAGCTTCCAGCGATCAAGGTGATCAAAATCAGGATTAAAATTCCAAAAACTTTCATAAGCGGGGATCCTTTAACGTATAACTGCCAAGAAAGTAGTAAACGAAATAGGGAAATGCAACAGGCTATAGAATTACATACATAAAACTTTCCCCGGAATTGTAGACGTTGTATGAACAGTTAAATGGAAATCAGCGATCAAATTCAATACATAAACGATCATCTCTCAAGCCCGATAGTAATTATCGGCATGATGGGAGCAGGCAAAACCACACTTGGGCGTAAGCTGGCGGAAAAGCTGGGTTGGGAGTTTGTGGATTCCGATATTGAAATTGAAAGAGAGCAGGGGATTTCGGTTAAGGATATTTTCGAAACCAAAGGCGAGGCTGCTTTCCGTAGTTTGGAAAAAGAAAAAATATCGAAACTTCTGGATACTGGACATAAGATTTTATCGGCTGGAGGCGGGGCAATAACAACACCTGAAACAGCCCAAAAAATATTTACCCGATCGATATCCCTTTGGATCGATGCGCCGGTCAAGACGCTGGCCAAGCGGACAATAGGAACAGGCACGCGGCCATTGCTTGCGGGCAGAGATCCGGAAGAGGCTCTCTCGGAGCGCATGGAACAGAGAAGACATCTTTATCAGAAGGCTTCTCTTCGCGTTGACGGATCGGCGGATATCAATACGGTTCTGAATAAAGCGATAGGACAGATTTATGATTATCTGATACAAAATCCTCATGGAATTTGATTTTAAAAAGCTTGACGTAAATTTAAGCGACCGTTCTTACCCTATCTATATCGGCGGTAATATTCTTCATAAAGCCGACATGTGGTGGCCGGGAACGAAAGCGCAAAAAGCATTTATCGTTACTGATGAGAATACAGGCGATTTATATGCGGAACGCTTGCAAATCATACTGCCGATTGAATCTATTATTTATAAAGTCCCAGCAGGCGAAAAGAGCAAATCATTCACTGAATATGAAGAAATTCTTGAATGGATGATTAGCCATGGCCTGAACCGCCATTCTCTGGTGATCGCGCTGGGCGGTGGTGTCGTTGGCGACTTGGCAGGCTTTGTGTCGGCAACTGCAATGCGCGGCGTAAAGTTTATTCAGATACCTACTACGTTATTATCGCAGGTCGATAGTTCTGTAGGTGGTAAAACAGGTATCAATTCCAAACAGGGGAAAAACCTGATTGGCGCGTTCTACCAGCCACAAGTCGTTGTAATCGACACGACGACTTTAAAGACGCTGCCTCAGCGTGAAATGAAGGCGGGATATGCCGAGATCGTTAAATATGGTCTTCTGGGTAATAGTCGTTTCTTTGAGTGGCTTGAAAGCAATGGGGCGCGGGTGATCGCCGGTGAAGATGATGCGCTGATCTATGCGATTGAAACAAGCTGTGCCATGAAAGCGGAGATTGTCCGTCAGGATGAATTTGAAGAAACCGGTCTTCGCGCGCTGCTCAATCTTGGTCATACTTTCGCCCATGCGCTGGAAACCTATTGCAAATATGATGGCAGGCTTTTGCACGGCGAGGCTGTCGGAATAGGTCTCGTTTTAGCCTCAAGGCTTTCAGCAAGACTTGAATACATATCCCAAGAAGAAGCCGAAAGAGTTAAGGCTCATTTGATGTCGGTTGATATGATGAGCGAGATTAAAGATATTTCTGGTATCGACGCAACAGCAGAGAAATTGCTAGAGCTGATGCGTAAGGATAAGAAGGCAAATTCGGCTGGTCTGGTCTTTGTGCTACTGAATAAGCTTGGGCGCGCAAAGCTGGATAACGATGTGCCGGAAGAAAAAATCCTTGAAGTTCTGAAAGAGTCGATTGCATGACGTTGCTGATTTCCACACTGATCGTTTTATCTTTACTTGTTATTTCGGCATTTTTCTCGGCCGGTGAAACATCGATGACGGCTGTATCGGAGCCGCGCATGCTGGCCGCGGAAAAAAATGGCAACCGCCTTGCGAAAATGGTCAATAAAATTTTATTGCGCAAAGACCGAATGATCGGGGCGATGCTGCTTGGCAACAACCTGATCAATATCCTGGCTTCAGCCATCATGACGAATGTCCTGATTAATATGTTCGGCGAAGCAGGAGTATTTTATGCTACGGGCGTAATGACGGTATTGATCCTGATTTTTGCTGAAGTCCTGCCAAAGACGCTTGCGCTGCACAGGCCGGATAACATGGCGATGTTTATGGCGCCAGTCATGCGTGTCATTATCATTATTTTTTCTCCAATCACCCAACTGATTTCTTCGATTGTGCACACAACTCTTAAATTTTTCCGCGTTGATTTAAGTCAGGTAGATGAAGAAGCTCAGATGGAAGTATTGCGCGGCGCGATTGAGATGCATCGTGGACCGGAAGAGGAAACTCAGAAACAGCGCGCCATGTTAAAATCTGTCATGGATCTGGCAGATGTTACGGTCGAGGAGGTAATGATCCACCGCAAGAATGTAGCTATGATCGATGCGGCAACGGACGCCGAGGAAATAATAGATGAGGTTTTAAATAGCCCCTATACAAGAATGCCGGTGTGGAAAGACAAGCAGGATAATATTATTGGCCTGATCCACGTGAAATGGCTGCTGCGTGAGCTTAAAACTGCGAATAATGACTATTCAAAGATTAAGATCGAGGATATTGCGGCAGAACCCTGGTTTATTCCGAACACGACGACATTATTCGACCAGTTGCAGGCATTCCGGGAGCGCGGCGAACATTTTGCGTTCGTGATCGACGAATATGGAAGTTTTATGGGCGTGGTAACTCTTGAGGATATTCTGGAAGATATCGTCGGTGACATTGATGATGAGCATGATATGAGCATGCCGGGCGTCAAAAAACAGCCAAATGGTACATACCTGGTTAACGGCACGGTTACGATCCGCGATATCAAACGAGAGTTTGAATGGGATTTGCCCGATGCCGATTATTCGACGATTGCAGGCCTCGTCCTGTATGAAGCTAGAAAATTACCCGATGTCGGGCAAAGCTTTATGTTCCACAATTTCAAATTCGACGTTGTTCGCCGGCATAGAAATCAGATTACGCTTGTTCGGGTAACACCACCGCCAAAAGTGGTATCGGCTGATTAATCAGCCTGTAATCGTCACGCCGAAAATTCGACCAACTGTATAAGTAATTGCAGCGGCTGCGTAGCCGATCAGTAGTTGGCGTATGCCGGAGAAGCCGAAGCCCCGGCCTGTAAAGAGCGCCGTTCCCATACCAATAATTAGTAAGCCAAGGCCGCTGACCAGAAGAGACGTAATAACGGCGTCATGTCCTTCTAAAAACATAAACGGAGCGACTGGAAAAATGGCCCCGACGGCAAATAGAAAGAAGGACGAGATAGCTGCTGTCCATGCCGAGCCCCCTAGCTCGTCCGGATCGATGCCCAATTACTCGCGTACCAACGTATCGAGAGCACGGTCAGGGTCGGACATCAGTCGGTTGGCGAGTTCCGTTGCATGCTCCTCGGTCAAGCCTTTAGCCTGATAGATCAGGATGAGTTCCTGTTTTTCTTCTTCAGGGTTTTCCTCAAGCTCGCTCTTTTCCTTATCGATCTGCTTTTGATGAAGTTCACGTGAGGAATTGACGGAAAGCCATTCACCCATCGCCATGGAACATGCCCCGGCGACTAATCCTGCAAGGCCGGTCAGAAGAATTGTCTGGGAGGCTACGGCGGCGCCTGCTACCCCCATGACGAGGGACAGGTTGGATACGAGCCCGTCATTAGCGCCGAGAACGGCTGCCCGCAATTCGTTACCGCCAAGAAAGTGGCGTTTTTCTAGTTTTGCGACATCGGCACCGGGAAGGCCGGTCTTTGTCTTTTTCGATAAAGCCCGCAAAATCAAGGCGTGTGATTTCTCTTCACGGGGCATGGCTGAGCGGCAGACCTCATTCTGGCCGAAATACTTGTCGCTGTCTTTGGATTCGATAGTCGCCAGACTGGGCAGGATAAAACCGGATCCCATTTTTTGGCCAAGCCAGATCATGAAACGGGTGCGGGGAGAAACTTTGATTGTATCAGGATTACCCCCCGCTTTAATGATCTGTTCTCGCCAGAAAGCGGCGTGTTTATCTTCAATAGCTGCCAGTTTCAGGTAAATTCCGGCTGTAGACGGGTTTTCCTCGTGATGCGCCATCGCCTTATACATGGCGGAGGCATCGATTTCGCCCTGAAGATTGTCGATATAGCGTTTAAGCGCGGAATTTGTCATTGGGGGCCTTAGGTATTTGTTCAATATTAATGTAATATTATAGTCATTCCGATAAAAGACGAAATCTTGTATAAATAATTCTGGATTCTTGCCACCGCCGGAATGACAAAATGAGGACGATATGAAGATTCTAATTCAATTTTTTGCCGTTATTATAGCTTTTATGCCCATAAAGGCAAAAGCGGATTATTTCGTATGGGCGGATGAAAAGACAGGCCTGACGGCGTCTTATCCGGACGACTGGAAAATGATAAATAACGCACAGACCGACGATATTCTGACTGTTGCGCTTCCGTCCGGTGAAGACGATGCGCAGTGCTTTATTCGCGCTGATATTGACGAGAGATACCTTATCTATCCGCAGCATATCCGCGACGAAGTGCAGCGCGTGGCTTTTTCAAAGAAATTCTGGGAAGAATATAACGCTAATTATAAAAATGTTCAGGTCCTAGGTTTCGGAGATGAAACCGGTCTTGGCAAAGGATTCGCATCGACACAAATGATTGCTTACACAGAGCCGTCTGTTGATGGGTCTTCGATAGAAAACCGCGCCGCGATCATGTCAATTACCAACTACTATGATAAGACATATCTGGCGCAATGTTCGTCAAAACAGGATGCTTACCAGAAATACGCTACCGCTTTCCTTAGCTTCATGAAAACCATCGATATGAAGAAAGCCCATCATGAACTCACGATAGGCAATCATCCGAGGAATTTTATCAACGAAGGCACGCTAGAGTTTAAAGATAAAAATGGCGTGAGCACCGGAAGATATTAGTGAATAGTAGACAGCTGGAAGTAGTCGGTTTAAGGTAAAGTAATTCTTTATTGAAAATTGTTACTTCCATGCAGATTTACCTCCCCATAGCTGAAATGAGCGTGCCTGTCGAAGCCATAATGGTTTTAGGCATGGTAGCAGGGTTTTTTACATCGGTGTTCGGAGTCGGCGGCGGGTTTTTGACTACGCCATTTTTAATTTTCCTTGGCGTTCCGCCATCCATTTCAGTTGGAACGCAGGCCAATCAATTGGTGGCGTCTTCTGTGTCGGGATCATTGATCCATTGGAGCCGGGGCAATATCGACGTCAAGCTGGGCTTTGTCATGCTTGGCGGATCGGTCGTCGGTTCCTTGATCGGCATCGGCTTGTTCAAAATTCTGCAGCATATCGGCCAGATCGATGCCGCGATTAATCTTCTTTATATTTTGTTTCTTGGCAGTATCGGTTCGATGATGCTGGTTGAGAGTATCTATGCGCTTTTGAAAAAACAAACAGCCGAAAAAGGGCGCTCGAAACTCTGGGTCATGCTTGGCGAAAAACTTCCTTATAAAATGCATTTCCCAAAATCAAAAATGTATATCAGCGCCTGCATGCCGGCGGGGATCGGTTTCCTCGGTGGGGTGGTTACTTCTTTAATGGGCGTCGGCGGCGGATTTTTCATGGTCCCGGCAATGATTTATATTCTCGGCATGTCGACGATCATGGTGGCAGGAACTTCCCTTTTTCAGATCATGTTCACGACAATTTTTTCAACCATTCTTCATGCAGTAGCAAATCATACGGTCGATCTTGTGCTGGCAGTGATATTGATCATCGGCGGAATACTGGGATCACAGATAGGTGTCCGCGCTGCAAAATATATCAGGGGCGCTCCTGCGCGGCTTATGCTGGCCGCCATGCTTATTGCGGTCGCCGGGAAACTCGCCAGTGATTTATTGATCCAGCCATATGAATTATTCGCGATGCAGGTGCGGTGATGAAATACCTGCTCTTATTTCTATCCATTATTTTATTCCCATTATCTGCTCACGCCCAGAGTAACGGTAATATCGTCATAGATCTGGCCGACGACCATGTTGACATTACAAGCGATTTTTCAGGCGAAGCAGTAACGGTATTTGGCACAACCGATCAGGATGGTGACATCGCTATAATTTTGCGCGGGCCGCAGGAACGTGTCGTTTTGCGAAAGAAGCATCCTGTTCTTGGGATGTGGCTCAACCGCGAATCCATCGACTTCAAGAACGTACCCTTATTTTACAATTATGCCGTCAGTCGCCCCGAAAACAATATCGCCGATAATCAAATGCTTCGCACATACGGGATAGGGCTTAACGCGCTGAATTTCGAAGCCGTTCGTTACGAAGAGGATACGAGCGTCAATGAATTTCAGGAGGCTCTTGTCAGGACGCAACAGGCTAAAGGTTTTTTCCCTCTTACCCCATCGCCGATAAGGTTTATGGGGCAAAGGCTTTTCAAAACATCGTTTTATTTGCCTGCCAACGTCCCGGTCGGGCGTTATACGGTCGAGGGTTATTTATTTAAGGGGGGCTCATTGGTTGATCGCAGCCTCATCAGTCTTGATGTAGGGCAAGCGGGATTATCGGCAAGTGTTTTAAATTTTGCGGCAGAACACAGCCTGTCTTATGCGTTACTGGGTTTATTTTTAGCGATGGTCGCCGGATTTACAGCGTTCTGGATGTCAAGAAGCCAGAGAGCTTAAATCGTGGAGGCATAGAGGAGCATTCTATGGAACAGAAAATTCGTAAGGGCGATGGCGGTGTCTATCTTGTCGTCGTCGATGAAACATCGGAATTCGATCTGGCCCTTCGCTATGCGGCAAGATGCGCGCAAAATAGAAGAGGGCATGTCGCGCTTCTCCAGATCATCGATATGGAAGAATTTCAGGACTGGGGAAATGTCGAAGCTATGCTGCGCAAGGAATTGCGCGAGAAGGCTGAAAAGCAAATCTGGGAAGCTTGCCGGAAAGTCCATGATTTGACAGGTCAGGTATCTGCTCTATATATAGCCGAAGGAGAAGCTAAAAGCGCGGTAATCGAAACGATTAATTCCGATCCAAGTCTTGTCCAGCTCGTGCTGGCGGGAGGCGTTGGCGTTAAAGGGCCGGGGCCGCTTATTAACTATCTTATATCGAAAGGTCTTGGCGATTTGCAGGTTCCTGCTGTAATAGTTCCCGGAAACTTTGATACAAACCGAATAGATGCGATTACTTAAATGTTTATACAAACTGAACCGACCCCCAATCCCCTGACTATAAAATTCATTCCCGGCGAGATCGTCCTCGAGCGCGGCGTGGCGGATTTTCCAAGCGCGGATTCAGCCGTTGGAAAATCGCCGCTGGCGGAGCGTCTGTTCAAAATTGAGGGTGTACGCGGTGTTTTCTTTGGGCATGACTTTGTGTCAGTTACAAAAAGCGAGGAACGCGACTGGCTGACATTAAAGCCACTGGTTTTGGGCGCACTATTTGAACATTTTACAACAGGTCAAAAAATCCTGAGTGACGCACCGGTCACAAAGGATGCGCCATCCGAAGAAGACAGTGATGTCGTTAAGCAAATCAAGGAAATATTGGAAACGCGTGTGCGTCCGGCTGTCGCGCGTGACGGCGGCGATATTTCATTCGAGGATTTTGACAAAGGGATTCTTTTTCTTAGAATGCAAGGCGCGTGTGCCGGATGTCCAAGTTCAGTCGTAACACTGAAAATGGGTATTGAGAACATGATGCATCATTATGTACCGGAAGTTTTGGAAGTCAGGGCTGTTCAGGACTAAAATCAACCGCTTCTGTCTTAACCGGAAAATACAGCAAAAATCCCAGCCAGCGATAGCGGGGATCGTCGTCGGGCAGTTCACCTGCCACGGTTATAGTGCAATTAATCCTCAAGCGATCCGTTATGGGCGCTTCAGGGAAACGAAGCTCTATGCGGCCTGTACCTAAAAAAACCGTTTCTGGCTGAATAGTACCTGACGAGAAGCATTTTGTTTTTTTTATGTCGTTGTCAGAGATCCGATTGTCGATGGTAAAGCCTATATCCGGCATCGTCATCATGTAACTGGTATCCGGAGTTAGATCTTTTACCGGAAAGGGCATGGCATTAGAGGTTGTGCGAAATCGGTCTAGATCGCCAAAATCGTCAGTCATCGTAAAGCGGGGAATTTTCATTACATCGGTTGCCTGTGTCATCACGCCCGAATTCTGCCCGAATGCCGCGTGAAATCCCGCTTTTTGCACGGCGCTTACAAATTGTGCTGAATATTCACCAAGAGGATACGCAAAATAGTCAGGCTCCTGTTCAAGTTTCTCGCGATAAATCGCTTTGGCGCGATTTAGGTCTTCTGTAATATTTTCTTCGCTCCAGCCTCCCAGATGGCCATAGGTGAAAGTTGATAGGCCTATCGTGACAAAATCACTTTTCCTAAGGTTCTTGAGTGTTTCCCATTCGCTTTGTTCTGCAAGGCCGGGGCTGATAAAAAGCGTGAAGGGGATTTTGTTCTGAACCAGAAGCGGTATGGCCTTGGTATAGGTTTCTTCGTCAGGCTCGTCAAAAGTGAGTGCGATGGTATTTGGAGACAGGGTTTCTCCTCGCTTTTGCTTGGCGAGAAGTTCTGAAA
>QFOT01000064.1 GCA_003241285.1 Micavibrio aeruginosavorus
AACCGATATCGCCGTGATCCGGATATTCGTATGACCAGTTCCACTGGTTGCCGGTGGCTTTCAATGTCATTTCGGCTTCAGGCGTGATGCCTCCGAAAAACAGCAGGCGGAATGACGGAATGGCGATGACAAGAAGAATAAGAACAGGAACAAGCGTCCAGACAATCTCGAGCGGCACGTTGTGCGTTGTCTTTGATGGCTCAGGATTGACCTTCGCGCTAAAGCGAATCATCACATATATAAGAAGGATCATCACGAAAAGAACGATGCCGGAAATAATCCAGAGCAGAAGATTATGGAAGTCAGTGATGTGCTGCATCACCGGCGTAACGGCTTCCTGAAAGTTGATTTCCTTCGGACGCGGCTGGTCGGCAAGTGCGCTGGTCGCGAAAGTAAGGATGAAGGCGGAAAGAAGAGTAAAAATTTTGGTCATTTTGCCATCGTTTTAAAAGTGGAGTTCGCTTTGATCTAGCTATCTGTTTGGGCGTTTTAAAGTCTGCGATACTATGCCGCAGTTCGACGATTTAATACAGCCCTTTGTAATATAAGTCTAGAGTGGTTCAGGAATTTTTGATAATTCTGAAGCCGCAAATTATAGGGAAAAATAATATGATTACAGGTTTTTATGCCGGCCTTCTGGGATTGATGCTCGTGGTGCTGATCCTGCGGGTGGCGCTGCGACGGAGGAAATATAAAGTCGGCCTAGGCGATGGCGGTATCGCCGATCTGGGGCAGGCCATACGTGTACATGGAAACTTCGTTGAGACAGCTCCAGTGATGCTCATTTTGCTTCTTTTATTGGAGAGTAGCCATTCCCAAGCTCTAATCCTGCATAGTTGCGGTTTAAGTATTGTTTTGAGTCGCCTGCTCCATGCCTATGGAATTACGTCTAGTCCTTTAGCGAGCAATGGACGAAAATATGGAGTTTTACTGACCTTTATAGTTATAATTGTTAGCAGCATTTTGTTAATATCCAAATATTTGAGTAATATAATTACTTAAAATTTTATATTTTACGTAATTTTTAGGCTTTCCCTGTACGATGTCAGATATAAATCAGGGGCTAAATGACGAATTCACACAATAGACCAGCGCAGATACCGGTAGATTGGGACAATATCGCCTCATCTTTCCAGTCTGCTATTCCAGAAGATTGGGATAAGCCTGTGTCTCCTGCACCGCCGCCTGTCCAAAACGTTCAGCGTCCAGGATCGGCGCGCGGCCTGGATGGAAGCGCTGAAGAAGTTTCCAACTGGAGAAATAGCGATTTAACTTTAAGGGATGCCAGCCAGTCACATGTCGATTTATGGTTTGGGCAAGGATCGACCGCCCACCCGCATGACATGATTCATGTTATTTACGGAATGGCCATCGATGGTTTGTCGGGCGGGCATCATTATCAGGGAGATGGCCGGGCGGAAGCTTTTGTAACAGCTATTCAAGGAGCGCTCTATTCACCGGAAGCGGCCGTTACAGATCCTGCACATCTAGCGACAGAGCAAGGATTTATCGATCAGGTTAAAGAACGTGCCCGGATGTTTGAAGATGGAGAAAATCTAGGCAATACGTTGTCCTGGATTATGGGTAAGAAAACTGGGCAAACGATAGAAGCGCAGCGCATCGCCAGTGGTTTTGAACCTAATAATGTCATCGAAGCCGCAAAGAAAATGGGAATTCAGGTTACAAGAGAGTGGCCGTCCCCGGACTGGAAAGTCGAAACCCCGGAAGGTAAAATTTATTCCTACAATGCGGCGAATCCCGAACTGAGCATTTTTCCAAATGGTAGCAACGGCGTTGAAAACTTTGAACGTTTTGCGATACCGTCCGATAATGAAATCCGGGATGTTTTCAATCGTGTAAAGCCCGTTATAGATGATTTGCAACCGCAGATCAGAGAAGCGGAGGCCAGAACCGGAGCCGGTGTTAGCGACAACGATGCAAAAATTCTCGAAAACTTAAGAGCGCGCGATATTGCCGAGAGAATGAATGGAGTTGCGGCTCCGTTAGATATTCATGCGAGAAGAGAGGCCCAGCCTCGCGTGGGCGCCCAGCCTGAAATGGTTCCGCAACCATCCCAGCAACAGCAATTCATGCATCAGCCATCTCAGGCGCAAATAGAAGTACAAGAAAGACAACGAAGATTTCAGGAGGCTCGCGCTGAATGGGAACGACCTGCGCAATCAGATTTTGCGAGCCGTTATGCCGAGGAATTCAACCGGTTGGCCAGTGGTGAATTCCTTCGTGACATTCCAAGCTTGGCTGTCGAAGCCCCGACAGCGGGTCGACTGAAAACCGCATTTACGGCCGCGGCTGAACATGGGTCCAAAGGCGCGGTAATGGGTATGTCAGCCTATGGCATTGCGACCAAGCTGGGCGGAATAGATGAAAATTTCAGCGCCGATAATAAAGCCGGTGGCGAACGCGCCGCCTATGCCAAAGCTAGTGTGTTGGCGGATATGGGCGGCTTTGGAGCCGATGCGATTGAAAGCGGGGCTCATGTCCTGACAAACCGGGCGGCGCAAGTTGCTGCTAATCTCGAAAATCCATCGACGATCAATGCGGTTGGCAAGATGGCAGGAATTTTAGAGTCGGGCGGCGGCAAATTATTGGTGGCTGGTGCCAAGCGCGCCGCTATGCCTTTGGCTTTGGCCGCGGGTGGATTTGAAGTTGCGGCGGCGATAAAGGCGCGCGATCCGGAACGCGCGGCGGGCGCGGTTGGCGGTACATTCGGGGGGCTGGTGGCAGGAGCGGGTATGGGCGCGCTGGGCGGATCGGTTGCAGGGCCGCCAGGAGCGGTTGTCGGTGGAATTGTCGGTGGCGTGGCAGGAGCGATCGTCGGCGAAAAAGTAGCCAAGGAAGTTGGCACGAATGCCATGGCGGGCATAATGGGCGAGAAACCGCCAGAAGGAAAGGAAACGACAAGCTATAAGGTCGGACGTACGCTGCGGGACGGGGTGAAGCCAAGCGTTGATTTCGTCAAAAAACATCCAATAGTGCTGGCAACCGGGCCATTGCTTCCTGTTGTCGCAGGCGTTGGAGCGGCACTTGAGTCGAAAACAGGTAAAACGGTGATTCGCGAAACCAGACAGGCTTTTGATAACGTGGTTGCCGGAGGAGTGGATATGTTCAGATCAGCCCGTAATGGTATCGCAGGCTTTTTTACAGGCAAGGAAGATCCGCGAAAAGACCCGCCTGATCGTCTTGCTGGCGCAGCTGCCGAGATGAGCAAGAACCAAAGCTGGGTGCGCCATGCCGACCGAAATGGTGATGGCAAGGTCAGCAGCGCGGAAATTCGCCGCTCTATGGCTGGACACGGACAGAGGGAAAGCGGTGCTGATAAAAATCATGACGGACGCATCTCGACGAAAGAAGTAACGCAGTTCCTGAATGAAGGTATAGCCGCAGAGCGCCGCGAAATCGCGATCGACCGAAGAGGCTTGGATAGAATGAGTGCTGATCAACTGCGTAAGGCTATTCATGACGATAATATCTTGCCTGATACGGTGAAGATCGGCGGCAAGCAGATGGATATTACGACAGCTCTTAAAAATCCCGAATATCTGGATAAGGTTGCGGATCGCTTTGAAGCGATGCATGTGCGCGGTGACCACGATTACAGCAAGCAGGTCGCTATGCTGCGGGAGTTGCAGGAGCGCCAATCAGGTCATACGACTCCAACGCAGGTCGGCCCATCTTTGGCTGCCCAGTTGGGCCGCTAACCGCTTGCCAGAATAGAGAGAGAGAAAAGGGCGGCTGTTTCAGCGCGCAGGATTCGCTCGCACAACGTCACGGCCGTCACCTTCGGATGATCGAGAAGTGTGTTTTTTTCATCATCCGAAAATCCGCCTTCGGGGCCGATGAGAATTGCGCATGAGGATGATGATGAAGTTATAGGGTTTGTGTCGCTGCGTTCCACTGCGGCATAAAGGGGAATGGTTTCATTCCAGCTGCGAAGTAATTGATCGAGTTTGACAAGGGGTTCAAGTTTCGGGATATCCAGCCGTTCACATTGCTCGGCAGCTTCCTGAATCTGTTTCTTTATGCGCGTTTCGTTCAGATCACGAATAACAGTTTGTTGTGTCAGAACAGGATGGAAATGAGTCGCACCAAGTTCAACGGCTTTTTCAATCAGGAAATCCTGGCGGTCTTTTTTGATTGGACAAAAAATAAGATGAATTTCTCTCAAGTTTTGTGCCTGCTCTCTAATCCTGTTTTGAACTTCGAGGACGTAGACTTTCTTGCTTTGCGGCGCGAATAAGGCCATGAATTCGCCGTCACGGCCGTTAAAGACCCGAAGCGGAGCGCCATCCGGGCGGCGCAGGACATTTTTCAGGTAATGAGTAGTGTCGTCATCCAGCGAAATTATGCTATTCTCTGCCAGACCACTTTCAACAAAAATCCGCGGGCTGCGGTAATCAAATTGCTCTTTTCCCATGACGTATCCTGATAGCACACAAGACGGTATTTCCCATACAGATATTCAAGCCGATGGCTGGGCGGAAAAATACCTGCCCGCTTTCTGCCTGCCTTATGCGCGGCTGGCCCGCCTTGACCGTCCGGTCGGCACATGGCTTTTACTGTTGCCCGGTTTATGGTCGATCACGGCAGCAGGAAAAGGCTTTCAGAATTTTCGTTTCCATGAATGGTATATATTTTTCCTATTTGTCGTCGGGGCCTTCGTCATGCGGGCTGCGGGCTGTGTCATCAATGATCTGTGGGACCGCAAGATCGATGCGCAAGTGGAGCGAACGAAATCAAGACCATTGGCAGCAGGGGACGTTACCCCGGCACAAGGCATATTTTTTCTGTTTATACTACTCTGGATCGGACTTTTGATCCTGGTGCAGCTTTCTCCGGCGGCGATCTTTCTTGGCGTGATGTCGATTGTCATGGTGGTATTATATCCACTGGCCAAGCGCGTGACGTGGTATCCGCAGTTTGTTCTCGGCCTCACCTTTAATATGGGGGCGCTGATGGGATGGGCGGCTGTGACGGGGCAGCTTGGCTGGCCTGCTTTATTCCTGTACGCGGCGGGTATTTTATGGACCCTTGGCTACGATACGATTTACGCGCATCAGGACAAGGAAGACGACGCGGTAATCGGCGTTAAATCGACAGCGCTTAAATTCGGCGATGACAGCTATAAATGGATTGCCGGTTTTTACGGCGCGGCGGCCTTTATGATTCTCATGGTTGGAATCATATTAAATGCAGCGTGGCCGTTTTTTGTCGGCTGGGCAGCCTGCGGCTTTCATCTGATCATCCAGCTTCATTGCTGGAATATACACGATCCTTCAAGTTCTTTGGCGACGTTCCGCTCCAACCGCAATTTCGCGCTGCTGGTTCTTTTGGCGCTGGCATTGGTATTTATCCGCATTTGATGGCGGATAGTTAAATCCATTAATTGACAGGCTCCTGTTTTTTTCATTAGCATGAAAGAAAAAAACGAACAGGAGATGCGTATGATACTTGATTTCGATACCGCTTTGCGTGCCGGAGATTTGCGACCTAAGTATAATGTTGGCGTGAAAACCTATCAATCCGCTCAATTAAATTTCGAGATAATCGGAAAATCGCTATCCGTTGCTAACGATACGGTCAGTCAACTACCTGCCGAGGCTAAATCCGTCAAGGGCGATGAAATCGCTTTTGATCGGCAGGGTATGAATTATTTTCGTAGCGCCTTGCAGTCCATAACTGAGGCGTTCCGTGCCACGAATGGCGCATTATTGCAGCGTCCTGACATTCACCAATCATCCATTGCCGGTTACCTTCGGCCCATATTCAATATGGACAGAGATGGATATGATTACTGGGACGCTTTGCGTGAGATCAGTTCAAGGCCAAATCCCATCCCAAGAGATTACCTGATTTTTCTTCCCGAGCCGGATTCGAAACACCCCAGTCGCGACGATATCATTCGCGCGCTTGTTCCTTTTCGTAAGGCTCAAAGAGAGGCGCTGGGATCGGCCTGGAAAGATGAAACATCGGTGATCCGGATAAGCCATGACGGTCTTTCACAACCGGGGCTTATTCTTCACTAAAGCTAATCCGCGCTCAAGGATTTCAATCTTGCCATCTTGATTGCAAGGGATGACGGCAATCCCGCTTTTGTCCAGACGACCTGATTCTGCTCCTCGGAAAGACGGGCGGTTTTCGTGGAAAGCCTACCCGTTTTGAGGAAATTTAAAACCTGCTTGCTGGCAATTTCCCCGATTTCGCGAAGGGCTTTAAGCTGTGTTTCCGCATCTATCTTGCTGTCCAGGGTTTCAATACCATCCCATAGTTCACGTAAATTATATTCATCGCGGATCTTGATATAGGCGCGCGTTATTTCTTCAACGCTTTTACCTGTGCTTTCCATCGTGAGGCGGATAAAGCTCGGCCCCATGCGGTTGATAATGGCATTGGAAATCATCGTCGCGATAATGTTGCGCTTAAGGCGGTGGTTTTTGATCTCTTCGACAAATTTTTTCTGCATCACAACCGGGAAATAACGGATGGCCCAGTCAAGCATTGATTTATCATCAGGAATTTTCGTTCCGATCAAATCCTTCGTGTAGGCGATCTTGCTATACGAAAAGATCACGCATAGCTCCGGACGGGTCAATCCAAGCCCTGCCAGGCGGCGTTTTTCGATCGCCTCATCATCGGGGAGGAATTCGATGTCGCGGCGAAGCAGTCCATCATGTTCCAGTAAAGTCATCAACTGGGCGTGCTGGCCAAGGTTTTCCGCGGCCTGAGAAGTGATCAGAGAAAGCGCCTGCGCCTGTTGATAATTATCACGCAAGACAAGCTGTTCAACTTCCTTTGTCATGCTTTCCAGAAGCCTGTCTCGGGATTTCAAATTCATCTTGCTGTTCTTTTGTGCCATGACGTCGGCCAGCAAAATCTTGATATTAACCTCGTGGTCCGATGTATCGACACCAGCAGAGTTGTCGATAAAGTCGGTGTTCAATCGCCCGCCTTGCTCGGCATATTCAACGCGTCCGCGTTGCGTCATGCCCAGATTTGCGCCTTCGCCGATAACGCGGGCGCGAAGTTCGGCGCCGTTGATGCGAAGAGCGTCATTGCTGCGATCACCTGCATCTATATGCGTTTCTTTCGCGGATTTCACATAGGTGCCAATCCCGCCAAAGAAAAGAAGATCAGTCTTGGCGGTCATCATCGCCCGCATAAGCTCAATCGGAGATACTTCGGATTTTGAAATGCCGAAACGCTTTTGTATTTCAGCGGTTAGCTTCAGTGATTTATCCGAGCGTTTGTAAATGCGTCCGCCTTTGGACAAAAGCTTTTCGTTGTAATGATCCCAGCCTTTGACTTCCTTGAATAGACGTTCGCGCTCTTTATAGGTAGAGGCGGCATCCGGATTTGGATCGCAGAAAATATGCAGATGGTTAAATGCGCCGACAAGTCTTGCCGTTTTTGTTTGAAGCAAACCATTGCCGAACACATCGCCGCCCATATCGCCGACGCCGATAATGTCGAATTCCTGCGTCTGTGTATTGAGGCCAAGCTCATGGAAATGACGTTTCACGGATTCCCATGCCCCGCGCGCGGTAATGCCCATATCTTTATGGTCGTAGCCATGGCTGCCGCCTGAGGCGAAAGCGTCGCCCAGCCAGAAACCATATTCTTCCGACAGGCTGTTCGCGATATCGGAGAAAGTTGCCGTTCCTTTATCGGCGGCGACAACCAGATAAGCGTCATCGCCATCGCGGCGGACAACATTTTTCGGCGGAATGATTTTGCCACCTTTCTGATTGTCGGTAATGTCGAGAAGGCCGCGAATAAAGATGCGGTAACATTCCTTGCCTTCTTCGAGGAAAGCCTCGCGCCCGCCTGCAATCGGCGGTTTCTTGACGATAAAGCCGCCTTTGGCGCCCATCGGGATAATGATCGCGTTTTTAACCTGCTGGGCTTTCATCAGGCCCAGCACTTCAGTGCGGAAATCCTCATTCCGGTCAGACCAGCGAAGGCCGCCACGGGCGATAACGTCGCCGCGCAAATGGATGCCTTCGACGCGTGGTGAATAAACGAAAATTTCACGGTAGGGGCGCGGATCTGGAAGTTCAGGCACAGCAGCGCTGTCGAACTTCATCGAAATCCAGGGCTTGTTCTGGAAGTAATTTGTACGAAGGGTCGCCTGAATAAGGCTGGTGAGGCTGCGCAGGATTTTATCCTGATCAAGCGCACTAACGAGTTGAAGATTTTGGTCGATAGCTGCCAGAATGCCAGGCACGACCGCTTTGCCTTTACTCTGTCCGTCTGGGTCAAAATGAGATTTGAAAAGCCCGGTCAGAAGCTTTGCGATAGATGGATAATCAGTTAGCGCCTGTTCAACATAAGAAAGTGAATAGGGCGAGGTTGTCTGGCGCAGATAGCGGACATAGCTGCGCAGGATGGCGATCTCGCGCGAGTTAAGGCCCGTAAGTATGATAAGTTTATTGAGGGAGTCGTTCTCGACATGCCCCGACC
Organism: Micavibrio aeruginosavorus; assembly: GCA_003241285.1. Taxonomy (GTDB): domain Bacteria; phylum Pseudomonadota; class Alphaproteobacteria; order Micavibrionales; family Micavibrionaceae; genus Micavibrio_B; species Micavibrio_B aeruginosavorus_A. The sequence goes on from QFOT01000064.1 coordinate 8,479, forward strand.
AGACGAGTTTGAAGCAGGCTTCGAAAGCGTGACGGATAGTGGTGACATCAAGATCTTGCAATTGGGGCGGTATTTCAACGACCAGATCCTGAATCCATACGGATCGTCCGTTGACCGTTACTTCGAACGGATATTCCTCGATAACCTTGAGACCCATATTTTCAAGAACGGGCAGGATGTCCGATAATGAAATCGTAACGGCCGGGCTGTAGAGTTTCAGGGATAGCTGGCGGCTTGGCGTATTTTGCGGTTTATAAAGATCAAGATCGACTTGGCGCGTATTTAAAACCTCCTCGATCTTGGAAATATCATGAAGCGCCTGACGGCCCCTGTATTTTTCCTGATATGAAATAGGAAAAGCCGAGTTGTATTTATCGGAAATGCGGGCGGCGTCGTCATGGTCGCGGTATTTTTCCATGAGCGTCTGGAACAGGACCTCATCCCAGCTGCGTCCGGCTTCCTGCAGGCGGGCTTCAATCATCGATGTATCGTATTCGATGCTTTTACCTTGCTGCCATTGCAGGCTGTAAATAATGCGTACCATCGGTGAATCGTCGACCGTTGACGTAAAGCGCGTGCAGGTCGCTTCCAACTCTTCTTCGAGAATACGCTCGAATTTCAGGCGAAGGCGCGTATCGTAGCGGTCTTTCGGAATGTAGATCAGGGCGGATAAGGTGCGGCCAAAAGGATCTTCGCGCAGGAAAAGAGAAATGCGCGGGCGCTCTTTAAGGCGCAGTATTTTCAGCGATGTTTCGTATAAATCCTTTGGACCTGTCTGCATAAATTCATCGCGCGGGAATTTTTCGATAATGTCACGCAAAGCACGCAAATCATGGCTTTGCGGATCGAAGCCTGCCATGTTGATAATCTTTGTGCCTTTGTGGCGCAGGAAAGGCACGCCACGGATGCTGCGTGAATAGGTAACGGAGGTGAATAGGCCGATGATCAGGGCCTCACCGATGACATTCCCCTTCTTGTCGTATTGACGGACAAGGATCGAATCCATCGGCACGTTGCGGTGAACGGAGGATTTCATAGTTAACTTATGAACGAAGACCGAAGGCAAGGTTGATTTTACCTTGGCGTCCTCAAAGAGGATTTTTTCTTCGCCGTTCAGGAAAGGTTTGCTGCGGTCCTTTGACAACAGACCGAGGCCGCTATCGTGATCTGGCGTGAAACTTAGTTTTCCGCCTTTTCTGTTAGCTTTATAAAATTTATAGCCGAGTAACGTAAAGTTATCGTCATGAATATAATTTAAAAATTCCAGATATTCCTGAAGATCGTCAAAATCAATATCCGGGGCTTCCTTTAGCCCTTCATGAGTAAATTTTACGCGCTCTTTTATTTTCTGCCAGTCATTCGTGGCAAGCTGGACGTCATTAAGAACGCTGGAAATCTCGGCTTTCAGATCGTCAATCTGTGGTTTTGTCAGGCGGCGGCTTAGCTCGATAAATAGGAAACCTTCTCCCGAATAACCTTCTTTCGCATCGACCAGAACATTTTCAATTTTGCGGCCTTTGCCGCGCAGGGTGTAAATGAGCGGGTGGAAAGTGTTGGCGATGTTAAAGCCATGCCGTGTGAGCATTGCGGTTACCGAGTCGATAACAAACGACATGTCATCAAATAATATGCTGATAATGGTATTTGCCCCATCCCAGCCCCAGCCTTTAACGGCGGGATTGTCGATTTCAATCAGGATTTTATTTTTACCGCGTTTCTCGGCAAGGTCGAATTGACGGCGTATGAGAAGTTCAAGACTTTTCGGATTAATTTCCGCCAGATCGGCATCTGGAATTTCAGAAATATAAAGCTGCTGAAAATTCTGAAAAACCGATTTTGGGGGTTTGATTGTCTTTGGTGCTGCGGCTTTTTTAATCAAAGCCGATTTTTTATTCTTGTGCATGAACTCACACTGATGATTGTTAGGTAGTCACTCTATACCATATCTGGCTGGAGAAAACATTATCTGAAACGTAAGGTCAAGACAGATAAGTAGTATTTTTATTTTGCAAATGCAGCATAGAGCGGCTTTCGGCCAAGGCATAACAGCCATGTGACAATAGGGCTATTTCGAGTAATTGCCAGAGGTCCCGCGTTTGACGATAATGTAATAAGTGTCCTTTATTTTATACGGCATGGAGAAGATTATATCATAAGGTGTGACTTCTTCAGGGTGTTCGGTACGGACAAATACAAGGCTGTCGGGAAAATATTTTAAATACATATCCTTGTCTTCAACATCCATCTGGCGAACCGGCCTATTGAGCCGTGCCAGAAAACTCCATTCCCCGTGATAATTTCGGGTAAAGGCAAGGGCGGGATTGGGATTTCGCATCAGAACTTCGGCTACTGGCCGTAAATCATAGCGTTTGAAGAGGCCGTTTTTGGCCTGAAATTCCATATTTACAAAAAACACCAAAGAGCAAAGAGAAACAGAGATTATATATAAATC
>QFOT01000065.1 GCA_003241285.1 Micavibrio aeruginosavorus
CGCTGACCTTCGCCCCGGATGGCTTTGTCGATTCAATGGTTGAACGCCGCGATGGACGTGAAGATGTTGCCATCGTCAAACGCACGACACCTACTTCAGGTAACGAGATTACCTTCGTCCAGCAAATGCTCGGCAATCTTGGCAAGTTCAACAAGCAGGATACGACCAACGCGGCGCAGACAGCAGGAACAGGAACTGTCGGCGGCGGCAACCGCTGATTACGGCCTTTCAAATATACCGACGACTTCCGTATGCGACGACCATATGAACTGGTCGACCATGGTCATTTTTTTGAAAGCATAACCGCCGTCGATCAAAATCTTTGCATCGCGCGCGAATGTCGATGGATTACAGGAAACTGCTATGACGGTTTTCACTGTCGACTTAGCCAGCTTCTCGCATTGCTCTTTAGCCCCCGCGCGAGGTGGATCGAAAATCACGACATTATAATTCTTCAACTCACGAACAGTTAAAGGTTCTGCCGCCAGATTGCGCTTTTCTACAGTGAGGCCTTGCACTCTTTTTGTGCCCGTTATTAAAGCCTCTGTCGCGGCGGCATTTTCTTCAACTGCATGAACATGACCAAATTTTAAAGCAGGCCCTGTGAACGTGCCACACCCTGAAAACAGATCGGCAATTTTCATCTTCTTTATCTTAGGCATGGCATCGATAACAAGTGACACAAGCGCAGCTTCGCCCTCAGCGCTCGGTTGCAGGAAAGACCCCATGGATATATCGACGATCATATCGCCGTATTTTTTACTAACCGGCGTAATGGAGATAACGGGCTCTATCGGCGCATGTTCTTTTTTCTGCCAACCCACGCGGGCGATATTCAGCGTTTCGCACATCTCCGCGATAATTTTGCGTTGGTTTGTGTCGGCCTCACCGCTACGGCTCAAGGGGCCGACGATGATCATCTCAATCGCGTTATCGACATCCTGAATCATGATATCGGTCGGTGTCTGCTCCTTTAAGAAACGGGCCAGATACGGCTTTATATTCTCTACCAGCTCATTGAGCGAAGGCGTAAGCAGCAGGCATTTTTCTATCGGCTGGACTTCATGGGATTTTGATTGATGAAAACCGAGCGTGACTTTTTTTCCTTCTTTAAAAGCAGCCAATGTTGCACGGCGCCTAGTGGCGTTTGAAATAAATACCGGCTCGCACAGGATTTCCGGCACGATTTGCGCTCTTGTCAGCGCGGCCTGCACGCTTTCTATCTTCCAGATTTTATATTGATCGTCGGATATATGCTGGACCTGACAGCCGCCGCATGAATCGTAATACACGCAAGGCGGCAAAACTCTATCTGTACCGTGGGAGATATATTCAAGGACCCTGCCGCGCAAGACACCGTCATTGGTTTCCTTGATCTCGACACTGACCTGATCACCTTTTGCCGTGCGGGCAATGTATACAGGCTGACCGTTCAGTTCTGCGATGCCGTCGCCTTTCGGCCCGATGGCGTTAATGGTAAGGATTTCAGACATTATAAATCCTCAATCGGTAAACCGTAAGAACATTCCTGACACTCAAATGTCTTAATCTCTGCCGCCGCGTTTATCGCCGTTGCGCCATCTGGCATATTCTTTGTCACAATGGCATTCGCGCCTATGCGGGCATTCGCGCCGATCGTAATATCACCGAGCACGACTGCACCGGACCCAACCATGACATTATCTTTTAAGGTAGGATGACGCTTGCCACTTGTCATGCTGCCACGTCCGCCGAGCGTAACATTCTGATACAGCGTTACGTTGTCACCAATAATGGCCGTCTCGCCGATAACTGTTCCCATCCCGTGATCGATAAATAGGTTTTTGCCAATTTCGGCACCGGGATGGATTTCAATACCGGTCAGCAATCTGCCAACATGGGACACGAAGCGCCCAAACGCTCTTAAATTTTTATGCCAAAGAGCAGAAGCGAGCGCATGGAAACCAAGAACATGAAATCCCGGATAAGCCAATATGACTTCCATCGTTGTAGGCTTTGCGGGATCACGGGACTGAATGGATTTTATAAGATCGAACATGGACAGTGTTCTAACCGGATTGGCATGGAAAATCATTCCTTTTCTGCAAAAAGCCTGTCACGATGGCTATGTTAGCCTTTTTCATGAAAAGGCATTCCGTTTTTCGGTCATCCCTGAGGAAAGCCAGAGGGGATCATGTCGCACCTTCACTTACTTTCTGCCATGGCGAGCAATGTCGAAGGATCTCACCTTAAAGATGGGATTTACAGCTTTATAAAAAAACGCAAAAAATCTCCGAAGGAAATGATAGACCCAGCTTAAGTCATTGTTATTTAAGCATCGAAAAGCGCTGTCGACAGGTAGCGCTCGGCAAAAGATGGGATGATCACGACGATTGTCTTGCCCTTATTTTCGGGCCGCTTGGCGACTTCTATCCCCGCAGCTAGCGCGGCTCCTGAGGAAATGCCGACAGGAATGCCCTCTTCTCTCGCGACCCGGCGGGCATATTCAAAAGCAGTATCGTTATCGATCTGGATGATTTCGTCGATCAGGTTAGTCTCCAAAATGCTCGGCACAAAACCGGCACCGATGCCCTGTATCTTATGAGGAGATGGAGTGCCGCCAGAGAGAACGGGTGAGTCTTTCGGCTCGACCGCAACGGTTTTGAATTCCGGCTTACGCTTTTTGAGAATTTGTGAAACGCCGGTCAGCGTTCCGCCCGTGCCGACACCGGAGATCAATATATCAGCTTTGCCGCTCGTATCATTCCAGATTTCCTCGGCTGTGGTATTACGGTGAATTTCAGGATTGGCAGGATTGTCAAATTGTCCGGGAATAAATGAATCCGTTATCGATGCCGCGATCTCTTCAGCCTTGGCAATCGCGCCTTTCATGCCCTGCTCTTTTGGCGTTAATACAAGTTCCGCGCCGAGCAATGCTAGCATCTTGCGGCGCTCTAACGACATACTCTCCGGCATGGTCAGAATAAGTTTATAGCCTTTGGCGGCTGCGACCATGGCGAGAGCAATGCCGGTATTGCCCGACGTCGGTTCAACGATCGTCGTTTTTCCTGTGGTAATTTTGCCATTGCGCTCTGCGTCATCGATCATCGCAAGACCGATACGATCCTTGACCGAGGCTAAAGGATTGAAGAATTCAAGTTTCAGAACCAGATCGGCCTGAAGATTTTCCTGCTTGGAAATTCTGGGGATACGCACCAATGGCGTTGCGCCAATCGTATCGAGAATGGAATTATAAATCTTGCCGCGAAATTCTGTCATAAGAATAACTTATCATGACAGTCATAAAGGGCAATGCCTATGGCATTGGCTGAATATCGATATCGTTAGGCGTCTTCTTGTCTGCATCGATTGCTGACAGCGCTAGCTTATGCTGCTCAACTTCTTCTTTAGATTCGCCTATTTTAGATTGTTCTTTTACGGATAGTGACAAGCCAATACCTGCTGAGGCTATTGTCATACCGAGAAGAGCTGCGGCAATGAATTTGTATTTGAGCTCGCCTTGATTGTCGGAACGCAGTTTTTCCCAGTTAATCTCTCTCATTTTAATTCTCCCTATTTTTTTATTTTTTTAATTCGTATCTGACAGAGGGGGCATATTCAATGCTTGCCTTGCCGTCAGCATTAACTTTGTTAACAGCCTCTATGCCCTCCGACTTCGGTCCGCATTGTGACATCGCCGCTGCGAAAGCCAAGCCTAACCCTATCATAAAGCCTATTTTTGTACGTTCACTCATTGCCAATACTTTTATGGTAAGTGGCTTGCTTTAGTCAAGAAAAAAGCCCCTCTTGCGAAGGGCCTCCTCTTCCTAGGGGAAAACCATGTTTTAACCGGCGATAAACTTCGCCGCGACAGCCACGAGAATAATCGCAACGATATTTACAATCTTGATCAAGGGGTTAACGTCCGGACCAGCCGTATCCTTGTAAGGGTCGCCAACAGTATCGCCAGTAACGGCAGCTTTATGCGCCTCCGAGCCCTTGCCACCGTGATGGCCTTCTTCGATGTATTTCTTAGCGTTATCCCATGCCCCGCCACCGGATGTCATGGAGATCGCCACGAAGAGGCCTGTGATAATCGTACCCATTAATACCCCGCCTAATGTCTGGAAGGCTGGTAATAAACCACCGATCCAGAGGATGATGCCGAAGATTACCACAGGCGCCGCGACTGGCAGCAGTGAAGGAATGATCATTTCCTTGATCGCCGCCTTGGTGAGTAGATCGACTGCTTTGCCATACTCAGGTTTAGCGGTGCCCGCCATGATACCTGGAATTTCGCGGAACTGACGTCGTACTTCGATAACGACGCTTGAGGCCGCACGACCAACTGCCGTCATAGACATGGCGCTAAACAGGAATGGCAGCATGCCGCCAAGGAAAAGCCCGATCACAACAAAAGGATTCTGGAGAGCGAAAGTAATATTTCCTAGAGAAGGAAAATAATGTTTAATCTCTTCTGTGTAAGCAGCAAACAACACGAGTGAAGCAAGCCCTGCAGAGCCAATCGCATAGCCTTTTGTAACTGCTTTAGTTGTATTACCTACAGCGTCGAGCGCGTCTGTCGTTACGCGCACTTCAGGTGGCAAATTTGACATTTCGGCAATGCCGCCAGCGTTATCCGTCACAGGACCGAATGCATCAAGCGCGACGACCATTCCGGCCAATGACAGCATCGTTGTCGCGGAAATCGCAACACCATAAAGCCCCCCGTGATCGTAGGACAGAAAAATACCGATGCATATAACGATGACAGGCAACGCTGTCGATTCAAGCGAAACCGCCAGCCCTTGAATGACATTCGTGCCGTGGCCAGTTTCAGAAGCTTTCGCAATCGCCCTCACAGGACGATAAGCGGTCGATGTGTAATATTCAGTAATTACGACCAAAAGCGCTGTAACACCTAGACCGACGGCGGCACAGATCAAAAGATCCATGCCCGTAATATAGACGCCCGCCTTTAAAGGCAGTTTTGTATCCACGCCGACATATTCGGTGATCGGATATAAAATCAACGCCGCCGACACAACTGCACTCGCGATAAAACCGCGATACAACGCGCTCATGATGGTACTGGTCGGCTTTACAAGTCGGACGAATAATGTGCCGATAATAGAACCTATGATGCAAAGACTTCCGATCATAAGAGGAAGGATCATCAATTGAGTTGACCATTCGGGTGTAAAGACGCTGAATGCGATCAGCATTGCCGCAACGATGGTAACAGCATAAGTTTCAAATAAATCAGCGGCCATTCCCGCACAGTCACCCACATTGTCACCGACATTGTCTGCGATTACCGCCGGGTTTCTTAGATCGTCCTCCGGGATACCGGCTTCCACTTTACCGACCAGATCAGCGCCAACATCGGCACCCTTAGTAAATATACCACCGCCAAGACGCGCAAAAATCGAGATTAACGATGCACCAAAACTAAGCCCGACCAGACCTTCCAGCACTTTCCGTGTTTCAAGACCGATATGCTCAACCAGGACGTAATAATATCCGGCAACGGATAAAAGCCCAAGCCCGACAACCAGCATGCCTGTAATCGCACCTGATTTAAAGGCGATGCTCAAAGCGGGATTCATACCCTCCGTAGCCGCTTGCGCGACACGCACATTCGCGCGAACCGAAACATTCATGCCTATATAACCCGCAAGACCCGATGCAAAAGCACCGATTACAAAACCGACAGCACTATGCCAGCCTAATAATAAAAACAGGCCAATTGCCACGACAATGCCAACGATGCCAATCGCTTTATATTGCCTGTTGAGATAAGCCTTTGCGCCCTCCTGAATGGCGGCGGCGATTTCCTGCATTCTAGCATTACCCGGGCTTTTGCTAACAACCTGCCTGTAAGCGACAATCCCGTAGATTAAAGCTAATGCAGCGCAGGCAGCGATCATAAGATAAACTTGTGACATGGCTTTCTCCCTAAAGACATGAGTTACATGTAAGGAAGGATGCCTAACTATCCAGAGTCAGGCAAGTCGCGGCGCAGCAATGATATGAAGAGAATTAAACCTGCCGTTGTTGAACGACTTGCAAAAGCACATCTTTTACTTTGTCTTTGCCCATTACCTTATTGGTAATATTGTGCAATTTGGTTTTTATGTAGCCGACCTGAAGGATACCGCCTTCCATAACGGCTTTTGAACTTAAAACGCCGTACATGCCTTGAATGTAAGCATCGGTCAGGCGTGGGCGCATGAGTTCAATTTCTGCTGCCTTGGCTGGATCATCGGTTTCGATGGATATGACGATACTGATAATCTGAGATACACCGTCGCGGTCAACGACTGGCAAAACAAGCGGCTTGAGTTCGACAAATGTCGGAGGCACAGCTTCTTTAGCAGCCTCTGCCGCCTTTTCAACTTCCTTGGATTCTGTTGCTTCGGCTGGCTTATTAAAAAACGTATACGCCCCAAATCCGCCCCCGCCGAGCAGCAAAACAGCAATAATCGCTATGATGGCCTTTTTCATCGAAAGTCCCTGATTCCCTTTAATCTTAACCCACTAACAAGAATACAACAGCGAATCTTAATAACTGGTAAGGATTACATAAAACTAATATTTGTTTTATGTGAAAAAACAAGGACTTAGAATTTCAGCTTCGGGAATTTTTCGCAACTGCGTCAAGAACACCATTTACCAGCTTGGCTTCAGACCCTGCATAAAATCCATGGGTGACGTTGAGGTAATCAGCAATGATGATTGGCGCATCTATATCTGTATGAGCCAATAACTCATAAATTCCGCACAGCAGGATAGCCTTCAAAAGACTGTCTATTTCAGATGTTGCAAGTCGCATTTTCAGGATCTCGGAGAGCTCTTCAGAACGATTGCTGACACCAGACAGGATGCTTTTAAAAAGGTTTTCGTCCGGTGTAACCATTTCCCCATCTTCCAGATCCATGCCGACATTATGCTGGAGATATTCATTTACAAGGGAAATTGGTGATTTTTCGGTTTGCAAAGCCTGGTAAACGGCCTGAACCGAAAATAACCTTGCCGAAGTCGAACGCGCTTTTTTTGAACCGGACATTTTCAAGAACCCTTTTGTATAGCCATGTTCATTACGATATCCGGTGAAGCTTCGTCAAGCTTGCTAAACGAAGGGCAGCTATCTATATTATCCATGTTCTCAGGGCGGGGCGTAATTCCCCACCGGCGGTATAGCCCGCGAGCGGCTCTTCTATAAGAGTGTCAGCAGATCTGGTGTAACTCCAGAGCCGACAGTTAAAGTCTGGATGAAAGAGAGCAGGATAAATTCACGTTTGCATGTGATATGCGGACGCGCGTTCATTTTGTGATGCCCTGATTTGATAATTGAAAGGGTAATTGAAAATGACTAAAGACCGTATCGCATTCATTCAATCAAGCTGGCACGCCGATATTATAGGGCAAGGCCGCGAGAGCTTTATCGCAGACCTCGAAAAGGCCGGGTTTCCTAAAAACAATATAGATATTTATGAAGTGCCCGGCGGACTTGAAATTCCGCTGCAGGCGCAATTACTTGCTAAAAGCGGACGCTATACGCTGATTGCTTGCGGTGGCTTTATCGTTGATGGCGGCATTTACCGTCATGAATTTGTAACAACGGCCGTAATCGATGGCATCATGCGCGTTAGCCTCGACACGGAAGTTCCTGTCTTATCTATGATCCTTACTCCTAAGAATTTCCACGAACACGAAGAACATCACAATTATTTCTTTAATCACTTTACGAAAAAAGGCCAAGAACTCGCTGCCGCTGCGTTAGTGACATTGGAGAATATGAGACAGCTCAAACAATCTAGCGCTAAAGCCGCATAATCACTACGTGCTTTCCCCGCGAAAGCGGGGATCTGACGGAAATTTTATTTTAGATCCCCGCTTTCGCGGGGAAAACAGAACTTTCTAGGAACTGAAGAATGTTTACAGGAATAATAATAGGCAAAGGCAAAATTCTGTCTGTCACCGCACAAGAAACAGACAGGATTTTTAAAATTCGAACACCATTTGACATGACATCTGTTGATATTGGCGCATCCATCGCCTGCTCCGGCTGCTGCCTGACAGTAACGGAAAAAGGTCCAGACTGGTTTACTGTCTATGTATCGGGAGAAACCTTGTCGAAAACAAATCTGGGTGAGTGGGTTGAAGGCACAGAGATAAATCTGGAACGATCTCTTAGGCTGGGAGATGAAATGGGCGGCCATATCGTTAGCGGTCATGTCGATGGACTGGCGATAGTCAAATCCATCGAGACCGAAGGCGAGTCATGGCGATTTAAAATCGAAACGCCGAGAGAATTGGAAAAATTTGTTGCTGCCAAAGGATCGGTCGCGCTGGATGGCACCTCCCTCACCGTCAATCATGTTGAAGGAAATGTTTTTGACATCAATATTATTCCGCATACTTTGGCAGTGACGACTCTCGGCCAACGTAAGGTCGGCGATAAGCTGAATATGGAGTTCGATATGCTGGCGCGGTATGTGGCGAGGATGATGGATTAAGTCTATTCCGCAGCAGTTTCGCCGCGCTTGATTTGTAATTCGCTTAAATCCTTGATGAATGTTTTAAAATCATCTGCCTTGCTGAAGTCTTTATATACCGAGGCATACCGGATATAGCCTACATTATCGAGCTGAATCAGCGCGCGCATAACTAGCTCACCGATTTGCTCAGTCGTGATTTCGCTTTCGCCGCTAGTCTCTAACTGACGAACAATAGAGTTTACTGATTTTTCTATCTGTTCGGGACCCACCGGGCGTTTACGCAAAGCAACTTCCATAGAACGCGTGACTTTATCACGGTCAAACATTTGCTTGCGCCCACCCGCTTTTACAACAGTCAGATCGCGAAGCTGGATACGCTCGAATGTCGTGAAACGCGCGCCGCAATCCGGGCAGGCCCGACGACGACGGATCGACGTCCCGTCCTCGGTCGGACGGGAGTCTTTTACTTGAGTTTCCTCGAATGAACAGAACGGGCAGTGCATTAGCCGCTGATCGCATCTGCATAGATAGGGAATTTATCGCACAGCGTTTTCACTTTCGCGCGAACGGCTTTTTCGACCGCAGCATTTCCTTCTTCCCCATTGGCGGCTAAGCCGTCGACAACTTCCAAAATCAGCTTACCGATTTCTTTCCATTCCGCTGCACCGAAACCGCGCGTGGTTCCGGCAGGCGTTCCCAGACGGATACCGGATGTTACCATCGGCGGCGCCGGATCGTATGGAACCGCGTTTTTGTTACAGGTAATCCCTGCATGTTCCAGGGCCAGATCGACCACTTTGCCGGTCAGGTTTTTGGGGCGGAGATCAACGAGAACGATGTGAGAATCCGTCCCGCCGGAAACGATATCAAGGCCCCCATCAATTAAAGTCTGTGCAAGAATTTTTGCGTTGGAAACTATATCCGCCGCATATTGTTTGAATTCCGGTTTGGAAGCCTCAAGAAAACAAACCGCTTTACCGGCAATCACATGCTCCAAAGGACCGCCCTGAATGCCCGGAAAGATGGCAGAGTTGATTTTCTTTGCAATGGCTTCATCATTGGTCATGATCATTCCGCCGCGAGGGCCGCGCAGTGTTTTATGCGTTGTCGTTGTCGCAACATGAGCATGCGGAAATGCCGATGGATAGGAACCGCCGGCAATTAAGCCTGCGTAGTGCGCAATATCGGCAAACAATAAAGCACCGACTTTATCGGCAATCTCACGGAATTTTTTGAAATCGATAACACGTGGATAGGCTGACGCGCCGCAGACAATCATCTTTGGCTTGTGCTCTATCGCCAATGCTTCGACTTCTGCGTAATCTATCAGGCCGTCTTCTTTCTTTACGCCGTATTGAATGGCCTTGAACCATTTACCGGATTGGTTAGGTGCCGCACCATGTGTCAAGTGACCGCCGGAAGCGAGTGACATACCAAGGATTGTGTCACCCGGCTGAAGCAGCGCCATAAATACACCTTGGTTAGCCTGTGAACCGGAATTAGGCTGTACGTTGGCAAACTCACAACCGAAGAGTTGTTTCGCACGATCTATCGCCAGCTGTTCCGTCTGATCGACGAATTCACAACCTTGATAGTAACGCTTGCCCGGATAACCCTCAGCATATTTGTTGGTCAAAACAGAACCTTGCGCCTGTAAAACGGCGTAGGAAACGATATTCTCTGACGCGATCAATTCGATCTGATCCTGCTGACGTTTGAATTCGCCCTGCATGGATTTGAAAACTTCTGGATCAACTTGAGATAATGGAGCAGAAAAATATGGATTAGTCATTTCGGTTTCTTTCTTCAGTGCTTGCGACATTATGCGTTCCCTTCTCAGCTAGTTAAAATTTCCGGTTTATAGCCCCAGAACAAGCCGCTTTCGATAACGCCTGTAATAGACTTAATATCTTTTTCAAGGCTTTCGCCGATGTGAAGTTACTCATCACCTGAAGAGGTTCCTAGTATTTAATTTTCATGTAATCTCACGTTATTATAAAAAACGAGAACTTTCTTTGCAATGAGGTGTTTAAAGACTCAGAGATAATAACAGTTCTCTCAGGTAATGACAATCTATAAAGCAAATTTTTTTTAGATTTAGAAGAATATCTGTACATTTAAATAGAGTTTTATCCATTAAACATAACAGGGAAAACTTGTAACCATGTGAAATACAGGAAGAAGTTGCAGGCTGACAATTGAAAAATAATATTAATTTTAATACCGCGGGGAATTCCCTCGTTTAAGGTCAATCACTTGGCTTTTGACTCGTTCTGTTCGTAATCAACTGCCATTTCCTAATTATCTTCAAAAACTTCTATTGAAAACCAAAAGGAGGCACTCATTTGTATATAAACACTAAAACTTTCGTGAT
>QFOT01000066.1 GCA_003241285.1 Micavibrio aeruginosavorus
AATCTTTATTGACCGGGGACGGAGTAAAATTACTCCGTCCCTTATTGGAAAATAACAAACGTCCCGGCAAAAAAGTGACATAAGACAGGTGACTACTCTTTAAGTCATTGATTTATTTGACCACACACTTGGCACAGTCCCTGCAATTCATATCCCAGGTAAGAAACGAGACGGTAAAAACCGCTCAAGCAATAAATGGGATAAGGTTATGGATAGCAGTCTATATGTCGGGCTTTCCCGTCAGGTAGTTTTAAGGCGGGCCATGGATATGTCGGCAAATAATATTGCCAACGCCCAGACTCCCGGCTACCGCTCTCAAAATCCAATGTTCAAAGAATATATGTCCGAGCCGGGCAATAAATCCCGCCCTCTTTCAATGGTCGAAGATCAGGGCCAGTATGATACGACAACGGCAGGTCCCGTCCAGTTTACAGGCGGCACCTACGACGTCGCCCTTTCCGGCCCCGGTTTTATGGATGTCAAAACGGCAACCGGCGAAATCATGTATACCCGCGCCGGGAATTTTACCATCGACAGGACAGGAATGTTGATTACCTCCTCCGGCAACCAGGTCGGCAATGTGCCAATTCTGATCCCGGAAGACACCAAGGAAGTCAAAATTCTCGAAGACGGCTCGGTTACGGCAGACGGAAATAATGTCGGCCAGATTACGATGACCGAGTTTGCCAATGTTCAGGATTTGGAGCCTCAAGGCAACGGCCTTTACTCATCCAAATCACAAGGTACGCCCGCGATTGAAACTGGCATGAAACAAGGCATGGTCGAAGGCTCGAACGTCAATTCGATTACAGAGATGAGCCGCATGATCGAAATCTCGCGTGCCTATGAACAGACAATGACAATGCTGAAAAATGAAAGCGACCGTGAACTCGGCGCCATTCAACGCCTCAGCAAAATGAGCGGACAATGAGGTTTTAAAGGAGAACTACCATGAGATCACTTGATATCGGCGCTTCGGGAATGCTTGCCCAGCAGATGAATGTTGATACGATTTCGAACAACATCGCCAACATGACGACGACAGGCTTCAAGCGCCAGCGCCTTGAATTTGCAGACCTTATGTACCAGCACTTAAGCCGCCCCGGTTCCCAAGCCTCCGCCAATGGCGATACGGTTCCATCCGGTATTTCACTCGGCCTTGGTGTTCGTCCTGCCGCAACCTATTGCATCCACGAACAAGGCACGATCCAGATTACAGACGGCGATCTTGATATCGCAATCAATGGTAAAGGTTTCTTGCAGGTTGAACTGCCAAACGGCGATACCGCCTATACCCGCGCCGGCTCTCTGCAACGCAACCAGAATGGTGAAATTGTTACGAATGAAGGCTATCGCATTACGCCTGCCATCACCATTCCGGACGATGCTATCGCTATTGAAATCAATGCCGAGGGCGAAGTCTTCGCCAGCATTCAGGGACAAACAGCCCCAAGCAATCTTGGACAGTTGCAACTGGCAAACTTCGTCAATCCATCGGGCCTTGAAGCGACTGGTGACAATCTATTCCTTGAAACGGAAGCTTCCGGCGCGCCGACAATCGGCAATCCGGGCGACGATAATTTAGGAACGCTTCGCCAGGGAATGCTGGAAAGCTCGAACGTCGACTCTGTTAAAGAAGTGACAAACCTGATTACCGCGCAGCGTGCTTACGAGATGAACTCGAAAGTCATCTCCACTTCCGACGAGATGATGCAGTCCGTCAGCCAGCTGAGATAATTTAAAAAGATAAGGAGCCAGCCATGACACGTCAGGATTTACTCGATATCAGATACGCGACATATACAATGTGCCGCATAGGTGTCCAGACCACTCTGGCAACACTGGTCGGCTTCACGATTTTAGCAACAGCGGCACAGGCCGCAGATATAAAATCAGTTTCTGTCATAAATTCAGATATTGTGCATTTAAGCGATGTTTTTGAAGGCCTGACACGCGAAGACGCCGTGCTGGGCAATGCTCCGGCGCTGGGTAAAGATATGGTGTTGAATGTCACGACATTAAGACGTATTGCCGCCAATTACTCGGTTGCTTATACGCCAGCCTCTCTGGCAGATCAGGTGATAATCCGCCGTGACGCTCAAAAGATAGACGAAGCTACAATTACCGATGCTTTGAAAGCCTCACTGGAGGAAAAAGGCCTGACGGGTAATTTTACGATGACGCTTACAAATGCTCAGGCTGGAATGATCCTGCCGGGCAATGCGGATCCTTCGGTCGAAGTTGCCGCTATCAACTACGTACCGGGCCGCGACGTTTTTACGGCGACACTGGCCGCTCCGTCCGCCGCGAACCCTGTTAAAACCCTGCAGATTTCCGGCATCATCAACCGCATGGCGTCTGTTCCTGCCCTGAACGGCCCTGCCCGTAAAGGCGATATTATCTCAGCCTCCGACATCGTCTGGATCGAAGTACCTGAACGTACCCTTGCCAGGGATGCCGTATTGGACGCGGATGAACTGATCGGCAAAACACCGTCCCGCGTCTTAAGCGCGAACCGCCCCGTCAAGTCGGCAGAAATTGCCAGCCCGCAACTCGTTACCCGCGGTGAAGACGTCACGATCCTTTACAATGTTGCCGGCATGACATTGAGCGCTAAGGGTAAATCCCAGCAGAACGGCTCTGAAGGCGAACTGGTTCGCGTTGTCAATCTTTCCAGCGCAAAATCGATGTCGGCGGAAGTAACTGGAGATCGCACCGTCACTGTGCAATAGGCACGGAACTTGCGAACAAGAACTAGACTACAAGAATTAGACTAAAAGTGTGTAAGCAAAAATATAAAAAACAAAAAAACCAAGGTGGGCTAAAATGAAAAACAAACTGATCTCGATACTTGTATTATCTCTCGCGACCACGAATTTAAGCGCTTGCAGCGGCGTTGACCGCCTGAAAAATATCGGCAATGAGCCCGACCAGTCGGCTGTCGTCAACCCGGCGGCAAAAAACGACTATCAGCCTGTTTCAATGCCTATGCCGGTGCCAAAACCATATATCCGTCAAGCAAACTCGCTTTGGACAGGCTCGCAAAAAGGCTTCTTTAAAGACCAGCGGGCAGGACAGGTCGGCGATAGTCTGACCGTTATCATCGATATCGATGACAAAGGCGAACTGAAAAACGAAACGACGCGCGAGCGTACGGCAGGTGAAAATCTAGGCATCCCAAGCCTGCTTGGTTTAGAGGATGGCGGCCTGCAACAAGTCCTGCCTGAAACGATCGATCCGGCTAACCTCGCCCAAGCCTCGTCTACTTCCCGGCATACAGGAAATGGTGAAGTCGACCGTGAAGAGAAAATAGAAATGCGCCTTGCCGCAACGATAACTCAAGTATTGCCAAACGGTAATCTTGTCCTATCGGGAACGCAGGAAGTGCGCGTCAATTTTGAAAACCGTATCTTGAAACTGGCTGGCGTCATTCGTCCCGAAGATGTCAGCGTCGACAACTCAATTCCTTACGACAAGATTGCCGAAGCGCGCATCGCTTATGGCGGCAAAGGACAGATCACAGACATGCAGCAGCCACGCTATGGCCAGCAGGTTTTCGATGTCCTGATGCCATTCTAAAAAGTCTTTTTTAACAAGTTACCCTACTGCGTATCCCTTTTACCTACCCTTACCCCACCCTACCTTATATCCCTGGCTTAGCGGTTCCCTTCCGCGAAGCCGGGATTTTTTTTATCACCCTTTTTGCTTTCCCCGCGAAAGCGGGGATCTAGTGTAGAGCCAATTCATATCCCCGCTTTCGCGGGGAAAACAGAATGTGGAACAATCTAAAAATAAATTTTGACGTAAACAAAAAACACGCGTAGCCTTTTGTAAAATTAATAAAAAAACTATTCGAACACGGAGCGTACCAATAATGATCTTCTTCACAAAGCCGCAGGACGGCCTGATGCTTGTTGCCGGCACATCTTTTAATTGCGTCGCAATGCCAGTTTTTTCAAATGTTAAAATAGAAAATGGGCGCTTAACCATACAAGTTGAATTCAAGGACCGAAATTTCACCCGCATGGAAATGATGGAGCATCTACATGATGCGCATCTGCGGATATTGGCCAAATACAACGATTTCCCTTATAAATTTCAGGGCTTTGAGCATAAAACCACTTTTGACAGCTTTCGCATCAAATACAGTGAGCTGAAAAGCTGGAGAGAGCAGACGCAGGAAGCCGTTAACAACTGCTTTAAGGTACAATGTGAAAATGGCTGCGGTGAATATTCGAGTAAAACACATGTAAATTCGGCTTTGCTCGAAACGCTTGAAAAAGCCTGTGTGGCAATGGAGTATTACAAGACACATCATGCGCAGGAATATAGCGAAGCGCGCAGCCGGAAAGGCCCAATGTCAGAAAACTGGCGTTTCCAGCCCGCATGAAAAAAGCCCTCTTAACGAGGGCTTTAAATTTATCATCTTTGGATGATTACTCATCTCTTTGCGTACGTTCCATACGCTCGTGACGTTCCTGAGCCTCGATCGATAATGTCGCAATCGGGCGTGCATCCAGACGTCCGACACCGATAGGCTCGCCGGTTTCTTCACAATACCCATATGTACCATCATCGATGCGCAGCAAGGCTTCGTTGATTTTTGTAATCAATTTACGCTCACGGTCGCGGGTACGCAGCTCAAGCGCATGGTCTGTTTCGGCAGACGCGCGATCTGTCAGATCCGGCTGCTGAAGTTCAGTGGTTTGCAGCGTGTCATGAATCGTCGCATTGGATTCACGCAAAAGCTCTTCTCTCCAGGAAATCAGCTTCTGGCGGAAATATTCCACCATTGTCGGATTCATGAATTTTTCCTTGTCGGTCGGTTTGTAATCTGGCGGGACGTTGGCGCTACCGGCTTTGGACATAATGGGCAATCCTTTCAGGATAATCAGAATAAGAATCGATTTATAAAATATCTATGACGCAGGAAGTTAGGGCGAACAGGGGTAAAACTCAAGAGGAGCTCGTTTTCAATTCTCTATCCATCCAGATAATTTTGCATTAAAATAAAAGGAACATAATCCTATTACGCTGCTCCAGGCTCTTATCCCTGCGCAAGCAGGGATCATTGAAATAATCACTACATCAGCAATTGGTTAAAAACGATCTGTTTGCAATCTTCGGCAAAGGAAAAACATTCCCGCACCTGCACTTAAAATCATTATCGGGATAAAAACGATATCTGCTAACCAATTGATCCCGATGCAAAATACCGGCGGCCCGCCCGGCTCGCATAGATTACGGCTCGACATATATGCGAAGCCGCCTAAAAAAACCGCCGATGGCAAAAAGAGAATAAAGATAATAATATCAATGGCTTTCATGCCAGCGATATAGAATGGATTCAAAATATTTAAAGTCAGGATTTTTAAATTAAAAAGGCGAAGGAGGTTTTGGTTGGGCGTCTGATTTTTCAAATTCAATAGTATCTGCCATAAACTGACCGGCACTTAAAACAACATGTTCACACCCTACTTGCTCTTTAAGTTCTATTAGAAAATCATCCCAATTATTCTTGATTAAATTAATAAAACCTTCGGGACTTCCTCTTCCTGAGTAACGTGCAAGATACTCATCTTTTAATGATCGATCAGGATAAACTAAAACAAAAGGAATTTCTGCTTTTACAAGAGCATCCCTTACATCTCTATGACTTGAGACAAAAATAATCGATGTCTGGCCACCATTTATTAGGGATTTGATATGCTTGATATAATTATTTGGGAAATCAGGATGACGAATATCCTTTCCATCCAAATCTTTTACTTTTTGTCCGTTCTCTAATAACCATGAAAAATGGCTGGAGTCAGAATCCACACAGCCAGATATTCTTCTGCTGAATTCGCTTTTACCAACGCCAGGGAAGCCGGAAATAACAATTGTCATGTAAAAACTCCATACAAAAATTTACATAAAAAATGAAATTTGTCAATCAAAGCATTTTTGACGCATCCAGAGCCATGCGCATTTTGGCAATCTCGATCTGGGCGCGAAGGTCGATCTCATCCAGAATCGCCGCCAGCTGCGGATCCTGAATCCGTTCACGATGCGATGCAACGACGTCTGCTATGTCTATGAGATTGCCCACACTTACATTGCCGGTCAAAATGCCGAGGCGGACTTTGTCAAGGCCGCGCAGTACGCTGTCGGCCCGTTTTTTCATGCGTCCGCGGCTGGCGCGCTCCGCCGGATCTTCCGCGCCTTGAGCCGCCAAAAGACTGTCAAGACGGGCAATCGCATTTGCGCCGGATGTATGCGCTGCTTCAGTTGTTTCTTCAGCACCCCCTAGTAAACCACTGAAAGCGCTGGCCCCTGTACTGCTGGCGCCCCCTGCTTTCTTTGTGCCGGAGGTTTTGGATGTTTTATCGGGGCCTGTGATCTTCATATAATCATCATATCAAATCTTTTGGCCTTTTCCACTCGGCAAGTTTTGCCTACGCCTCAAACTGGCACGATCCTAGCAAGGAGATCATCAACGATTATAAAAATTTAATGGTGGTTGGCATGAAACAGGTAAAAAGACGTAAATCAAATCTCGACGGGCTGGTCTTCTTCTGGGTTGGCTTGTTCTTTCTGATCCTGACCCTGTTCGGCAATTCGATGCAGGCGCAGGCAGGCACGACCCGTATCAAGGATATCGTCAATATTGAAGGCGTGCGCGACAACGTCCTGATCGGTTACGGTTTGGTCGTCGGCTTGAACGGCTCAGGCGATAAACTCGCCAATTCTCCTTTTACCAGCCAGTCATTGATCGCCATGTTAGAGCGCCTCGGCGTCAATGTCCGTGGCCAGAATCTGAACACTGGTAACGTCGCTGCCGTTATGGTTACCGGAACCCTGCCACCTTTCGCCTCCCAAGGCTCCAAAGTCGATGTCACCGTCTCAACGCTCGGCGATGCCAAATCCCTGCAAGGCGGTACGCTTCTCGTCACACCCTTGAAAGGCGCGGACGGCGAAGTCTATGCCGTCAGCCAAGGTCCTATCGCCATTTCCGGCTTTGCCGCTGGCGGCGAAGCTCAGACCGTGACCCAGAATACGCCCACCCGTGGCCGTATCGCAGGCGGCGGTATCGTCGAACGCGAGATCGATTTCGACCTCAATCAATTGCCGGAAGTGCGCCTGTCTTTGCGCAATCCCGACTTCACGACATCTCGCCGCATTGCCCGCGCCATCAACGGCTTTACCAATGCCGAGATTGCTTCTGCAGCCAATGACGCAACCGTTATCCTGAAAAAGCCTGACGGCTACCCGGGCGGCATTGTCGAACTGATCACAGATATTGAGCAACTGCCTGTTGAACCAGATCAAGTCGCAAAAGTCGTTATCGACGAAAACTCCGGCACCATCGTCATGGGCTCCGATGTCCGTATATCGACCATTGCGATTGCCCAGGGAAATTTGACCATAAAAGTAAATGAAACGCCGCAAGTGTCACAACCTAACCCCTTCTCTGAAACAGGCTCGACTGTTGTGGTTCCTCGTTCGGATATCCAGGTCAACCAGTCAAAAGACGCGAAACTCGCCGTCCTCGAAAATGGCGTGACCTTGCAGGATCTCGTCACCGGCCTCAACAAGCTCGGCGTTGGCCCGCGTGATATCATCACCATTCTTCAGGCTATCAAAGCTGCAGGCGCCCTGCAGGCAGAAATCGAGACAATGTAATGTCCGATATTTCCGCCGCAACCTCTCAGGCCTCTTCCGCTTTACAAACCGCGCAGTTGCGCGCTGCCGAAAGCAAAATGGCGAATGCCGCCAAATCCGCTTCTTCCATTTCGGATAAGGATATGAAGAAGATTGATAAAACGGCACAGGATTTCGAAGCTGTATTCGTGACCGAAATGCTGCGCCCGATGTGGAACATGATGAAAGTCAGCGAAGATTTCGGCGGCGGCAAGGGCGAAGAAGTATTCCGCGATTTTACCTTGAATGAATACGGCAAGCAGATCGCCTCCCAGGGCGGCTTCGGTATCGCCACCCATGTCAAAGAGCAATTGATACGCTTGCAGGCGGAAACCTCCCATCCGGGTGCCGCGCCGGAAGTTATCGCCACGATCGTTAAAGATGCCATGACTGCAAATTAATGATCGGACACGCGCCCCAAATGCGCTGACCGTTCGTAGAATAAGTTGAACCTCTAAATAGACGGAGTTTTTTAGCCCATGACCCCTCCTCCTTCCGAAGCCAATTTAATGTCCGGCAGCCCTGAAAAAGCGATGGCGACAATGCTGGGCGTTATGATGGGCCTGAAAGACCTCTATAAAAAAGAAACCGAAGCCATGCGCGTGCGTGACGTCAAGAAATTCCTGAACCTGCAGCCTGCCAAGGAAGCTTATACCCGCGACTATGAAATACTTGTCAAAGAATTACAGGCCCGGTCGTCGACGATCAAGAAAATGGACACCCCTCTGCGTGAACGGCTTGTCGCCGAGCAGCATGAGCTGGCCGCCCTCGCCGAAGAATCCATGAGCTGGTCCTTAAGAATGGCGGACGCGATGCGCCGCGTGCAGGATCGCCTGATCAATGCGGCCCGCGAAACACTCAAAAGCGAAGCGCCTAATTACGGTGCCGCCGGAAAAATACAAGCCTCCAGTACGCCTGTCGCCACTGCCTTTAATGAAGCTTATTAAATCAGGATAATCGCATGACTCCCTACACGTCTTCTGCGCCAGTTACAAAGCCCGCCACGCCGCCGCCCTCCTATCAGGCGAAAGATGCCCCGCGGCCAGAGAAGAAACAGGCTCAGGAAACATCCGAGTCGTCGGCAAAATCCTATCTGACTGAAAACGAAAGCGATATTTCGTCGCCTGAAAGCTCGTCTTTCGCCGAGATGATGGCATCCCTTCTGGGCATGCCCTCGCTCGCGCAGCCCCCTCTTCCGGTAAATACGGGGATAGTCGCTAATGATACGGTTGCCGCCGTGTCGGTAAATACTGCCCCAGCGGAAACAGTTTCCCCGCGCGTCGGCGCGACATTCAGCATGGACCCGGCCTTTCTGATCCTGCCGCAGGATGTGTCATCGGCCTCAGCGTTGATAACGCCATCTGATAGCGGCTTTAGCGCGGAGTTGATGGCCGCCCTGACACCTGGAATTCCTGTGCCTGTTGAAACACCTGTAACAGTTGAAACATCTGTAACAACTACCGTTGCCGTGCCTGTTCTTGAAAGCACTGTCGTGACAACGCCCTCGCTGACTGTCGATAAAACAATCGAGGCAGATCCAAGATTGATCGCCAGCGGCTTCGATCCAGCCCAGCTCGGCGCCTTGAAAGAAAAGATTTCACCTGACACTCCTTTGCCCCTTGATGCGCCCCCATCGGATAGAACGTCATTCACTCCAGTTGTCAATGCTACAGCCACGCCCCCGAAGCCCGTTTACTCCGATACGGGAATTATCACCGTCACTTTCCAGCCGCCTGAAACGCCTGTCAGCACAAACCAGTCCAAGCCTGTCGGTAACGTTGCCGTTGCTGTCGCCGCGCAAATGTCGGCAGCTCAAGCCCCTTCGGTTGCCACAACCACGACAGCAGCAGCCGTGAATATCCAGACTGGAACACCAGTTGATGTGGATGCAGATCTCCTGGCCGCGATAGAACCCGGCACCGAGGATTTGTCTGGCACGGATACAGGTTTTGATCCGGTAGAATACAGGATCGCCCAGCGGTTTCAGGGCCCTGTTTCACAAACTACTTCACAAACCACTTCACAAACCACTTCGCAAGCTGCCGCGCCACAACCGGAAGCGCCCGTTACACCCGCGCCGCAGCAGCCAATGGCAAATGCCACTCCGGCACCTGCTGCC
This sequence comes from Micavibrio aeruginosavorus, assembly GCA_003241285.1. GTDB lineage: Bacteria > Pseudomonadota > Alphaproteobacteria > Micavibrionales > Micavibrionaceae > Micavibrio_B > Micavibrio_B aeruginosavorus_A. The sequence continues at coordinate 9,803 of QFOT01000066.1, forward strand.
CCTCACTCTGACACAGCGGTCAAAGGCAAAATCGCCGCACAGATCGATAACACCGCCGCTTTATTGCCTTCTTCTGCCTTGCTTGCCTCGTCTTCACAAACAAGCCTGACAGCCTCACCGATCGTATTGCCTGCAACAGTGACCCCAATGACCATCGCTTCGTCGCCGGTGGCGCAGAGCTCTTACGCGTCGCAAGCCCATCCTGCGATCCAAACCGTTGCCGCCGCTATCGCCAAGAACGCGAAAGAGAGCGGCCCCCAGACTATTTCCCTGCGCCTCGATCCGCCGGAACTGGGCAAATTGCAAGTCGAGATGAAATACAAAAAAGGCGACCCCCTGAAAGTCCACGTTGTATTAGAGAAAGCAGATACAGCCAGCCTGTTCCAGAAAGACGCCTATGCGCTTGAAAGCGCCCTGAAAGACGCAGGGGTCCAGATGGACGGGTCTTCCCTGTCTTTTGAATTCTCACAGGACAACAGCGCATTTCGTCAAGCCGTGGAAGGAAAATCCTCTTCCGGCAATTCTCGCCCCGGCACCGGGAGCGATTCCGTGGCAGAATTTCCTGTCATTGAAAGCTCGGTCGATATTTATACAGATAATAAGACGGGGTTAACTCACTATAATTTGCGGGTTTAGTGGCAATAAACCTCCTGCCGTGATACAATTCACTAATAAGTAGTTTCAAAATTAAATAAAAATTTATCAATTTGGGTCATCCTTATTATGGGATATTCCTAAAAAAGTAATTTGGAACAGGGTGTGTATGAAGGGTATTGATAACAGACAGTCCGAAAAAGGCCTCTCTTTACTGGAGATTGCGATCGCCCTGATCGTCGTCGGGCTTTTGGTCACGCCGCTTCTCCAGATGTACAATATCAATAAGATGGAGCGTATTTCGCGCGAAAATAATAAAGGCCTCGAGAATATTGCGGTTGCCCTCAATAAATATGACAAGCAAAAA
>QFOT01000210.1 GCA_003241285.1 Micavibrio aeruginosavorus
CGGGAAGAGTTAATCGCGGAGCTCGGAAGCTGCTTTTTATGCGCTGATCTCGGGATCGTTCCCGAACTCGAGCCCCGGCCGGACCACGCCGCATACCTTCAGTCCTGGTTATCGGTACTGGCTGAAGACAAGCGGGCGATCTTTCAGGCGGCAGCCCATGCGCAGCGGGCGGTCGCCTTCCTCCACGGATTGCAGGCAGATGGAGCAGAAGTGAGGGCGGCAGCCTGATACAGCGTTATTCAGATGATCCGCTCGGACCGGTCGCCAGCAACGATGGCGGCCGTTTCATCTGCCCGGTCCACAGGTGGCTCGCGATCATCGGCCATTCGCAGGTCCAACGAACCCCAGATCGACGGCTTTTGAACGCCGGTCTTCACTTTCCGGGACTGCTTGATTTCGACGATAAACGGTTTCGTCTGCTTTGCCATATTTCCTCCAGGCGACGAATCGCCCGGCAACTCTACTGAGAACGATTGGGGCTGCAAGCCGTTGCGACTGGGGAGATTGCGAATATGAGGTGCCTTAACGGTGAACTCAACGATCTGGCCGATCCGGTATGCCGTTAAACGGGCCTGTCGCAAATTTTTGTGGTTAACGTGCTGTTGACCACAACGGTGGAAATTCCGCTCCCGATGTAGCGGAGCGTAGCCATGATTCTGAATGCCATTACCGAGAAGTTGAAGCGCCAGTCGAAGGATGATTTCAAGGGACGACATTTCGAGGCATGGCTGATCGTGCAGGCGGTGGCCTGGTATCTGCGTTACCCGCTCAGCTATAGAGATCTTGAGGAGATGTTCCGCGAGCGCGGCTTCGAGGTCGACCACAGCACCATCAATAGGTGGGTCCTCGCCTATGCGCCTATCATCGAAAAGCGGCTGCGCCAGTTTCGCCGGCCGCATTGTGGTTCATTCAGGATTGACGAGACCTACGTCAAGATCCGGGGCAAGTGGCGTTACCTGTACCGCGCCATCGACAAGCACGGCAACCCGGTCGACTTCTTGCTCACGGCTAAGCGCGATCTCGACGCCGCTAAACGCTTCTTCCGCAAGATGCTCAAGGATGAGCAGTTGCTATCGCCGGGGAAGATCGGGACCGATGGCGCCAGTACATTTCCTTCTGCGATCAAAGCAGCCGTCGATGATGGGCTTTTGCATCCGAACCCGGTCCATTATGTCACCAAGCATCTGCAGCAAGGCATCGAAAGCGATCACTTCCGAGTAAAGAAGAACATGCCGAAGATCGGCGGTTTCCAGTCATTCAAAACGGCGCGCCGGACGATCGCCGGGTTCGAAGCGATGTTGTGGCTG
>QFOT01000211.1 GCA_003241285.1 Micavibrio aeruginosavorus
TCGATGTCATGGATGCAGTTGGCTCCAATATCCGCGTTGATGTGCGCGGAAATGAAGTAATGCGCGTTCTGCCGCGTCTGCACGAAGGTGTAAACGAAGAATGGATTTCGGATAAAACCCGTTTTGCCTATGACGGCTTAAAAGCGCAGCGTCTTGACCAGCCATATGTGCGTGAGAATGGAAAACTACGCCCGGCAAGCTGGGAAGAAGCTTTTGCGGTTACTGCCGCTAAATTAAACTCCACAGCCAAGTCTATAGGCGTCGTAGGCGAACTATGTGCTGCCGAAGAAATGATCGTGCTCAAAGATTTACTGGGTGATGTCGATGGCGTGATGGGCATACATATAGATGTATCAAGCCGCGCAGGATATTTATTCAATTCGACAATCGCCGGAATTGAAAAAGCAGATGCAATACTTCTGGTAGGCACAAATCCTCGCATCGAGGCGGCGATGGTCAATGCGCGGATACGCAAGGCATGGCTGGCGAATAGAATAAAAGTCGGCGTGATTGGTGAGCAGGCGGATTTGAGCTATCCGACAACCTATATCGGTGCGGGTCCTGACTCGTTAAAGGAACTAGCTGCGGGTAAACATAGCTTTGCAGATGTTCTAAAAAACGCAAAAAATCCGATGATCATAATCGGAGCTGGAGCCTTTCGCCGTGATGATGGTATTGCAATACAATCACTGGCTCGGGAAATTGCGCAAAGCTTTAACATGGTGCGCGACGACTGGAACGGCTTTAACGTGCTCCATGCCCATGCAGCGCAAGTAACGGCTCTTGATCTTGGCATGGCATCTGAAAAAGAAATTTCCGATCAGGAAGTCGTTTATCTTCTCAACGTGGATTCCGAAAAAGTAAACGCACAGATATCATCTTATGCCTTCGTTATCTATCAAGGTCACCATGGCGATATCGGTGCATCCCGAGCCGACGTTATCCTGCCAGGCTCTGCCTACACAGAAAAAGACGGTCTGTATGTGAATACGGAAGGCCGCGTACAGATGGCAAAAAAAGCAGCATCAGCGCCGGGCGAAGCGAAAGAAGACTGGAAAATCCTTCGTGCCTTATCCGCCGAAACTGGCAAGCCATTACCGTATGACAATATGTACCAGCTTCGCCAGCGCCTTATGAAAGAATTCCCGCATTTTGCAAAAATAGATGCCGTTGAACCGGCTCAATGGGAAGATTTTGGTAAAACGGGCCCTGTAAATTCGGCGCCATTCATATCGGCAGTAAAAAATTTCTACATGACGAACGTGATTACCCGGGCATCGCAAACGATGGCAAAATCCGC
>QFOT01000067.1 GCA_003241285.1 Micavibrio aeruginosavorus
CAGGGTCAGGCGTTAAAAGGGAAAGATTGAATATCGACATGGCAATAAATTCTAGCGCGAGTTGGTTAATAAATTATGGCTTGATACCGAAAAATTCGAGTTGCCAGTTTATTTCTTTCTGGGTCAACGGATAATCGGTCCCACCGCGCGGATATATCAACTCATTGTGGGGCACATACGCTAGTTCCTGCTGTAATTTCAAGGCCGCACGCATCGACAGGCCCGCTTTCCATGCCAGCGCAATAACCGGTTTAGGGGTCTTCAAAGACATAATTTTTTCGGCAACTGCCACCGGCACTTTTGCCAAAGCGGCCAGACAGGCCAGCGCCAGATCCTTATCCTGTACCGCCAGCGCATCGGATACTGAATTTTCGTTCAAGGCTTTAGCCTTAATCATCTGCCGGACGCGCTCTTCGGGACTTATTTTTTTTGTGTCTGCTTCATCCATGAAATCGAGACGGCGACGAACAACTTGCGCAATCTCCCCCATCGTTTTGGTATCATAATCGGTCCGCTGCAAAAGAAGATCGCGGACTTTCGCATCGACGAACTGGATAAGTTCCAAAGCCAGATTAGCCGGTAAATTACGGCGTATGGCGATTGGTTTTTGCCATTGCGGCTGGAGTTTCGATTTCTCGACAATTGTCGTCATGGTAGCAACCGAAACATTCGCGCTTTTGTTATCCATCAATATCAATCCCGCTGGTACGTCTTCGCGTTCGATAACGCCTTGGCTGACGGCCTCGCTGACATTATGGCGTCCGGCAATCGCCTGCACGGCCCAGGCCGCCGGATGGGTTTTTAGAATATCCAACAAATCCTCATCTGATAACGCTGCGCAAAATCTCAAAACAGGTTCGGAGACTTCCCTTTCAATATCGCGGGCCAATTGTCCTACTACTTTAGGCGGCGCATGCGCATGATCTTTAAGCGTCGAGGACAGCGCGATACGTATCTTTAATACCTCATCGACCGCCAGAGTGCCAAGCGCCTGAATGGCATATGTATAAAGCTGGCTTTGCTTGTCTTCGGATAAATTCGGCAATAGCTTCATAAGGCGACTGGCAAGGGCCAGACGGACATCTTCATCAGCATCCTTTGCCAGCACCGAGCTCGCATGAACGGGCGTCGATTTATTTTTAGCCACCGCCTGGCGCACCGATGCATCAGGATCGTTTTGCGCGAGATAATAAAGAAGCTCAGGCTGGGTATTTTTGCTTTTTGCGACTTTTAGGCGGTCTTCGGCTTTGCCTGACAATGCAAGCTGGCGGCTTTTAAGCGCATTTTTTTCCTTGTTAAACAGCTTACCAAAAAAGGACATGGCTTTATTTTAAACTATTTAGGATGATTGAGATAGCTCTGTGTCTGCATTTCCTGTAAGCGACTGACCGTACGTTCAAATTCATAGGCATGATCATGACCGGAATATAATTTATCCGGTGCGGCATCGGCGGTAATCACCAAATTACGATGATTGTCGTAAAATACGTCAACCAAGGTCATAAAGCGTTTGGCTTCATTGCGGCGATCGTATCCGAGCTTCGGGATATCTTCCAAAAAAACTGTGTGATACCGCTTGGCGATCGCCAGATAATCCTCAGCCCCCAAAGGCCGTTCGCACAACTGGGCAAAACTAAAACGGGCCACGCCTTTGGCGACAACCGGCACTTCGATCGTGCGTGCTTTAACGCTGATTAAATCAGGATATGGCTCTTCATTCTCAGTGAGGCTGGCAAATAAATTATTGGCACGGTCCGCGCTTTCCCTGCCAAGGGGCGAGAAATAAACGCTCATTTCTTTTAGTTTTCTCGCCCGGTAATCGATATCTCCATTCAGATTGACGATATCCATGCGTTTTTTGATTAAATCAATGAAAGGCAGGAAGCGGTCACGCTGCAAACCGCCTTTATACAGATCATCCGGTGCCCAGTTAGAAGTCGCCACCACGGATACGCCATGATCGAAAATCTCGGAAAAAAGGCGGCCCAAAATCATTGCATCGACGATATCGGTAACATGAAATTCATCGAAGCATAAAACTTTACAGCGGTTTGAGATAATAGAGGCCAGTGCCGGCAAAAGCTCGTCTTTGCCTTCCTTCATCCCAGCCGAGTCGAAACGGCGGGAATGGATATAATCATGCACTTCTATCATAAACTGGTGAAAATGAACGCGGCGTTTTTTAATTCCGGGCGGGATGGATTCATACAGCACATCCATCAGCATGGATTTACCGCGACCGACAGGCCCGTATATGTAGACGCCTTTTGGCGCCGGACGGTCCCCCTTGAAAATCGCCATGCGATTAAGCCAACCACCTTTTTTATCGTGAACATGATAGCGGATCGCTTCATATTGCAGGCGGTCGAAATGAGCCACCGCCTCTTCCTGCAAAGGATCGGCGTCTAGCTGGCCTGTGACAAGTTTGGATTTGTAAATATCAAGGGGTGTTGGCATTAGGATTTTTCGACGAACGTCTGATCAAAAGGATGGATATCTCATAGAGGATCATTAGCGGGATCGCCAATGCTATCTGCGAGATTATATCAGGCGGGGTGATAATTGCAGCAACAATAAATATCAGGACAATGGCGTATCGCCGCTTTGCAGCAAGCCACTGCGCGCTGATAATCCCCGCCTTGGCCATCAATGCCAGTACGATCGGCATTTGAAAAGCTAAGCCGAAGGCAAATATCAATACCATTATCAGATCGAGATAATCGCTTACCTTGGCTTCCAGCATAATCGGCAATACCGTTTCAGATCCCGAACTTTGAAAGCTTAAGAAGAATTTCCACGCGCCGGGAATCACGATGTAATAAACAAGCGCGCCGCCAAGAAAGAACATGATGGGTGCCGCGATCAAAAACGGCAGCATGGCCGCCTTCTCGCGCTTATACAGGCCTGGCGAAATAAACATCCATATTTGCGTTGCCAGAAAAGGGAATGTCAGGAAGCATCCAGCAAAAACCGAAACTTTGACATAGGTAAAAAAAGCTTCCGTAAGATTGGTATAAATTAAACGCTGTGAATCATCCGGTCCCATAGCATCCGCTAGTGGCTTCACCAGAAATCCATAAATATTATCACGAAAATGATAACAAATTCCGGTGCCGACCAACATGATAACGACAGACCATAATACACGCTTGCGCAATTCGGTCAGGTGATCGATCAAAGGCTGGGATGTTGAATCAAGATCGGTGATCATGACTGTTTTTCCTCACCTTCGACAAGTTTTGCTTCTTCCGGCTCGGGTGGCTTCGCCGCACTCACGGGCTTGGTGATATATTCTTCATCTGCCAATTCTTCGTCGAATAAATCCGGCGTGACGATACGGGTCTGATCGCGTATTTCGCGTAAATCCGCTTGCTCCATGAAATCATCGAACTGGCGCGTGACGGCATAGCGCATATATTGAAGACGACGGAAAAGCTTGCCCATGCCATGCAGGACTTCCGGCAGCTGCTTCGGGCCGACAGCAAGAACTGCGACGACGATCACCACCATTAATTCTGACCAGCTGAAATCGAGCATTGTTATTCCGTGAAAATATCCCCGCTTTTGGCGGGGATGGGATTGTTTTAAACTTCCGTCGTATCTTTGACTTTATTTTCAACGACCGTTCCGTCGTCCACTTTCTTGGGCGGTGAAATTTCTTCGTCTTTCATGCCGCGCTTAAAAGCCTTGATGCCTTGAGCCAGATCACCCATGACGCTCGGCAACCGTCCGGCCCCGAAGATCACGATAATGACAAGAATTACGACGAGCCAATGAACCAGGGACATTAATCTTCGTCCTCATCGTCATCATCATCATCGTCGTCATCGTCGTCATCGGAATCATCATCGTCGTCGTAATCTTCATCATCATCTTCATCGGAATCGTCCTCATCAGACTCTTCTTCCGAAGATTCCATTTCATCTTCATCGATTTCGACGGCGTCATCGATATCATCGTCAGATTGTACTGGTATCATGTCTTTTTCCTCTTCAATTGCTTCGTCGTCCGTTTCCTGATCGAACTCTCCCAATGGGCGCTCTTTCTCTCCTTCAGATATATTGTCATTTTCTGATTTGAAAAGGTCTGCGCCCGGAATTGTATCGATCGCAGGCCTTGTATCAAGAAGTCCCGATGCTTTCAATTCGTTCAGACCCGGCAGATCGTTCAAATTGGAAACGCCGAAATCATCCAGGAATTGGTTTGTCGTCGTCCATGTCACAGGACGGCCCGGCGTTTCGCGGCGGCGGCCCGGCTTGATCCAGCCGGATTCCATCAATACGTCCAGCGTACCCTTATTAGTAGCCACGCCGCGGATATTTTCAACTTCTGCACGGGTAACCGGCTGGTGATACGCGATGATTGCCATTGTTTCCAATGCCGCACGGGAAAGCTTTTTCTCTTCTTTTTTAGTCAGCGCCAGATGCGGCCCGATATCGGAGGCTGTTCGAAATGCCCACACATCTTCAAGCTGGACGAGATTAACGCCGCGCCCTTCGAATTCTTTTTGAATTTCAAGCAGCATACCGCCGACATCGGCAGAGGATGGCAATCGCGCCTGAATGGAGCGCAATGATACAGGCTCAGGTGATGCGAAAATCAAAGCCTCGATAACGCGTTTTTGCTGCGCCGGATCTTCGAGCGGCATAACTTGCGCATCTTCGATCTTCTCTTCTTCAGGAAGATCGAATTCCTCTTCGATTTCTACTTCTTCAGCAGCTTCACTCATGCGGATTGTACCTCAGCTTGGGGTGTTTCTTCGGGAACGTAGGGCTCACGCTCTACGACACGCAGATAAATAGGTTTAAAGTTTTCTTCCTGGCGAATTTCCAGCTTACCCTGCTTGGCAAGCTCAAGGGACGCCGTAAACAAAGACGCCATTGACGATTTATGGAGCAGCACTTCCTTGATATTTTCCGGCATGAAGCTGTTGAGTGTCGTCCAGACAGATGTCGTGCCTTGCTTCGGCAGACGACCAAGCATAACGGTCATGCGCGATAAAGCTTCTTCCATCGTCATAACGGGATAGGAAACCGGCTTATACTGGGTCGAGGTTTTTCGCTGGGTGATATCACCATAGGCTTTTAACAGCTGGTAGAGATCGACCGTGTATTTATCCGGCTCCGGAGCCTTGAAAGCTTCTTTATGGCCGCGACCATAAACTGTCAGATATTCGCGCATCTGGCGCGCCATTTTCTGAGCGCCCGCTTGAATAGCCTCTAAACGCTGCAACTGGAAAGCCAGAGCTTCCGCCATCATTTCAGCGGACGGCTCATCATCTTCTTCTTTTTCGCGAGGCAAAAGCAGCCGTGATTTCAAATATGCAAGCCATGCCGCCATGACAAGATATTCGGCAGCGACATCGAGGGAAAGCTCCTGCGCCCGGTCGATAAAGGCAAGATACTGCCGAGCGAGTTGGAGAATAGAAATTTGCGTCAAGTCGACTTTTTGATCGCGGGCAAGTTGAAGCAGGACATCGATCGGCCCTTCATAGGAATTTAAATGCAGCACGAGAGCATCGTCAGGCTGTTCGGCCTCCGATGCGATCTTACGCTCGTCTTCTACAAAAACTTCTTCGGTCATAACTTACCTAAATTAAGGCCTTAATTTCAGGCAGCCCAATCTGCATTGATCGAGGCTTGCCAGCGTTCCCAACCGATGGCTGACAGAGGCGGCAAATTAGCGGCCAGCTGTTCCATAACATCGATTTTTGCCCAACAATACAAAGCAAGATCGCAGCCCGCTTGCAAGGATTCAATCGCTCTTTCGGCGATTGAGCCATACTTATCCAGAGCTTTCATGTCCAAATCGTCGCTCAATATCAATCCTTTAAAGCCGATTTGCTCACGGACCACTTCAGAAATGACTTTTTTGGACAGGCTGGCGGGACGGTCCGTATCGATATCCGTATAGATAATATGCGCCATCATCGCCCAGACTGAGAGAGCATAAGGCTCGTCTGCAATCCTTTTGAACGGGATGAAATCAGTTTGTATCAGCTCTTCCAGCGACGCCTCAATCTTGGGAAGATCATGATGACTATCGACCTTTGCCCTTCCATGTCCGGGCATATGCTTGATGACCGGCGTCACGCCGATATCGAGGAAAGCTTCACATACCGCGTCTGCCGCTTCGGCGACGATTTGCGGATCAGAAGAAAAGCTGCGCGTTCCAATCGCGTCGTGCGTTTCGTCCGTCAATACATCAAGCACCGGGGCGCAGTTCACATCGATGCCGCTTTCCAGCAGCATCTTCGCCATTTCCATCATATCCTTGGAAAGCTTGAGCCGTCCGCCATTCAGATCACGCTCCATATCTTCGCCGTAATGACGCGCAGACGGATAAGCATCCCATTGCGGAGATTTAAGGCGAGCGACCTTCCCGCCTTCCTGGTCGATCAATATCGGGCAGTCCCAGCCCACGCATTTGCGTAAATCGGCACATAACGCTTTTAACTGCCCCGGGGTTTTGCAATTACGTCCAAAGAGAATAAAACCGAAAGGCTGGCTTGCGGAAAACAGAGAGCGCTCCGCATGCGTTAAAGTTTCGCCCTCAATAGAGAATATACAGGCAAGTGGCAACGGTTGCTCAGCCATGATTACAATCCCAGTTTATCTTTATAATTCTCATCGAACGGTATCACTTTGGCCGAGAAATTTATGACTAAAAATGCAATTTCCAGCAGCTGCTTCATCGAATAGATGTTTTTCTCATCAATCGCCTGAATAAGCGATCCTACAGCTATCGCCAGAACGAGCACTTTCTCATCCTTATTCTGAACGTCGCGCTCCTTGAAGAAAAGATCGGTCGCTTTTCGTGTTTCGGCGCAAAAACCCAGCGGCATATCGAACGGATATTGATCATCTTCGAGCGGCAATTCAGGCATAAGCCTGCCTTGCGTCATCGCTTCAACAGATTTTTCAAGTATGGCATTCCAGTCAGGAAAATCGGCTTCCTGAGCCCCCGCCTGCATAGCCAGCAATGCGACACAATCATATACAGTTGGCTTTTCCTGATCTTCGGAAATAATTCTGTTCACCTCATCCGACAGGACAAACAGTTCATCATATAATTTAGACTGCATATCCTTTAAATTATGAACCGAGCGGAATACCATTTCTCCGGCAAGACAGGACACGGCACACAAGGCCGTTATGTAGTGAAAATCCGTGCCGTCGCCATCACGATAATAATTGACGATATTGTCGCATAAAGCATAAGCGGTTTCCGCGAGATATTCGTCGACTTCGACTTCCTTGGGTTCCAGCATGAGATTTTCCTATTTTGCGATAATACAGGAACCGCCACGTCCTTTAATGGCGGTACAGGTTTTTGTGGCATTGGCAGCAGAAAGTGGCCCCGCCTGAATTCTGTAGAAAATTCCTTTCGGCCCAAGATCGGCTTTTTGTGTGCGCATGGAGAGAGCACCCAGTTCCGGATTTTTTGCCTTGAACTTCGCCCATTGGCTGGAGGCCTCGGCTTCGGATTTCACAGCCGCGAGCTGGATATAGGTCGAGCCGCCCGATGGCATCGGGGCCGCTTTGGATGTTTCCGTTTTAGGAACCGGCAACTCTTTCGGTTTGGAGTCGGCTTTGAGCGTATCGATAATCGACGCTGTTTCTTTCGGCTCTTTTTTGATCGTTTCAACTTTCGCTGTTTCTACCTTTGCAACAGGCTGGGCAACAGGCTGGGCAACAGGCTCACTGAAAGTTTGGGGCGGCGCTGATAATTCTTCTTCTGCCGGTTCAGAGTCCAGTTTCAAATCATTGATATCAGTAATAGGTTCAGACTTGGAGATGACTTTGGATACTACTTCCTGACGGGCGACGGAAGCTGCCGTATCGCTCTCGTCTTCCAACAGATTTTCGACCTTGTTTTCTTCCTGCTCACCTTTAAGCGTTTCGAATATCGTGCTGTCTTTATTTGGAACTTTCATGCCACCCGGATCTTCGGGCTTGATTTTATAGGGGGCAGAGTCAGCGCGAATAATCGGCACGGGCGCCATGTCGGCTTCATTTTCTTTTGATGGAATAGCGGCAGAGACAACAGCTATTATAATGCTGATCAGAACTAAAACGCCAATTACAATAAATATCCGGCGAAGCCCGGCAGGCAACTCTGTATTTCCCTTACGATTCAAGAGGCTATCCAAAAAACCTTCATCATCGAATTCATCACGTCTAGCCATATCAATATCCTTCCAATGTGCTTTTACTCAAAGATCTAACTATTTGAGATCCCAATATAAATCATATAAACGCTCATGCTCACGTATCGCATAGCGATCCGTCATACCCGCGATGTAATCGCAGACAATTCTGGCCCGCGCCTTATCATTTGTCAGCCCGCCCGCCTCTTCGACGCGACGTTGCCAATGGTCGGGCATCAATGTGTATTTATTCGTGAAGGAAGTGAACAGGTCGGGAATTATCCGCTCGACCTTCGCCCAGATACGCTGCAATGAATAATGGCGATACATGCGGGCATAGAGGAAAGACCGCAGCGCCTCGATATCATCAAACATCTTCGGTGAGAATGCCACCGTCTGGCGCGACGCCTGACGGACATCGTCCGGACTTGACGCCTTGATCTCTTTTAGGCGCTTTTGACTCTCTTCCAGAACATCCGTCACCATGGCACCAATCATATCGCGGATCATCTCAGCCACCAGAATAGTCGGCGTGATCCCCGGATAAGACTTTTTAACATTTTCAATAATGTTGCCAATAAATGGCATCTGGGCCAGTTCTTCCAGCGTAAAAAATCCAGCGCGAAGCCCGTCTTCTACATCGTGATTATTATACGCGATATCGTCGGCAATTCCGGCGACCTGCGCCTCCACGGACGCATATTGGTCAAGCTTCAGATCAGTCTTCTTTGAAAGCTCAAAAAGAGTGACCGGCAGGACGGATAAATCAGGCTGCTGTTTTTTGCGCAGGCAGGGCCCGTTATGCTTGGCGACACCTTCCAGCGTTTCCCAGGTCAGATTTAAACCCTGAAAGCGCGGGTATTTATTTTCGAGCTGTACCAGAATCCGCAATGACTGATCGTTATGTTCAAACCCGCCGAGCGCATCCATGCATTTCTTAAGTGCTTCTTCGCCCATATGAGCGAACGGCGTATGGCCCAAATCATGCGATAACGCGATTCCTTCTGCCAGATCTTCATTGACCAAAAGCGCGCGCGCCAGCGTACGGGCAATCTGGGATACTTCCAGCGTATGGGTCAGACGGGTCCGGTAATGATCGCCTTCGTGATAGACAAATACTTGGGTCTTATATTTCAGGCGGCGAAACGCGCTGGAGTGAATAATGCGGTCCCGGTCACGCTGGAATGGCGTGCGATGACGGCTTTCCTCTTCTTCGAAAAGACGGCCTTTCGACTGGTCCGGGCGGCAGGCATAAGAAGCCAGCGGCAGGGCACAGTAATTATAGGCCAGTGTATTTTGATCGTCATTTGCGAGGGCTTGGGGCATAGGGCGACAATAGACGGAATAGGAAAACCGGGCAAGGGATTCCTCCCTTACCCGGCCTAACATTAAATCCTTTAAGCCGCGGCCTTATAGGTAATTCCCTCATGTTCCAGAGCCATCTGGTAGGATGGCCGCTGGCTGACTTCCGTAATTACGCGCTTGACATTTTTACCAAGCTTTAGCGGCTTGGAAATATCGGTCCAGTTGGCAAAAACCGTCATCAGGATATCACCCGCCGTAATCTTGTCGCCAGCGAGATAAGCGTGAGTTTCCAGATGCTGATCGACCAGATCCCAAAGCTCTTGAATTTTATCACACGCCTCGTCGCAGATGATTTTTTTGGCTTTTTCATCGATAGCCGATTTTTTGGCAAAAAAGAACTTGCTGTAAGCCGGATGCATACTGGCATTCATAAACATCAGCGCCTGCAAAGCCAGCCCGCGCGAAACACCTTCCGCCGGTATAAGGTCGGATTTAAATTTCTCGCATAAATGGATAATAATCGCCGCCCCTTCATAAATCGGCATTCCATCCTCGATTAGGACCGGCACTTGCCCACGGGGAGAAATAGCCAGAAAAGCCGGATCGCGCTGCGCCCGTAAATTTACCTCATTGAGGTCGAAAGGCTGGTTTAATTCATGCAAAACCACGTGAACCGCCATGGAACAGGCGCCCGGAGAATAATAAAGCTGGTATTTTGACGACATAATGCCTCCTAAAACTGAAATAAATAGAATATAAAAACTGGAATTTTAAATAGAGTGACCGATATAATAATCCATGCCTGAACTTATCATTACACCAGCCGCCATTACACGCGTTCACAAAATGCGTGAAATTAAAGGCAATCCTCTTCTTAACCTAAGACTAACGGTCGAAGGCGGCGGATGTTCCGGTTTCCAGTATATTTTCTCATGGGACGATAAAATCGCCGAAGACGACAAAATCTTCGATCAGGCCATCGTCAGCGACGAAATCTCGCTTCCCCTGCTTGAAGGCTCGACTCTCGACTATGTCATCAACATGATGGGCGAAGACTTTAAAGTAACGAACCCCAATGCCAAATCCGGCTGCGGCTGCGGGACATCGTTTGCAGTTTAAGTCGGGCCAACGAGGCTTAGCCTTCTTGCAGGCTTAATCAGGTGGTTTCTATCGGGCCGGGCCACAGCCTTACC
>QFOT01000068.1 GCA_003241285.1 Micavibrio aeruginosavorus
CGGAGCTAAAAATCCGTGGATTCACCAAGGTCGATTATTGCGATATCCGCGATGCAAAAACTTTGCAAAGCGCCGATACGGGAAGTAAAATCGAGAAAAGAATTCTGGCAGCGGCATGGATCGGCACGACAAGATTGATCGATAATATTACGGCTTAGAAATTATAGATCATAGCGATGCGGTTTTCAGGTATCGGGTTTTTGGTTTTATCTCTCAAGAGAACCGATGAAAGCTCAGATTGATTTTCGTCAGGATCTGCTTTCTCAAAACCATAGCGTGCATAAAACGGCGCGTTCCACGGAATGATTTTATCGGTAGTCAGGCTTATATATTTATATCCTGAATTCTTTGCCCAATTTATAAAGAAGCGTAGAAATTCCCTGCCATAGCCGTTGCCCTGATAGGTAAAGTCTATCGAAAATTCTTCTATGTGGGGCTGTTTATCAACGAGTCTGGAACATAGAAATCCTATCTTGTCTGTTTCGTGAGTTATAACCCATAAAAGATTTTTGGCTTGCGCCTCTATGAGGATTTCTAAAGGAACGGTAGTTCCGGTATCTTCGATATTCAGATGTTTCTGAAATTTTCTGGCGGCGGATTTTTCTATGGCTTCAAGAGAGGCGACATCATCGGTTGTCGCCAGACGGATTACTATATTATTTTCCTGCATTTTTCTTCAAGTATTTACGAATGAAATCTTCCATTTCTGAAGCCGTTTGCTGTGTTTTAAAAAGCGTAATGAGTTTATCGTCGGGGCTCATAAAGTAAATAAATGACGAGTGGTCCATTGTGTAATCATCTTTAGATGGGCCATCAGGCACTTTTGCGGCATAGACTTTAAATTCGCTTTTGACAGCCTCAATCTGTTCCAGTGTTCCGGTCAGGCCCACCATGGACGGGTCAAACAGCTCTACATATTTTTTTAAAACTTTCGCCGTATCGCGTTCCGGGTCGACCGTAATAAAGATCAACTGGATCTGGTCTTTCTGGCTATCCGATAATTCTTTATACGCTTCTGCGGTTTTTTGCAGTTCGGTCGGGCAGATAGCCGGGCAGGACGTAAAGCCGAAATAGATAAGTTTGTATTTACCGGCGAAATCTTTTTCGCTGCGGGTTTTTCCGTCCTGATCTGTCAATTCAAAAGGGCCGCCGACACCGGCCACATTTAAAATAGCGGGTGTATTGTCGTTTTTCTTGGAAGAAAGCGCACTTACTCCGGCAATAAGCGCCCCAAGGCACAGGCCAATAGCAGCCAGCAGGGCGGTACGAATAAGGCGATCTTTAACAGGGCTCAATGAAGACATGGACCCTATTTTAGGGTCCATGCCAAATAAGTCCAGTATTGTTTAGCGCTTAGATTACTTCGAGCATCTCTGCAACAAGAGGATGGCGGACGATATCCGCCTGTTTTAATCTGACGACCGCGATGTTTTTGATCTCTTCCATTTTCTTGCAAATGTCATCGAGACCCGACATGCCAGGCAGAAGATCGGACTGATCCGGATCGCCTGTTACGACCATCGTTGAATGCCAGCCGAGGCGCGAGAGAAGCATTTTCAACTGTGAATAGGTACAGTTCTGCGCTTCATCGATCACTACGAACGCATTGTTGAGCGTACGGCCCCGCATAAAGCCGATCGGTGCAATCTCGATCGTGCCGTCATCGAGATATTGCTTTACGCGTTTACCGCCCATTCGGTCGCCGAGAGCATCGTAGAGCGGACGAAGATAGGGGGCCATTTTCTCATGCATATCACCGGGCAGGTAACCAAGGGATTCCCCGGCTTCCATAGCGGGACGGGAAAGGACGATGCGTTCGATTTTACCGGCTTCCAGAGCTTCGACAGCGGCGGATATGGCAAGATAGGTTTTACCTGATCCGGCAGGTCCCAATGCAAGGGTCAGGTTGTGGCCGTTGATCGCTTCCATTAATTCCCGCTGGCCGTCGGTACGGGGTTTGACCTTGCGCAGATAGGATTTGTCACGGCTATTATCGATCTGAGATTCCAGCGGATGCCATTTTTCCTCAAAACTCGGACGGACAACATTCGTAGAATGCTTATTACGGTTTTTATCTCTGGACATGGGTATTCCTTCCGGTTCGGGTTGAGGGTGAAAAGGCATGAAAAAAGGCAGCTTGCGTTTGAGCGGCTGCCTTTCGGTAAAGGATCGGGAATAATGCCTCGATCAGCGGAGTGGCCTCATTCGCCCTTAAGCAGGGATCGATGGGCCGATTTACGAAACAGAATAAATTAAACCGCAATGAAAGACCCGATTGGGTAAGAGGCAAGGAGGTATTCTAAAACGAATCGTATCAGAATTTTGGAATCGGCACTATCTATTTTGTGCAGGGCATAAAATATGGCAGATTGGCTAAAGATTTTCAGGGAGATAAAATATGAAAATATCAGCTTTAATGCCGCGTCAGGATAAATTTTCCCATCTTCTCGAATCACTCTCTAGCGCAGCGCATAAGAGTGCCTGCCACCTTAAAGAATATATACAGACATCAGATGCTACAGAAAGGCATCGCTTGGGTGAATTGATTTCTAATTCGAAACAATCGGCTAAAAGCACGATGTCGAATATTACGAAATCCCTATGCCAGACTTACATCACACCGTTTGATCGTGAAGATATTCAGGAATTCGCCGCTCATCTTTATAAGATCACCAAGACAATAGACAAGGTACGCGAAAGGATAGATCTGCATGGCATTTCCCTGGAAGACGGGAGTTTTTCAAAGCAGGTCGATCTGATCTGCCTCGAAGGCGAAGCCATGAATGAGATGGTTGCCGCGCTCGGTAAAGGAAAAGCGAGCGATTTGATCATAACAAAAACGGATATTCTTCTCGATCTGGAAATGAAAGGCGACGCCGTTCTGGCAGAGCTTCTCGTATCTTTGTTTTCCAATGAAACATCGGCGCGGGAGCTGATTTTGCGCAAAGATATTTATGATATGCTGGAAAAAGTGATTGACCGTTATCGCGATGCCGGCAGCATCGCTGTTGAAATCGTTCTTAAGCATAAATAGCATGGAACCAATTTTTATTTTTTTGTGCGTCGTCATCGGTCTGACTCTTATCTTCGATTACATCAATGGCTTTCACGACTCGGCAAATGCAATCGCCACGATTGTTTCGACCAAAGTGATGTCGCCATCCAAGGCCGTTATCTATGGCGCGGTACTGAACTTTATTGGTGCTTTGGCAGGAACGGAAGTGGCGGCGACCATTGGCAAGGGTCTTGTCGATGCGGCTACCATCACGCTGACGACGGTATTTTGCACTATTATCGCCGCGATTATCTGGAACCTGATTACATGGTGGAAGGGGCTGCCGACCAGCTCTTCTCATGCCTTGATTGGTTCTCTCTTAGGTGCAAGTTTTGTGTCCTCAACAGCGCAAGAGGGCAGTATTCACTGGGATACAGTCGCGCAGAAAATCGTTATTCCTATGTTTGCTTCTCCTGTCGTAGGGCTTTCCGTAGGTTTTATATTAATGGTGGCCCTTACATGGCTTGTCTATAAATGGAATCTCGGCACGATCAATCGTGTCTTCAGCAAGCTGCAGATATTTTCGGCAGGTTTCATGGCCTTCGAACACGGTCGTAATGACGCGCAAAAATCAATGGGGATTATTGCGCTGGCTTTGGTGCTTGTGAACCCGCAAGACAATTTCGAGATTCCATTCTGGGTTGTTCTGTCCTGTGCAATTGCCATGGCGCTTGGCACATGGAGCGGCGGCTGGAGGATTATCCATACGCTGGGCAATAAGCTGATCAAGCTCCAGCCCATTCATGGTTTTGCGGCAGAAACAACCGCATCCATCGTGATCGGCACAGCATCGCATTTCGGCGTGCCGCTGAGCACGACACAGGTAATTTCTTCGGCGATACTTGGTGTGGGTACAGCCAAGCGCGCGTCTGCGGTGAACTGGGGTGTGTTCGGGCGTATCGTCTGGGCGTGGATATTAACGCTGCCGCTGACATTTTCTTTTGCCGCGATTTTGATGCTAATCATGCAATATGTTTTTGATAAATAATAACAATTTTAAATAATAAATAGAAAATTAAGAAGAATAATGTAGCATATGGCCATGAAAAGTGAATCGAAGCGCAAGGGTGGCTTTACTCTTGTCGAGTTATCTATCGTCATGATCATTATCGGCCTTCTGATCGGCGGCATCTTGAAAGGTGCCGAATTGATCGAGAATTCCCGGCTTAACACCGTTATCGCAACAACGAAACAAATCACGTCAGCCTATAATACGTTCTGGGACAGTTATCGCGGAAAGCCGGGGGATCTCGCCTACGCACGTACAATGATCCCTGGTTGTAATGACCAGAGCTCTTGCGTAAACGGCAACGGCAATCAGAAGGTTGGCGCAGAAGTCGGTAACCCGTGGTCAGATATAGTCTCGACGATCGGCAGTGAAAACACGCAGTTCTGGAAGCATCTGGCGCTGGCGGATCTGATCGGCGGGGTTAATCCCTCGGCCAGTGAAGTCGGCTGGGGTAAAACTCATATAGAGTCACCCATCGCCGGGGGATTCCAGATTACAACGACACGTGGCAGCGGAGGATATGCCTCCGTGGCCGGATTGACGATATTGACAAGATCGCGTGATGACGGGCAATGGCTTTGTGGCGTTGCAACTGGAAATTTCGAGGAATGCTCGCTTTCTCCAAATCAGGCGTTCCGGATTGATAACAAATTAGATGATGGGCATGCGCAATCAGGAAAAATCGCCGCGATAAGTATGTCATTTAGAAATGGTTGCGGCACACCGAACACTGGCATTAATGGCCCAAAAGGTTATAATGAAGGTAATAGCGTAAAAAGCTGCGATATGTTTTTCTGGTTGGCGCCATAAATGGCAAAAAGAAAATTCTGTCCGCATAGTGGCTTTACCCTCGTCGAATTATCGATCGTTATGATCATTATCGGCCTTTTAATCGGCGGAATTTTAAAAGGCAGAGAATTAATCGAGAACGCCCGGCTGGCCTCTGTCATATCATTTCAAAAACAAATTGTAGCTGCACATAATACATTTCTGGATAGCTACAACGCCATGCCCGGCGACATTCCATATGCCACGACAATGATACCTTCTTGCGATGCGGCGTCCTCTTGCGTGAATGGCAATGGAAATTTGCTACTTGGGGATATCGGGGCTTTCCCGTGGTGGGATGTATCTTCCGCTATAGACAGTGAGAATACGCAATACTGGAAGCATCTGGCTTTAATTGGATTACTGGGCGGGATAAGTCCAATGGCTTCTCAGTCCGACTGGGGGATCACTCATCCGGAAAGTGAAATAGCAGGCGGATTTTTTGCCAGGACTGCGCAAAGCAGAGCTACGAATGGTTATCTGCAAATGTGGAAACTCGTTTTGATTACGCGCGTGAATATAGACGGGGCATGGAATTGTGGAGTAGATGTCGGAAATCTTGATGTTTGTTCAGCTTCCCCTCAGCAGGCATGGAAAATAGATACGAAAATGGATGATGGTGTCGCAAATAGCGGCGTCATGGGCGCTATTAGCATGGGCTATCAAACGGGGTGCGGCACGCCCGGGAATGGAATAAATTCATCAAACGGATATGCGACCGATGTGACAAGGTCGAGCTGCGATCTGATTTTCGGACTGGAGTGAATGGAAAGAAATCGATGAGAAATAATACTGGCTTCACCCTCGTCGAATTATCGATCGTCATGATCATCATCGGGCTTCTGATTGGTGGGGTTCTTAAAGGTCAAGAACTGATAAGTAATGCCAGGATTGCAACGCTTGTTTCGCAGGCCAAGCAGGTTTCGGCTGCCTATAATACATTCTATGACAGTTATAGAGCGGTTCCGGGGGATATGGCGACAGCGACAGCATTAGTTCCTGATTGTTCCGTTGCAACTGCTTGCGCTAATGGGAATGGAGACAATCTTTTAGGCGTAGGTTTGCCAAACAACATGTACGCCGAAGCTTGGAGCGACGTTGCAGCGCAAATTAATTCAGAAAATACTCAGTTTTGGAAGCATTTGGCATTGGCCGATTTAATCGGTGGTCTTAACTCTGGTGCAACAGTTGTTGCATGGGAAAAAACGCATCCCTATTCCCCTTTAGACGCAGGATTCCATGCCCGCTCTAGCAGGGCGTTTGGCAATATAGGTACTCTTAACGGATTGACTATGGTTTTAAGAAACGATATTGGCGGGCGATGGCTTTGCGATATAACACCTGACAATTGTGCAATCTCCCCTGCATATGCTTTTCTCATAGACAAAAGAATGGATGATGGCTTTGCAACCTCGGGAATTATACAGGCTATTAGTACAAATGGCTGGGCAAATGGTTGCGGACGCGCAAACCGTGGCCCCAACGGCCCTGATGGCTATGCCCATGATAAAACAACAAAATCCTGCGATATGATGTTTAAAATTGAAAATTAAGAAAATTTTATGAAATTAAAAATAATGCCGGACTCAGGCTTTACCCTCGTCGAATTGTCGATCGTCATGATCATCATCGGTCTGTTGATCGGCGGGATTCTTAAAGGGCAGGAACTTGTAAGCAATGCCAAGATCGCAACGCTTGTTTCACAGGCCAAGCAGGTTACCGCAGCATATAATACCTTCTACGATAGTTATAATGCAGTGCCCGGCGATATAGCTTATGCAACGACAATGATTGCAAATTGCAATGCCGCTTCGTTCTGCAGTAATGGCAGCGGGAATAATTTGCTGGGAGAAACGGCGGCAGACTGGGAAAGACAGGGATGGGAAGATATTGCATCCGCTATCGATTCAGAAAACACTCAGTTCTGGAAGCATCTGGCGCTGGCGGATCTGATCGGCGGCTTAAATCCCGGAGCTGGAGTTATCGAATGGGGGAAGACCCACCCATATACATCTCTCGAAGCGGGTTTCCATGCCCGCAATAGCCGGGCACCGTCATCGGTGCATGGAAGTTTAAGCGGACTCATACTTGTTTTGCGAAATGACATCACGGGAAACTGGAAGTGCGATAATCCGGGGCGTGATAATTGCGCGATCTCCGGCGATTACGCCTACCGCATCGATGCTAAAATGGATGATGGCTATGCGTTCTCAGGAATTATACAATCGATCAGCTCTAATTGGGGCAATGGCTGTGGACTGGCCAATCATGAGCTGAACGGGCCTGACGGCTATGCGCATAATGTATCAACCAGATCTTGCGATATGATGTTCAAGGTGGCGAACTAAACTTTTTCTCTTAAGTACAGAAAGTATCCGCTCATAAGAATAAGTGCACTTCCGCAGATCGCCACAAAATTCAGATTTTCTTCAAAGATAAAAATACCCATTAAAACCGCCCAGATAATCTGACTGTATTGTGTCGCCGATACCAGAGCGGCCTTGGTTTTCTGAAAGGCGCGGATATAGGCAATACAACCGGCTGCGCCGATACCCCCGCCAAAAAAAAGAAGCATCAAATCAAAGCCCGGCATATCTATGGGGTTTGATTTGATAATCATCAGATAGAAAACTGTCACCGCGAGTATTGAAATAAAGGAAAGTGAGAAAGCGTTTTCCTCCTGGCAATATTTGCGCAGAAAAAGGATTTTTGTGCCTCCGGCGACAACATTGAGAAAGGCGGCAGCCCAGGCCAGAGCGTTGTAATTTGACTGCGAAGAATCAGAATCCGTAGCCAATGGGGCGCACGTAACGATAAGCGCGCCGCAAAAGCCAAGAATAACGGCATGAATTTCCTGACGACGTAAATGCTCCTTTAAAAATATATGAGCCATGATCAAGACGAAAACAGGCGTACACAAGACGACGATAAATAATTCCGTGATCGGCAGATGCTTTAGTGCATAGACGAACAAGGTTTGTTCAGCCAGGAACAACAATCCGGCGATAATACCTTTCCATTTCTGTGCAGGAAGAAAAGATATTTTTTGCCAATATCCGTAAGCTCCCAGGAACAAAAGGGAGAAAAAATATCCGATGAATATAACCGTTTCCAGAGGGAAGGCGCGCAAGGAGTATTTAAAAATCCCGTCATTGATGCTGAATGTCAGCATGGCAAATAGGGCAAGCAGGATGCCTTGCGTTTGCAGGGAATATTTTTTGATCATAGGGGCCTCTATAAAAAAACCCGGCTTGTGCCGGGTTTTGAATTAATCAACTTTCTTTCGCAGCGCGCTTGTCTTTCGCATACTGACCGGTAAAGAGCTGGTCGGAGAATACCTCTTCCCACGTGCCTTGTGTCGAGGCTTTGGAATATTCGGTGGAGCGGTTTTCGAAGAAGTTGGTGTGCTCCGCGCCGTTCAGCATCTGATCCATCCAAGGAAGCGGGTTTTTATCGATGCCGAAGATTGGCTCAAGATTAAGCTGCTGCAGGCGGCGGTCGCCGATATAACGGATATAGTCTTTGACCTCCTGCGGTGTCAGGCCTTCGATTTCGCCTTGTTCGAAACACAGATCGATAAACGCATCTTCGAAGCCGACGATAGTTGAGCAGCTTTCGGTAATTTCACGTTTCAAGTCTTCGTCCCAGATATCATGGTTTTCTTCGATAAAGGCATTGAAGAGTTTGATCATGGAAAGACAGTGCAATGTTTCGTCGCGCACCGACCATGTTACGATCTGGCCCATACCCTTCATTTTATTGAAGCGCGGGAAATTCATCAGGATCGCGAAAGACGCAAAAAGTTGCAGGCCTTCGGTAAACGCGCCGAACATCGCCATGGTTTTGGCGATATCGCGGCGGGATTTCATCGACGCATTCTGCATGTAATCGAATTTATCTTTCATTTCCTTGTATTGAAGGAAAGCGGAATACTCGACTTCCGGCATACCGATCGTATCCAGAAGGTGGGAATAGGCAGCGATATGAACGGTTTCGATATTGGAGAAGGCCGACAGCATCATCTGGACTTCGACCGGGCCGAAGACCTGAGAGTAATGCTTCATATAGCAGTTATTGACTTCAACGTCAGATTGCGTGAAGAAACGGAAAATCTGCGTCATCAGGTTGCGCTCGGAATCAGTGAGGTTCTTTTTCCAGTCGCGGACGTCTTCGGCAAGCGGCACTTCCTCCGGCAACCAGTGAATACGCTGCTGTGTCAGCCAAGCTTCATAGCACCACGGATAGAGAAACGGTTTATAAACATGGCGCTCGATCAGAAGCGGCGATTTCGTATTCTCGATATCGTTTTCGACATTCATTTCAGCGGCAACGGCAGCAGCTTTTGCGGACATTCTGGATACTCCTTAAGTGACAATTATAGGGTCATAAAACCCCGATTCGGGTGGGAAGGAAAGGAAAGATTGGCTATCAAGGAAGATAACCAACAATCAATATATTGTGCCATGATTAGCTTATTGCCTACTACATGTTGTGCAACAAAGTTATTTTTTCTGTTTCTTAATTAAAAACCCCGTAATCGAACTGGATCGATTACGGGGTCTGGAGCAAACTTCCTGCGCCGGTATTAACCGTATCCAGGTTCAGGGGATATATTCTCAGCCCATCAAGTAAATGATAAGCACTCCCGTTTGCTGTATTTTGCTAACCTTTAAGTGGTTAACATGTTCCGGTGAATGCGGAAGTATTTAAAAGATTTGAGAAATGCGGAACCCCGCAGCGATTTTCACGCGTGCGGGGCCCAAAGCCCGAAGAGGAATAGGTTGTATTCTCTTCGTTATCTAACCAATGATCTATTGGATGAAATGTTCCCTCGTTTTATTGACCTGGCGTTGGAAAAGACGGCGCTGCGGCAGGGGCTACAGCCGGGTTTGCCGCAGTCGCCGCTGCTTGCAGGGCTGAGGGGATGCCTTGAATTCTTTCCAAACGTGAAATTTCTCCGTCGACTGTCTGTGAGAAGGCTTTCTTGTCGGCTTCCGGCATCTCGGATTTCGGAATTTTTTTGATCTCTTTAAGGCTTTCACCAAGCTCCGCGATGACGTTCTGGCGTGTTTCTGCAGGGGTTGCTCCGGCTTGCAATGGTCCTTCTGCATCGCGGCCTGTTTTACCCGCGATAAAAGCATCGGTATCCTGTGCATATTTCAAACTAGCATTGAGCTTTGCCGGTGCATTGGCATCGGCCAGTTCTTTTTGGAGCTGGGCCGGTGTTTTGGCTTCGTTACGAATCTCCGCTGTAAGTTCACCGCTTTCCAGTTTGCGGGCTTTCATTTTCCCGTCTTTGGTTTCATCTACGCGGTAATATTCTGCTGGACCGTTTTTGCCTTTTTGCATTTGAACAACATATTCCGGCGGGCCGTCATTTGCGTTTTGAACGCTCTTCGCAACCTTATCAAATGTGCCTAATAGTCCCCCGGCTTTTTCCAAAGGGTTGGAAATTCCTGCTTTTCTTAATAGTCCGTCACCTAAACCCATAGCATCACCCTCATTTTTTGTTTAATTCCCCCGAGCTTAAACGAAAAAGATAAATTTTATGTAAATGATCATTGTGCCGATCTTTCGCATTTCAAAAACCGGGCTGGGCTGTGAAAAAAGGCGGCGCGATTGGAATGAAAGCCTCGAAGCATAATTTATCATTTACCATATCGGGCCGGAT
>QFOT01000069.1 GCA_003241285.1 Micavibrio aeruginosavorus
GTTGCCGTCGACTGGCTGAGATACTGGTGTGATCCGCGTAAGGGCTATCTGGCCATTCTTTACAACGACCTGACGCAACCCTCCACCATGGTGTTGTCCTATCAACAAACTCCACGTTGACTTCTCTGCACGCCTTGTTTCTTTTGCAATTTTAGAAGCAAGCTTCTCAACCAGCTCGACCGACTCAACAGGTAGAAGGCAGTAATTAGCGACGACACTGTCCGATTTTTTAATAGCTTCCAGAAGCTTGCGCAGCGAGTCCGTCGATGGCACGGCCGAGAATAAATAAAGAGCCTCTTTATCTGCCGATTTCTTTTTCTTATCCTTCAATTCAGCATAAGCACGAGTTGGATAACTTGGGAAAGCCATATTAAGACGACGGCCGATAATGCTTTTCTTATCGACCGGGTTTAGCTTGCCAATTTTTTCCTTTCGATAGTGCTGCTCGACCGTGTCGTTAAGGATATAAATAGAACCTGTACCGGCCTCTTTATTAAGAGCATCGGCTACATTTAATTCGAAATCCGGCGTTCGCCAGCCTATATTGTGAGTAAGCGTTACACTCCGTGAACTAACTCTGAAAATACAAAGCGAGTCATCCGTAAGTAGCAAAACGCATTTTGAGGTTGATAAGAACGACAAGACAAACCACTTACTGTTAGAAATTCATATTTTCGAAACTACCGTAAATCGGGCCGAACACCCCAGCAGCGATCCATAGGATCATACCTCCAAGCAGTAAAGTCAATGCCGGTTCGATCATTGCGATCATACCTTGAACAGCTTCATCGACATCTCTTGTGTAAAACTCGGACACTTGGTCGAAAACGGGGGAAAGGTTGCCTGATTCTTCCCCAATTCGAACCATTCTGACCACGAGATTCGGGAATTCTCCAGAAGCGTTAAAGCCTTCAGAAAGGGTCGAGCCCGTTTGTACCCGGTTCAATGTCAGCTCAAGCGCCTCATTCAGCGCCAGATTCGAAACCGTATCTTGCGACGCTTTCAGACAATTAACGACTGGAATACCACTTGAGTAAAGCGCGGCAAAAGTTTGAGAATAGCGCGAAATATTAATTTTCCTGATCAGATCGCCCGCCACTGGCAGCCTCAGAAAAGCCATATCCGCCCGGTAGGCAAAATCCGCCGACAGGCGGCGCAGGACTTTATATGCCACGAAAGCTATGATCGGCGACAGAAGGATAACCCACCAGTATTTTTGAAAGAACATAGACGTCGCCACGAGAGCGAGCGTGTAAAAAGGCAAATCCTGTCCAAGATTCGCAATAAAGCCAACAATTTGCGGCACAACATGCCCCATCATAACCACACAGGTCAGGATAACGGCAAGACCCAGTACGATCGGATAGCGAATCGCCTTCTTGATCTTACTGGACATATCATCAACCCATTTCAGGTATTTAATGAGCATCAGGTAGGACTTGCTGAGATCACCCGTTCCCTCACCCGCCTTGATCAAGGAGATATAGAGATTGCCAAAAACTTTCGGGTGTGCAGCCATGGCTTCGGAAAGAGAACTGCCTTCGGAAACATTTCTGTAAACGTCAGACATTATATCACTGAGAGTCTGGTTATCCATGCTTTCGCGAATATCGCTTAAGGCTTCGAGCATAGGAACGCCCGCCGATTGCATTTGCTCAAGAGCAATAAATAGCTGAATAAGGTCACGTGTCTTGACCTTTTGCCGCACGACCTGAAAAGAACTAAGCTTGGAATTTTGTTTGATCGGAGAGCAATTCACCAGCTCAAGTCCAGCGGATTGCAATTGATTAAATAGATCCGTTTCATTCGCGGCAGAAACAACACCACGAATAGCCCTGCCTTTTACATTATAGGCTTTGTATTTATACCGTTCCAAATTCTCACACCCTGCCGTTGAAGATCATTTTACTCTTTTGTCACGTCAATATTACCCGCTACTTCCGGAAGGCTGGTAAGCCCTTCAAGTATCTTCAGCATAGCATCATCTTTCATGCTTTTGAATCCCTGTTGCTTTGCAAGACGCCGTAATTCCACTTTAGTGCCGCCGCGAGCGATAATTTCATCAAGATCGTCGTTTAGAAGAAGAATTTCCGCAACCGCGACACGGCCTTTATATCCCTGCCCCTTACAAGCAGGACATCCCCCCTGCTTGGCATGGAAAATTTTAGGCCGGTCAACCGCATCAACACCAAGCACCTTGCACTCTTCCTCAGTTGCAACATGCTCCTCTTTACATGAAATACATAAGCGGCGGACAAGCCTCTGTGCAAAAACCGCAATGATAGTACCCGCAATCATACCAGGCTTTAATCCTAAATCGACCAAACGCGGTATAGCGCCGAAGGAATCATTGGTATGGAGCGTTGTATAAACCTGGTGGCCCGTCATCGCCGCCTTTAGAGCCATTTCTCCGGTAATACCATCACGTATCTCACCGATAAAAATAATGTCCGGATCCTGACGCAAAAGCGCTTTAATACCGTCAGCAAAATCAAGAATACCTTCCTTGACATGCGTTTGCCTTATCATCGGCAAAGAATATTCAACCGGATCTTCCAAAGTCTGAATATTGGTATCCACGTTGTTAATCGCATTTAGCATCGAATAAAGAGAAGTTGACTTACCACTTCCCGTTGGCCCGGTGACGATAATAATTCCTTCCGGCTTGCTCTGGGCCATCTGGATATTTTTAAGGTTATGGGGGCTAAACCCGAGTTTTTCGAGAGGCATAATGTTATTGCTTTTATCAAGAACCCTGAGGACTATATTTTCGCCCCAGACCGTTGGCAGGGATGACACACGGAAATCCGCCTCTCGGCCTCCAACGTTCAGATTGAAGCGACCATCCTGAGCCGACATTTTATCCGCGATATTAAGGTTGGAGATAATTTTGATACGTTGCGAAATACCGTTCCAGAGCCTTCTGTGGAGTATCTGCGCGGTGTAGAGAACACCGTCCATACGATAGCGCAAACGAACGAAGTTTTCTTCGGGTTCAAAGTGAAGATCCGATACGCCCAGCTTTACCGCATCGAAAACCAGCGCGTTAACAAGACGGACGATCGGGTGCTGATAAGCGACATCTTCCCGCACCTTGCTGATATCTTCTGAACCTTCTTTTTCGAGCTCCTTCAAAATATCGGAAATAGAACTTGAATATCCATAAGCAGCATCAATCGCATCATTCAATACGCTCGGCGTCGTCACCATCGTTTTGATGGACGTGCCTTTGGGCAAAATCCGGCGCAGACTGTCCGTCGCGACGACATCGTAGGGATCGACAAGAGCGATGATCAGCTGCCCATCCCGATAAGAAACAGGAAGAACGCCAAGCTTGGCCGCATCCTCTTTCCTGATTAATTCGAGCGCATCGCCGTCGAAAATTGTATTTTTAGAATCAAAAACGTCAAATCCGGCCGCGTCCGCCAGGAAGCGTGACAGCATGGTTTCATCGATAAACCCAAGGTCAACAAGTACCTGGCCCAGCATTTTCCCGGAAATTCTTTTTTCCGTGAGGGCAACATTCAATTGATCAGGCGTAATAACGCCCTGAGCGACCAGGCGATCCCCAATCCTGCCCTTTAAGGAAGCGCTTAACGCCTCTTCCTGCATTTTTACATCTTCAAGAGACTTAACAGGAACAGGCAAAGTCGATCCCGCCGCAGGCACAGAGGTCGTTGGAGATAAAGCTCCATCATTAGCTGGCACATCTAAACTTCCAGTATAATCAATTACTTCTTCCATCATGCTCACTTTGGATTTAAACGGGAAATTCCGCATCGACGCAAAAAGCGGGATAACCGCATTGTAAGAGGGTATCCCCTATTTATTAATATTTCTTTATTTAAAAGCGGCGTAGGCTATGATAATTTTAATTAAAGAATTATTTTATCATTATGCCGCAAGAACTTAGAAGAATTGTATTCAGCCACAGCGAATCTACGGAAGCGCTGATAGCTTATGGTAAAAAATTCGATATGCTTTTTTCCTCAGGAAACATTATCCGGGCCAATTTTGCTGGTAATTCCGAATATGAATTCCACTCGATGAAGCAGCACCAAAGCAGTGTACAAAAACAGTATAATATTGAACAAAAGCCCCGCTCCGTAATCGTCACCTTTTTCGATGCAAAAACGCTTGAACATAAATATTTTAACCTGACTGCAGATTTTATCAGCTCAGCACTGATTGAATATTGTATTGCGCATAAAATAATCCTTCCAAAGCAAGCGAAGAAAAGCCTCGATATATCTGAATTTAATATAGTTTTGGACGTGGCTATCGATACATTGCGGGTGAGCGAAGACGGCTCTACCAGCACGGGCCTAAGCCTGGAAGATTAAAATCTCAAGTAAACTATTGATCTATATGGTGCACCCGAAGAGGTTCGAACTCCTAACCTCCTGATCCGTAGTCAGGTGCTCTATCCAGTTGAGCTACGGGTGCGTACTTTGAAAAAGTCGCCAGAACCTATGCGAAGCCCTCGCAAGATGCAAGCACAAAAACAGGCTTACCGATATTCAATTTCAATGATGCGCTAAACAACTGAAATTATTTCGTAAACCGGCCTTAAATTCCAGCGTGGATCAATGCAAAATAAGCTTATATGTTGCTTGACAACTCATGGCCACAATTCCATAAGTTACAGAGATTTAAAGCGATTCCGCTCGTGCGGATTCGGGCAGCTTCAGAGAGACTATATCAAAAATGTTAAAATCGACTTTTTTACCGGCACTTGCCCTATCCGCATCTGTTTTTGTTATCTCTGCGATGAATCCCGCTTTTGCCCGTACGCCAGCGCTTATCGTCAGTAATGACCCGCTCCCCGCATCCTTGGCCAGCCAGATTTACGCTAAACCTACCCCTTCGCCGGTGATTACGCCCAATCAATTAATGGGGTCTTATTACGAGCAAGGTAATACAATGGTTTCGCGCAAGATCGGCGAAATTCAGCGCGACCTTACAGGCCTGCAATCAAATGTCGGCTCTATTTCTCAAAAACTTCTCAATCTTCAAAAAACAGGCCAGACGACCTCGGCTGAATATTACGCAAGCGTAGCGACGATCAGCACACAGCTTCAATCCGGCACGACACCGGGCAATCCGCGCCTTCTACAGCGCCTGTCTACAGCTCAATCCAGCCTCGACCAGCTTGAGAATAATGCCCAGCGCCTAAATGATTTATCGATCGAAGCCGCTAATGCATCGTCTATGGCTTCTTTTATGCTGGAGAATACACGTGCCGCTTACGGGCTGACGGGTGCAGTAGAAGAAGACCATGTTCTGCTTGCGCAGATGGAAGACAGCATTAACAATACTGTGACTGTCATTGATCGTTTACAGAACAATATCAGCGACGACATGTCCAGAACCTCGGCTTATCTGAATACGGAGCGTAATAATCTACGTACATTGACGCTGGCCGTATCAAACGGTGATCTATACGGTAAAAACCTTGCCAATCGCCCCTTCTCATCCGTTGCACGGGAATCCAACATCCTCCAGCAGGCAGCCGTTGCTACGCCAGCCGCGCCCCCAGCACCGAATAATCCTCGCCCGCTGGCTAAAATCCGTTTCGACCGTCCGAACGTTAATTATCAGCAGGCTTTATATATGGGCATGAATGAAGCAATGGCGAAATATCCGAATGCACGTTATGAAGTCGTAGCCGTTCACCCAAGCGTAGGCAATACAGCGCAAATGGCTATAGAGAACACAAAAGCCAGACGAAACGCTGAAAAAGTTTTGCGCAGCATGACCGAAATGGGCGTTTCAGGCGATCAGATTGATATCTCTACGGCCCCAAGCTCAGACGCCACGTCCAGCGAAGTCCAGATATATATTCGTTAATCCTTCGTTCCCGTAGCTCAGGTGGATAGAGCGTCGGTTTCCTAAACTGAAGGCCACAGGTTCAAATCCTGTCGGGAACACCAGTTTTAGTACTGGAAAGACGTGATTCGGCTTGATTGTTTTCTTGACGCATATGCGAGAATAAGTACCATGTCGCGCAGATCCAGCCCTCAAGGCCGGATAGTAAAGGACTCATGTTAGCGCAGATCCCAGACTCTGGAGCCGCTCCAGAAACCGTTTCAGTTAGACTAGCCGAAACACCAGAAGAAATCCTAGCCGCGCAAAAGCTACGTTATAAAGTTTTTTATGAAGAATGTGGCGCCATTCCTACCAATACTGCCGCCATGGAGAAACGCGACTTCGACAAATATGACGATATCGCCGATCATCTAATCGCCTTAGATCCAGCTCTCGGCAAAGGTCCTGAAAGCATTATCGGGACATACCGGCTTATACGGCAGGACCGGATTCCATCGGGACAAAGTTTTTATACCAGCGGCGAATTCGATATTATGCCATTCCTTACCTGTGGAGGCAGGCTCCTCGAACTTGGGAGATCCTGTATTCTTCCTGAGTACAGAACCCGCCAGATGCTGCAAAGAATGTGGCAGGGAATTACGGGCTATGTGACCGAACATAACATCGACCTCATGTTCGGCTGCGCCAGCTTTCATGGTACGGATGTTGATGCCATCCAGAAACAACTGGCTTATCTTTATCATTTTCACAAAGCACCGAAAGAACTTTGTCCGACAGGAATTGCCGGTCGCTGCGTCGACATGAATCGCTATCCTAAAGAAGCCCTGGACCAGAAAGCCGTTTTTCACAGCCTTCCCTCGCTCATTAAAGGCTATCTAAGAATAGGCGCCACGATCGGAGACGGCGCTTATGTGGACCATCAATTTAATACGATAGATGTTTGCATCGTAATGCCGACCTACGCCATGTCGGAAAAATATTTAAAGCACTGGGAACGTCTGAATGCCCGCCCCATGCCCAAGAACAATATTTTAGCTGAAAAAATAGCATCCTGAAACTCACAATGCGTAAACTGATGGCACTGCTTAAATTTGCCGCAATGGCACTGGTATCTATTGCCACTATTCCGTTTCAGGCTTTAATTCTTTTATTTGCTAAAGGTAAAGCGTCTTATTTTATACCGCAATTCTGGCATAAAATGATTAGCTGCATATTAGGGCTGGAAACTGAATTTATCGGTAAGCCTGTCGCGGAAACTCAGGTATTTTTCGTCGGCAACCACCTGTCTCATTTTGATATATTTATCTTAGGCAGCAGGATACGCGCATCTTTCGTTGCAAAAGACGACCTTGCGAAATGGCCTGTTATCGGCTTTCTATGCCGATTGCAGCAGACCGCTTTTATAAGTCGCTCCAGTGGCCAGGCCAGCAAAGCCCGCAACAACATCAGGTCAATGCTGGACCGTGGTAAAAATATCATATTATTCCCCGAAGGTACTTCGACGCGCGGCGAAACAGTTCTTGATTTCAAATCCTCCCTTTTTTCCCTTCCCCTTGAGTATGCGGAAAAAGGAGTTGTCATTCAGCCATTTACTATAAAACTTATTGAAGTCGACGGAGTGCCTGCACAATGCACCGACTTACGCGACTTGTATTCATGGGACCGAGATAACCCGATTGATATGGGGCCGCATATATGGAACTTTGCCCAGACTAAGGGTGCAAAACTTCAGATTATCTTTCATGATCCCGTCATGGTGCAAACAGGAGAAGACCGCAAATCCCTATCCCAAAGGCTACAGGAAATCGTTGCCTCTCCCCTTGTACAAAGTCCGGCGGCAGTCTAGGGTAGAGCCGCAAAAAGAGGTGCATTATGGGCTTTGATAAAACCGAAACTACGAAACTTGAAAAATACCTGCAGAATAAGTTCGGCAATCCAGGCTTGGCCTTGCGTTCCCGCCAGACAGGCGATTCTCTAGAAGTCCTTTTGAATGGGGAATTTCTGGGCGTCATCTACAAAGACGAAGAAGACGGCGAGCTGGCTTATGACTTCAATATGGCCATTCTGGACATCGATCTGGACGCCTGATCTTAGTTCTTTGCTTTTTTAGCCCTGTTTCAGGTACACTATTAGGAATTAAGCCCGTTGAAACGGGCATGACAAATTCTGTTTTTTTGCCTATGATGGAAAAAATACAGTTTTTGCATTGAGCGAGGGTTTGCATGGCGTCTAAAAGATTTATTCCATTGGCTTTGGCAGGACTCTTTATCCTATCCTGCCCATCACTCACTCAGGCTAACCCAATTGTTGTCACTCCATCTGCCTCGGGAACACCCGCCTCCAGCAGTTCAAGCACTTCTGTTATAGATAAAGTTTGCGATCCTGAGCTTTTTTTGCGCATGAAGCAAAAAGCACAATGGGAAGCGCAGCGTGAAAATTATGTTACCCAAAGCATTATTGTCGCCCCAAGCTCCATTTTTACCAATACCTGTTATAAAAAGCAGCTGGGCGTCACAATGGACAAGCTGGGTCTTGAAGAAACAAGCGGCAACAGCAGCAGCAAGAAAAAATTCGAAGATGATGTAGCTGAAAATTCCACTATTTCGAATGAATTCGAAGATCCTGAATCTGACGGCCAAAAAAGCACAAGCAAGCCAACATCAAGCTCTGATTTCGAGTGTGATGCCATGTCAAAATTATGGGAGCAATCAGCCTGTGCCAACTTCAAGCATGGCAATCTTCCTTCTCTCGCTGAAACTGGAGCGACCGGCACTGATAGCGATTCTCGTAAATATATCGATGCGGATGGCAAAGAACAGGCCTGTACGACCGGTAAAGATGATACTTCAGCCGGGTCGAGCCCTTTCAAATTCGACCAGTTTAAAGAAGACGTCTACGGCACGGACGATAATCCAGGCACAAATCTCGCCGGTTATACAAAACCTGATCCCGAACTTTGTAAAAGGCTCCCCTTCAGCGAGCTTGGCAATCTTACGGACTCCAAGGGTAATAAACTCTGTACCCAGCAACCCGGTCAGCAAGATCTTTGTGCTGTTGGAAAATCAACCGGCACGCCATGGCCTGGAGATACATCCATCAATGGTATCTACTGCACGAATAAAGGTTGTAGCGCGCAACTGGTCAGCGGCAAGCTGATCTGCAAAAAAACACCCTAAATACTAATTCCTGATTGGTTTTCGACAAATCAGGCCCTATGCTCGGGCCTGATTTTTCTTTAGCAAAAGACCGGGTAAATGGACGCTTTCTGGATATATAAAAAGACGATGGTTTTAGGTACGCCTGTCCTGAAAACATTATTATCCCGCCGCGTCAAAAAAGGGAAAGAAGATCCCGATCGTCTTGGCGAGCGCAAAGGTATTGCCTCCCTACCCCGGCCATCCGGTCCCCTTATCTGGATGCATGTGGCAAGTGTCGGTGAAGCGCAGTCGATTATGAGCCTTATCCATCTTATGCTCGATCAGAATAAACAGCTTCATGTTCTTGTCACCAGCGTCACAAAAACTTCTGCGGAAATCCTGTCCCGACAACTTCCCGACCGTGCCATTCATCAATATGCGCCTGTCGATCACCCTGACTGGGTACGGTCTTTCCTTGACCATTGGCATCCTAATCTTGCTCTTTGGGCTGAATCAGAACTTTGGCCGGCGATGCTTACTTTCCTGAAAAAGCGGCATATTCCATCTGCACTTATTAATGCGCATATGTCGCCTAAATCTTTTCGCAACTGGAAACGCGCACCGGATTTTGCGCGTAGTCTCCTGTCATCTTTTCTGGTTATTCTGGCACAGAGCAAACAGGATGCCGAGTATTACGCAGAATTCGCACCACATAATGTAGTCGTCACGGAAAATATTAAATATGCAGCCAGGCCTTTGGCTGTTGACGAAACTCATTTAGGCGCTTTGAAATCAGCAGTTGCCAATCGCCCTGTCTGGCTTTATGCCAGCTCCCATGACGGAGAAGAAGATCTGGCCTGCGCTGTCCATAACGAACTAAAATTGCATTTTCCTAATCTTCTCACGATTATTGCGCCGCGCCATCCGGACAGGCGGGAAGCTATTTTAAAAGTCATTGAAGAAAACGAGCTAAATGCAATCTTGCGCGGGCCTGATAAAAACCTGCCTTCGACCGCCGATCAGGTTTATATTGTCGACACTATGGGCGAATTAGGTCTTTTATATAAAACGGCTCCTTTAGCTGTTATTGGCAGGAGTTTCAGCAATGACGGTGGCGGAGGGCATAATCCTGTAGAGCCGGCCTTGCTCGGCTGCGCTGCGCTGCATGGGCCGAACATACAGAATTCTCAGGAATTATATGACGGGATGGACGCTGCAGGGGCAGCTCTGCTTGTCAGGGAGAAAAAAGAATTGGCATCAGTCATCAAAAAGCTTTTATCCAATCCGGATGATCTAGCTGCCTTGCAAAAAGCCGGATATGATTTCGCCACGGCAAAAGCAAATGTATTAGATAAAGTGCTCTACGAACTTGAACCCGTATTTCTGGAAGCTCATCTCCCTACCCCGAAAGCTGCATCATGAAAACACCTGGCTTCTGGTATCAAAAATCATCCGGTTTAGAAAAAATACTCTCGCCGCTTTCTGATCTTTATACAAAGATTGGACGCCGCCACAGGGAAAAATCCCAGCCTCGCAAACTTTCTATTCCGGTTATCTGTGTTGGTAACATCGTTTCCGGCGGCAGCG
>QFOT01000070.1 GCA_003241285.1 Micavibrio aeruginosavorus
GAGAAGCTTGCTTTGCAGGCTTAAGAGTTTTCGAAAAGCCATCGTCTGCCTACTTCGCATGCCGTGCTTGCGCGCATTCTGGGAAGAACGCTTTTTGCCTTCAACTGTTTTAGGCCCCGTGGCTTTCAGCCATATTTTCTGCTTGTGGATTTTTTCGCGCTGCCGCTGTCTTTGGGAAGAGGACCATTTACGAAGACAAACCGGTTTTTTACCATCGTTTCGAGATTGAATATTCATACTTCTCCTGTTGAAACTGATCCCTCTGCTTAAATCGCCGGGAGTGGCGGACAAATTCGAGCGTGGCCTTACTCTGACGCTGCGCCTTCAAGGCGAGTAGAAAAGCATCGTCATTAATTATGCCGCTTTCGCCGCCGCCAAAGTAATACCGGAACGCTATATCCATCAGCGTGGATTGTTCGACCAATATCTTGTCGGCTTCCGCATTTTCAAAGTCATTATGAATTAACTGGTTTTCAAACTCGGCATGAATTCTGGCGAACTGATCCGGTGTTATTTCAGGATTCATTTTTTTATATTGGGAAATCGCCCGGACACCAAGACATCGGTCAGGCGCAGGCAGGCAGCAAATATCGCTGTCGTTTTCCGGGGTTTCGTTTTGGGTTGGGTTTGTTTCGGTTTCGCGCATCATACAGAAATTTAGGACTAATTTCCTTCGATTGTCAAGGAATTTATGCCTATATTTTCAAAGGCTGGTTGTAAGGCTGGAAAAGACAGATCCCTGCTTTCGCAGGGATGACGAGATAAGGGGTGCATAAGGATAACAAAAGCCAATGCAACCATGTCATGCCTGCAGGAGATCTGACATGTGCGCCAAGCTTAAGACCCCCGCATCCGCGGGGGAAGCACTCTCCTAATTACCCCCCCCCTTTCTGTTTTCCTCGTGAAAACGGGGATCTGACATTTGCGCCAAGCCCAGGCCCCCGCATCCGCGGGGGAAGCACAAAGAAGAAGGCGAAAAAAACCGGGATTGTTTTTTAAGACCGTATCTATATTTTATCCTCCATGACTGAAAATATGAATTTTGGCGCAGATGTCGCCCGGCTTTTAGAAATCGTTACGCATGCGCTTTATTCCAACCGCGATGTATTCCTGCGCGAGCTGGTGTCAAACGCAGCCGATGCCTGCGACCGCCTTCGTTACGAAGCCATTGCAACGTCGTCCCTGTTACAAAATCATCCGGGCTATCGTGTCTTAATTGAAAAAAACGACGCCGCGAGAACGTTGATCATCTCCGATACCGGGATCGGCATGTCGAAAGACGAGATGGTCGATCATCTTGGCACGATCGCCAAATCCGGCACCAAGGCCTTGATGGAACAGATCAAAGCATCCGGCGATAAAAGCCTGAATATGATCGGCCAGTTCGGCGTCGGTTTTTATTCCAGCTTCATGGTCGCCGACAAGGTGAAAGTCGTTTCCCACCGCGCCGGAACGAACGAGGCATGGCACTGGGAGTCGGACGGCAAGACAGGCTTTACCCTGCGCGAAGCGACAGAGGCCGAAAAAGAAAGGGTCAAAATCTGCGGCACGTCGATCATCCTGCATATTAAACATGACGCGACCGAATTTATGCAGGACCATAAAATCACGGAAATCATCAAAACCTATTCCAACCATGTCGCCGTTCCGGTTTATCTGGACTCAATAGATAAAGAGCCGATCAACTCGGCCTCCGCTCTCTGGATGAAATCCAAAAACGAGATCAGCGAAGAGCAGTACAAGGAATTCTATAACGGCATTTCCGGCATGATGGGCATGGACCACCCGGTTCTCACCTCTCACTGGAAAGCCGAAGGCGTTATCGAATACAGCGCGCTTATTTATATCCCTTCCATGCGCCCTTTCGATCTTTTCGACCCGACGCGGAAGAACTCTGTTCGCCTCTATGTCAGGCGCATCTTTATCACCGATAATTGCGAAGGCCTGATCTATCCATGGCTGCGCTTCGTGCGCGGCGTCATCGACAGCGAAGATTTGCCGCTCAATGTCAGCCGCGAGATGCTTCAGCATAATCCGGTTGTCACTAAAATCAGAAGCGGCGTTACCAAGCGCATCCTGTCCGATTTGCAAAAACTGGCCAAGGACGACAAGCCCGCTTTTGAAACGGTCTGGCATCAATTCGGCTCGGTTATCAAGGAAGGCCTGTATGATGCGACAGAGCACCGTGACGATATAATGAAAATCACGCGGTTTAATTCAACGCTCGGCAGCGAATTGACCAGCCTTGAAGATTACATCTCCCGCATGAAAGACGGGCAGGAAGAAATTTATTATATCAGCGGCGAAAATGTCGACGCATTGAAAAATTCTCCGCAGATCGAGGGCTTTAAATCACGCGGGCTTGAAGTGCTGCTTTTGAAAGACACGATCGACGATTTCTGGCTGCCTGTCGTTCAGGAATATCAGGGCAAGAAATTCATCTCCGCCACCAAAGGCGAGATCGATCTGGAGAAATTCGAAACGCCCGAGCAAAAGGAAAAAGCCAAGGAAGAAAACAGCAGCAATGAAAAATTGCTGGGTATTTTGAGCAGTCAATTAAAAGACAATGTCAGCGCCGTTCGCATTTCAACCCGCCTCACTGACTCGCCCGTGTGTTTGATCGCAGGCGATAGCGGCGTCGACCTCAACATGGAGCGCGTTTTAAAATTGCACCAGCAATATGAAGGCCAGAGCAAGCCTGTCCTTGAGATTAATCCCTCCCACCCGCTTATCAAGCAGCTTAATAAAATGGCCGAGAACGGTAATTCTCCCCTTCTCGATGATGCGGCAAGTTTATTATTCGATCAGGCCAAGATCATGCAGGGCGAACCGGTCAGCGACCCGATTTCCTTTGCGCGTAAAATGGCTGACTTTATGCAGAAGGGTCTGGCGGCTTAAGGTTACCAGTTCAGGCCCCCGCTTTCGCGGGGGAAGCACCCTCTGACTGTTTTTCCCGCGCAGGCGGGAATCTGCCGCATCTCAAATGATCACAACTAGTTCTTTCCATTCAGGATTGGCGTTATTCCTCTTTCCATGCCCTATTCCATTTCTTTAAAGCACGCTCTCGCGCTCTAGCTTCATTCACATCTCCAAAGGTTTCAGAATAGATAAGATTATGAGTTTTGTATTTATCGGTAAATTTTACTTGTCCGGCTTTATGCTGTTCCATTCTTTGCTGAAGATTTCCCGACCAACCGATATACAAAACTGTTTTTCGTGAATTGGTCAAAATATAAACAAAGTATGGCAATGTTAAATTCCCTCATTTGCGCCAAGCCTAGGCCCCCGCTTTCGCGGGGGAAACAAAGATGATCAGGAATTATACCTTTTGAGCATCTCGGCGATATCGCTTTCGGATAAATCCTGAGAGCGGGCAATTTCTTCGATGATCACTTCACGCACCAGACTGGCGAGATCGTCGCCGGTTTCGCACCACAGATCGAGGATCGGGCGGCGGAACAGAAGAAGGATGTCGTCATCATTGGCGATTTTCTTTTCAACGCCGGGCGATACTTCCCTGCCCGATTTATACAAAGCGAGAAGCTCGTAAGGCGTTTCCAGTTCCATTTCCGCTTCAAGCGTTTCATCGGGAAATTCCTCGACCTGCAAACCCAGCTCTTCGCAAGCTTCGGCAATTTCGTCCGGAAGAGAATTTAAAACCTGCATGGCGAGGACAGTAATGTCATCCGCAGTTGGAGCGGATGAATGATTCATTATGATTTCCTGTTTGGACATGGCTTTAGCCGTCATCTCAAACTTGCCCTGTATCTTTAAAGGTTTAGATTACGACTCAGATCATAAGACAAATGGAGAAGTAAAGCCAATGACAGATCGCATTCATGCGCAG
This sequence comes from Micavibrio aeruginosavorus, assembly GCA_003241285.1. Taxonomy (GTDB): domain Bacteria; phylum Pseudomonadota; class Alphaproteobacteria; order Micavibrionales; family Micavibrionaceae; genus Micavibrio_B; species Micavibrio_B aeruginosavorus_A. The sequence goes on from QFOT01000070.1 coordinate 3,848, forward strand.
GAAATTCAAAACCGCCTCACCGAGCTGAAAGAATGGAATTATCAGAATGCAAATAACCGGGACATATTGCAAAAATCTTTTAAATTCAAAACCTTCGTCGACGCTTTTGGATTTATGAGCAAAGTCGCTTTGCTCGCCGAAAAAATGGATCACCATCCAGAATGGTCAAATGTTTACAATAAGGTCGAGATTAATTTAACGACGCATGAGGCATCTGGCGTATCAGAGAAGGATTTTCAGCTAGCAAAGTTAATCGACGCTCTCTAGCCGCGCTTGGCTTACGCAATGCCAGGCGTTGCATATGATCTTCAATCTGGTCATCAATTTTCTTTTCGCGTTCAGGATTCATGTTCCGGATCTCGCCGGGACTTAAACGGCCCAGCCAAAGGGCCTTGAATAATTCGCGTGTTTCGATTTTCCGGGCCTGTATTGATTCCGGTATTTTGTTATCGTCGATGTAATTCTTTCCGCGTAATTCGAAATAGGTAGGACCGCATATGATCTTGCCGTCTATAATATCTATGTAAGGTGTCGCCCGGTTGGACACGAAATTAAATAATTTGCTCTTGCCCTTTTCACTGCGCAGCAAAACTTTCAGTTCAATATTCGGGTCGCACCCGCCCGGGAGATGCACAATCAGCGGCAGGTCGGAGAGCATGAAATTATAATCCCGCCGCTCGTCCATCGACCTTAGAATTGACCGTGCATCCTGTGTCGCAATGAAAGTCAGGTCGCGCTCGGATATATTGGCGCGGTCCTTTGTGATAATGATATTATAGCCGTTATTCACCGCCCAATCCCAGACCTTGTCATCCTTCTTGCCCGTGAGCCCCGCATCGTCGGTATGAGAAACCTTGCGGAAATGCATGCGTAAAAAACCCGCCACGGATGGCGGGATATTTTCATCGATCAAGACCTTATAATCATGGAGCGCTTTTTCGCCCTGCGTATCCGGGAAATGCTCACTGTTCCTGTCGATAAGAATTTCACGGGTTTGCGCGATCATTTCCGGCTCGATGTCCTTACGCATCTCTCTCATGCGCTGGAAACTATACCCTCGGGCCATCATCGGAAAAATGGAATGGAGGGAGTGAACCTCTCCTTTCAGATACATAGACGGTCGAATAACGACGTCTTCGCCAACGAATTGGCTACTCACCAGCATATAAAAACTCCCGAATAAAAGATCTGACGCCTTTTTATTTGAGGAGGAGCTTATATGAGTCGCGGATTTTTGTACTGCACAAATTCTAGATTTGCACAGATTGAGCCTGTGGTAACTCGGGCAATTTTGCCTCTATATCGTCCAGATAGGGCAAGGAGGGCATCGCGCCTTGTTTCATGCAGCATAATGTTGCGGCAACCGTGGCGCGGCGCATGGCTTCCGGCAATGGCAGACGATCATGAATAGCCGCTGCAAACGTGCCGCAATAAGCATCCCCGGCGCCGTTTACATCGACGACCAGTGACTGGTCGACATCGAGCGTCGGCACGCCCCAGGCCTGATTGTCTTTGGTGACAGCCACCGCCCCGCTTTTACCAAGCGTAACCAGACAGGTCAGCTGGCCTTCCGTCGCGAGGCCGTGCGCGATTTTCAGCGCATTATTATCGCCGCTCATGCCGAGTTTTTGGGCGATTTGTTTAACTTCGATACTGTTGACGATCAGGTAATCAAGATTACCCATTGCGCGTTTCGGGATGGAGAGCGCCGGCGCCATGTTAAGTATAGTCGTGCAGCCTCTTTGCTTCGCACGTTCAAGCACGCTTAAAGTTTCGTCAACGGGAAGCTCCATCTGCATCAGGAGAATATTGCCGGGCACGAGAATTTCATCCGGTATCTGGTCGGCGGCGGCCTGTGTATTCGCGCCGGAGAGAATGATGATCTGTTTTTGACCCATGGCATCCCGCGCCGTAAGCGCGGTGCCAGTCGGCAGATCATCGGATTTCGCAATTCCTGAAACGATAACGCCATCGCGCCTTAAGGCTTCGCTGATCGAGCGTCCGTAATTATCGTCACCTACTTTACCGACCACCGCGACTTTCGCGCCGGCGCGTGCGGCAGCCAGCGCCTGATTGCCGCCTTTACCGCCGGGATTGAGATCGTAATCACTCGATAAAATAGTTTCCCCAGCCTGCGGCAATTTCTCCAGCCGCACCGACATATCCATATTCAAAGAACCAAAAACGATGATCATACGTGTATGGTAAGGGGTAATTGGTAAGGAGTAAAGGGTGGGCGGTAGGTGGTAAAGAGTAAGTAGTAAAGAGTAAATACGTTAGAATGCTTTTCCCGCGAAGGCGGGAATCTCGTGTTGGCGCAAATATGAGATCCCCGCCTTCGCGGGGAAAGCAATAAGGTTGACCTTACTACTTAATTCTACAACCCGAATTTTTCAGCCAAGCCTTCAATCCGCCCCAGCGCCTTATCCAGAGCCGCCATCGTTTTGGATAAATCCTGACTTTCATCTTCCAGCCATGTTCTGGTTACCCATGCAACCGAAGCCGTTAATCCTGCAACGCGGATCGCGCCTTTCGGGCCATAAGCATCTATCCCCGCCGCTTCCAGCATTCTCGTCATCGACGCGCTCAATTGCGGCAGCGCAAGAAAAAATTGTTTCGGATCGAGCTTCATCGAATTCAGAATTGATTTCAGCCCTTCCCGGTCCCGATTGGCGAGATCAAAGCGTTCCATGATCACGTCGAATATCAGATCGCGGACAGGCGTTTCAGGATGGATATCGGAAAAATTCTGCAGGACTTTTTGATCCAGCCTGCGGCCATACGCCGTTACGATATCGTCCTTACAGTCGAATACTTCATAAAATCCTGCCAGATCAAGTCCTGCTTCATGGGAAATATCGCGCACGGTTATAAAGGACCAGCCTTGAACGGCGGCCAGCTTTAAAGCCGCATCGATGATGCCATCCTTGGCGGAAAATGGGGGTTTTTGTTTTTTTGGGGCGGGTTTTGGTGGCATGCGGTTTCCGTTAATGCTAATCAACCTAAGTATTAAATCAATATATTCAACACTACAAAGGCTTATTTATGTCCACCCAATTTGGTTCCACATACGGATTATGCGCTATTGGAAATGCGATCGTCGATATTCTGGCTCCTGCAACACAGGAATTCATCCAGTCCCAAAAGGAATTTGGCATGCAGCCGGGCAGCATGGCCCTTATCGATGCCCAGAGAGCCGAAGATCTGTATAAACTGATGGGTCCGGCTACCGAAGCCTCTGGTGGCTCCGCCGGTAACACGATGGCGGCCTATGCCTCTTTCGGCGGCAAAGGCGCGTATATCGGCAAAGTCGCCGACGACCAGCTAGGAAAAGTATTCACGCATGACATTCGCGCCATCGGCGTTCATTTCGATACGGCGCCTTTGCTCAACAGCGCACCGACGGCACAATGCTTAATCCTCGTGACGGACGACGCCCAGCGCACCATGAACACTTTCCTTGGCGCTTCGGTCCAGTTTGCACCGGAAGACGTCAATGAAGAAATGATCGCCAATTCCGAGATTACTTATCTGGAAGGTTATTTGTTCGATGCCGCGCCAGCCAAAACAGCGTTTTTTAAGGCCGCCGAAATCTGCGCGAAGAATAACCGCAAACTTGCCCTGACCTTGTCGGATCCATTCTGCGTCAATCGCCACCGCGACGACTTCAAGAAACTCGTCGAAGATCACGTCGATATTCTTTTCTCGAATGAAGATGAAATCAAAGCTTTATACGAAGTCGAAACTTTGGAAGCGGCTATAGAGGCCGTGCGCGGCAAATGCGATATCGTTGCCATTACCTGCGGGGCTCAAGGATCCATCATCGTCAGCGGCGACCAGACAATCAAGGTTGAAGCAGCAAAACCTCTTCGTATTGTCGATACAACAGGCGCCGGCGATGTTTACGCCGCCGGATTCCTGTTCGGCCTGACTGAGGGCAAATCGCTGAAAGAATGCGGCGATCTCGGATCTCTGGCCGCCGCCGAAGTGATCGACCATTACGGTCCGCGTCCTGCCGTTTCCCTGAAAGACCTGATGCAAACCAAAATAGCGGCATGATTTCAACTGCTTCAGTTTCTTCTGCCATGTCTTCCCCGCGTAAGCGGGGATCTCGTGTCGGCGCTGTTTCAGATCCCCGCCTTCGCGGGGAAAACAGGTTAGTCAGATTACTATTTCTTTTTGTTCTGTTTATTTTTTATTCACACACGGCTATCGCAGACGGTCTTTCCATGCATGGGGAACCTGCTTTAAAAGAAGGCTTTACAAGCCTTCCTTATGCGAAAGAAGATGCGCCCAAAGGCGGCGAACTAAAACAATCCGCGCTGGGATCGTTCGATACGCTTAATCCCTTTACGATCAAAGGCAAGGCCGCGCAGGGCTTAAACTATGTCTATGACCGCCTGATGGCGCGAAGCTGGGATGAGGCGTTTACGCTCTACCCTCTTATCGCAGAAAGCATTGATGTACCGGACGACCGCTCCAGCATTACCTTTTATTTGAATCCAGCCGCAAAATTCAGCGACGGCACTCCTATCACAACAGATGACGTTTTATTTTCTTTTAATACATTGAAAGAAAAAGGCCGCCCGAATATGCGGGCCGTTTACAAGCTGGTCGATAAAGTCGAGAAATTCGACCAGCGTTCGGTTAAATTTACTTTAGGCCCTGTCCATGACCGCGAAACGGTGATGATCATTGCCATGATGCCTGTGCTGAGCAAGGCTTACTGGTCAGACAAAACATTCGACACGACGACGCTGGATATTCCCGTCACCAGCGGGCCTTATAAAATCGCCTCCATCGATCCCGGGCGCCGCATCGTGCTGGAGCGGAATAAAGAATACTGGGCGAAAGATTTGCCCGTCAATAAAGGCCTGTATAATTTCGACCGCATCACAACCGATTATTTCCGCGACGATTCAGTCGCGCTGGAAGCTTTCAAAAAAGGTGATTTAAGTTTACGGGTCGAACAGGACCCAGGCAGATGGGCGAAGTCCTATTCTGCCAGCGGCCCTATCATTCAGGAAAACCTGAAGCATGGCCGCGTCGAGCGCATGTGGGGGATGATCTTCAATTTGCGCCGCAGCCCCTTCGATGATATCCGCGTGCGCAAGGCACTGTCCCTTATGATCGATTACGACTGGATCAATAAGAATATTTTCTATGGCTCTTACAAACCAACAAACAGTTTTTTTGCCAATTCCAATCTTGCCGCGTCAGGCAGTCCCGATGACGGTGAATTGAAACTGCTCGAACCGTATAAATCGAAATTGCCGCAAGAAGTTTTCGGGCCTGCCTGGAAGCCGGAAAATCTTTCCCGTGACAGCCAGCGAAAAGCCGATGCGCTGCTGAAAGAAGCCGGATGGATTATAAAAGACGGAAAACGCATCAACGCAAAAACAGGAAAAACTTTCAGCTTTGAGATTTTACTTGGCAGCGCCGATGATGAGAAAATCGCGCTGGCTTTCAAACGTTCCCTCGCCCGTCTTGGCATTAACGTGAATATGCGCACGCTCGATGCCGCCGCTTTCAATGACCGCCTGCTTGGTTATGAATACGACATGACGCTTTATTTCTGGCAAAACACTTTATCGCCGGGAACCGAGCAAATGCTGTACTGGGGATGCCAGTCCGCCAAGCAGCCGGGACGGTTTAACTATTCAGGCTTTTGTCACCCGGCCAGCGACGCCATTGCCGGAAACATCCCGAAAGTTAAAACCCGCGAGGAATTACTGACGAGCACCCATGCGCTGGATCGCATCCTGACATGGGAGCATATCGCCATTCCCTTATTCTATAGCGGTAAGGATATGGTGGCATCATCGCCATCAATCACCCACCCTGAAAAAGCCGCTCTTTACGGCAATACGCTTGAAAGCTGGTATCATAAATAATATCTGACTGTTTTCCCCGCGAAAGCGGGGATCTGGTAAATAAAGCACTGGACCCCCGCTTTCGCGGGGGAAGCAAATTCCATTAAAAGCTCATTGAGGTATAGACTTGATTCTGGTAAGTTATTGCAAATCTTAGAGGAATCCTGATGAAAAGAATTATGCTTACCCTGTCTGTTCTCGCCTTATCTGGCTGTTATGGCATGGTGCAGGAAATTGAAATGAGCGGTACTTACTGGCAGCGCGTCGACACGACGGACGCTATTTACCAGCGCGGCCCCAAAGCCCAACAGATGCTGTTCCAGGATATCGCGAATTGCACGTCTACACTGAACGAGATGCAGCGCCTTGGTGCGATCAAAAGCGCCGTTCCACCGGAAACATTTGACAAAGCCTATTCCCATACAGACCCGAATTCCCCGCGCGGCCGCATGGCAGATTACGACACGCCTGAGCGTAACGGATATATCCGCGTTGAAAATCTGGAATATCATGACTTTGAAACCTGCATGATGTCCAAAGGCTGGGAGCGCACGAAATACGTCAACCCTGAAACCCGCGAACGCTCACGCAACGACTATCTCGACGCGATCGGTTACCAACGTTTCAGATCGGTCACGAATGAAAAAGTTCAAAGCGATTACGACCATTTGAACCAGTAATCAGAAACCCCGCTTAAAGCGGGGTTTTATTTATAAACTGATTAAATTTTTCCAAAACAGTTTCGACCTTTAGTGAGGTCATCAGCGAATGTTTAAGCGTCTTGGCGCTGTAGCCTTCAAACG
>QFOT01000071.1 GCA_003241285.1 Micavibrio aeruginosavorus
ATATGTATGGCGTTCGCTGGGTAAAAGAAAACGAAACGTCCGCCCCGGATCGTGTTTACAAACTGGCGCATGCCATATCAGAAGACGGTATTAACTGGAATCCAGCAGAGCGTGACATAGTCGCGAGCATTCTACACGAAAACGAATGCCAGGCCTTGCCGACCGTTATAAAGTCAGGCGATATTTATCATATGTATTTCTGTTTTCGAGATGTGTTCGGTTTTCGGACGGACATGTCGAAATCATACCGCCTCGGCTACGCGTATTCTTATGATCTTCTTAACTGGACGCGCGATGATAAACGCGGCGCCATGGATGTTTCACCGGAGGGCTGGGATAGCGAGATGATGTGCTATCCAAATATTTTCGAAGTGAATGGGAAAATCTATCTCCTTTATAATGGGAACGCGTTCGGAAAAAATGGTTTCGGGGCGGCGGTGCTGGCGGATGATGACTGATTTAACTTACAGAATAAATTCAGCGTCTAAAGAAGATATTGGGGCACATTTTAAATCCTGCGATTCTGATTTTATCGATGATTTATCTGCAAAGGTCGATCTTGAAGAATACGCAGATAAAATTTTATCTAACGCCAGAATTTACGAGGCGTGGCTGGGGGATAATCTGGTTGGTATTCTTGCTGTATATAGCAACAGCGAGTTTGACTTTATTACCAATGTCAGTGTATCCGCCCATCATGCAGGAAAAGGGAGTGCTTCCTGCCTTTTGAAAAACTATCTGTCCGGGCGTCGTCAGGAGGTCAGGCTTGAGGTTGCAAAGAATAACCTTGCGGCCCATCAACTCTATCAGAAATTCGGCTTTGAGCTGTATGGCGAGAAAGATAAATCAGATTTTCTTCGCTTGAAATAATGGCGGACAGGGAGGGATTTGAACCCCCGATGAGATTGCTCCCATGCCGCATTTCGAGTGCGGTGCATTAAACCGGGCTCTGCCACCTGTCCTTACCGTTTCAGTAGCCAGTTCTCAGCGATCAGTAAAGAGTTTTTTTAACTGGTAGAGGGTGTCGAGGGCTTCTTTCGGGCTCATACTGTCGGGGTCGAGATCTTTTAGTTTCTTATCAAATTCTGTTTCTTGCGGCAGGGGCTTGGGCTGTGCCGAGAAGAGGGGCAGTTCCTGCGTCAGTTTCGAAGCTTTGCCTGAACTGCCTTCTTTCTCCAATAAATTTAAAACCTCGGTGGAACGGTCTATAACGGCAGAGGGCAGTCCGGCAATGCGGGCGACATGGATACCATAAGAGCGGTCCGCCGTACCGGGCTTGACGCTATGCATAAAGATAACATCGCCTTTCCATTCTTTTACTTCCATCGTGTAACAGGAAAGCGTTTTTAGTTTTTCCTTCAGAGCAGTTAGTTCATGGTAATGCGTGGCAAAAAGTCCCCGGCATTTATTGATATTATGCAGGTATTCAAGGCAAGCCCAGGCGATAGAGAGGCCATCGAAGGTTGCCGTGCCGCGCCCGATCTCATCGAGGATAACAAGCGATTTATCGGTCGCGAGATTGAGAATGGAGGCCGTTTCCACCATCTCTATCATAAAGGTAGACTGGCCTTTGGCGAGGTCATCTGATGCGCCGACGCGGCTGAATACTTTATCGACGAGGCCGATAGTAGCAGCCTTGGCAGGAACATAGCATCCTGCTTGGGCAAGAATGGCAATCACTGCGTTCTGGCGCAGGAAAGTCGATTTACCGGCCATGTTAGGGCCAGTGAGGAGCCAAAGCTTCTGGCTTGGCGCAAAGTCGCTGTCATTGGCGATAAAGGCGACAGAGTCTTTTCGCAATGCTTGTTCGACAACCGGATGACGCCCGCCTTCGATTTTGAAGTCAAGATCGTTTGTAATGAGAGGGCGCGTGTAATTCCAATCGATAGCCAATTCGGCATTCGATGCCGCGACATCGAGCGAGGCCAAAGCCTTGGCTTGGCGGCAGATTTCCTCGGCATTGGCGCGGGTATCGGCGCAAAGCTCGATAAAGATTTCTTCTTCCAATGCGAGAGCTTTATCCTTGGCGGAAGATATATCGCGCTCTAGCTCTGCCAGCTCCGCTGTAGTAAAGCGAACCGCGTTTGACATGGTCTGGCGATGGATAAATGGATTGTCGGTATCCTTATTGGCGACCGATATCATCAATTTATCAGCGCGTTTTGCAGGGACTTCGATAAAATAACCCAAGACGTTATTATAGGTGACCTTCAATACATCGATGCCGGTCGTTTCCTTATAGCGGGATTCCAGCAGGGCTATCAGGCGGCGGCTTTCGTCGCGCAAAGCTTTTAGCTCGTCGAGCTTGGCGGAATAGCCCGCTCTTATAAAGTTACCGTCACGGCTTAAAAAGGGCGGTGAGTCTGTTAAAGCTATGTCGAGTTTATCCGCATAAGAAGATAGCGAAGGTGAAGATGACAAGTCATTGGCAATAATGCCGAGCGGCCCTGTATTGCAATTAGCCTTGATCATATCGGCGCGGATTTGCAGCGCGGATTTCAGGCCGTCGCGCAAAGCGGTCAGATCGCGCGGACCGCCGCGATTGATGCTGATCCGCGTAAGGCAACGCTCCATATCGGCGATAGATTTCAATTGATCGCGAATAGATATCCGTAAATCCTGATGCTTGATCAGGTCGGATATTTCGTCATGACGCTGGTTTATTTCAGGAATATTGCGAAGCGGGGCGGAAAGCCTTGTGCATAAAAGCCGTGCGCCGGGCCCGGTAACAGTACGATCAATGGCGGACAGCAAGCTTCCCTTACGCTCGCCTTGCATGGTTTTGATGATCTCGAGATTGCGCAAAGTGGATGGGTCTATCTCCAGAATATCATCAAAGGAAATTTGACGCGGCTGAGAGATGAAAGGGCGTTCGCCTTTTTGTGTGCGCTCGATATAGGAGATCAAAACACCGGCAGCAGTAACTTCGGCGCGACTGAATGCACCGAAAGATTCCAGTGTGCCGACACCGAACATATCCTGCAAACGAATGCGGGCGTTTTCACTGTCAAAATAGGCCGTGGCAAGAATGGTCAGCTTGGATTGAAAAATGCCAAGCTGGTCTGTAGAGAAATTATCTGAAACAACGATTTCGGACGCCGCGATACGCTGCAAACTGTTTTGTACATTGCTTGATTTGGCGGGTTGAACATTAAACTCGCCCGTCGATAGATCGAGCCAGGCAAGGCCGATTTGCCCGCCAACTTCCGCCATGGCTGCCAGATAATTATTCGCTCTTGAATCGAGAAGGTTATCTTCTGTGAGTGTACCGGAAGTAACAACGCGCACGACTTCACGGTTGACGAGGGCTTTATATCCGCCGCGTTTTTTGGCTTCTTCGGGCGTTTCAGTTTGTTCGCAAATCGCGACCTTGTGACCGGCACGGATTAATTTGGCGAGGTACGGTTCATAAGAATGAAACGGCACGCCGCACATGGGGATTTCGTTGCCCTCATTCTTACCGCGACGCGTAAGCGTAATATCAAGTACACCCGAGGCAATTACAGCATCATCGAAGAAGAGTTCATAAAAATCGCCCATGCGATAGAAAAGAAGGCAATCCGGATGCGCTTCTTTCTGCGCATGATACTGCGCCATCATTGGGGTATGTGATGGCGCATTATCTTCGATAGTTTTAGTCGCTACTGAACTCATTTCGTGCCGGTCGATCCAAAGCCGCCTACGCCGCGCGCAGTTTCATCCAGTTCTGCAACCACCGACCATGCGGCTTGTTCGTGTTTAGCGATGACCATCTGGGCAATACGCATGCCGCGTTCGATCTTGAACTCCTCATTGGAAAGGTTGACGAGGATGGCCTTGATCTCGCCACGGTAATCGGCGTCGATAGTGCCCGGGCTGTTCAAAACCGTAATGCCGTTCTTCGCGGCAAGACCTGAGCGGGGGCGCACTTGTGCTTCATATCCGGCAGGCAGGGCGATGGATAAACCTGTTGCGACCATGCAACGCTCAAGAGGCTTTAAAAGTATATCGGCATCGATAGCGGCGACCAGATCCATACCGGCAGCAAGCGCGGTCGCATAATTGGGAAGCGGCAAATCTTTTGCATGCTCCCAGATTTTGAGAGGAATGGAAATTGTTTCGTTAATTTGCAGCGTTTGTTTTACGGCTAAGTTGGTCACTGGTCTTGTCCTTCACATGTGAAATTATCTTCTGCACAAGACGGCTTGCAACTTCCTGTTTGGAAATGCGTGGCCAGACCTCATGATTTGCAGAGGACACCAGTATAACTTCATTCTCGTCCGTGCCAAAAACAGGATTCGACTTTTCCCCAACCTGATTGGCAACAATCCAGTCGCAACCCTTTGATTTTAGCTTTTTAACGGCATTTTCGAGAATTTCCTCAGTTTCGGCGGCAAAGCCGATGACCAGGCCAGGCCTGTTTTTATGGATGGAAATAGATTTCAGGATATCCGGGTTTTCAGTAAGGGTGATCGTAGGCGCTTCGCCGCCGCCGCGCTTTTTCATTTTATGATCGGATGGATTTTCTAATTTCCAGTCGGCGACCGCCGCCGCGCAAATAGCAATATCGGCGGGCAGGGAAGTCATCGCTTGTTCATGCATCTGATCGGCGGTTTCAATCTGGATGAAAGAAACATTTTTCGGTGGTTTCAAATTTGTCGGGCCGCTGATCAGCGTGACATCTGCGCCTTGCGCAGTTAGCGCTTGCGCGATCGCATAACCTTGTTTGCCGGATGATCTGTTGCCGATAAAGCGCACCGGATCGATTGGTTCATAGGTAGGCCCAGCAGTGACAAGGGCTTTCAAACCCGTAAGTGGTTTAACGCTAAAATAATTTTTGATTGCGGCAAGGATTGTTTCCGGTTCGACCATTCGGCCCATGCCAAATTCCTTGCACGCCATTTCGCCCTCGACGGGACCGATAAAATCAATGCCGCGTTGTTCTAGAATGCGGATATTCTCTTGTGTAGCCTCATTATTCCACATCATGTGATTCATCGCCGGCGCCATCAGGATTTTTTTATTGGCGGCAAGAAGAGCGGTTGACGCCAGATCTTCGGCAAATCCTTGCGCCAGTTTGGCAATCGTGTTGGCGCTTGCTGGGGCCACTACAATCAAATCGGCTTCACGGCTCAGGCGGATATGGCCCATCTCGGCTTCGTCTTTCAACGAAAAAAGATCCATGTAGACAGGGTTTTCAGAGAGCGCGGAAATACTGAGGGGGGTGACGAAATGCGCCCCGCCGGATGTAAGTATGGTGACAATATTCGCGCCCGCTTTACGCAGCAATCGGATCAGCTCGAGCGATTTATAAGCCGCTATGCCGCCGGATATCACGAGTAGGATGTTTTTGCCTTGCAGGTCCATGTCATCTCCAAAAGAAAAGGCCCCGTACTTCTAGCACAGGGCCTTATCTGAAATCAAAATACTAGCTTCGATTAGTGGGAAGCTGGCTCAGTTGTTGCTGGTGCTGTTTCTGTGTGAGCAGGGGCAGCAGGAGCTGTTGTAGCGTCTTCAGCAGCTTTTGCAGCATCGGAAGCTGCTTCGGCAGAAGCGGCAGCGTCAGTTGCAGAAGCAGCAGCATCAGCAGCCTTTTCAGCAGCGTCAGTTGCGCCATGTTCTGTCGCAGCAGCGGCAGCATCAGAAGCGGCTTCAGCAGCATCGGAAGCAGAAGCAGCAGCGTCAGAAGCAGCTTCGGAAGCGCTTTGAGCGGCTTCAGTTGCTGTCTCAGGAGCAGCAGGAGCTTCGCCGGCTGTCATTTCTGTGCCAGCAGCTGGAGAAACGCCATTTGCGTCTACAGCTGTGTTTTTGCTGTTCATGATGCCGAAAGCTGCGAGAGCAACTACAACTGCGGCTGCAATGATGGTCAGGGTTGTTTTGTTCATAAGGGACGTCCTTTTTAAAATTTAAAAACTATTACCGCGGGAACTCCCGAAAGAATTACCTGGGTCCGGATTAAATGGAGGGATTCCTGACAATATTCAAGGTATTTTTTGCATAATGGCGATATTATCCCCCTTCGCTAAGGCGGTAACCTATTGATATTTATAGCTTCCATGCCTCATGGATGGCCACCGTTCCAAAGGTTAAATTCGTATATTTGGCTGAATCGAACCCTGCATCTAGAAGGCGCTGTTTTAAATCTTCCTGTTTCGGGAAAGCGCGGATGCTTTCGACCAGGTATTGATAGCTTTCCTCGTCCTTGGCGACGATCTTGCCCATTTTCGGGATAAGACCGAAGGAGAAGGCGTCATAGACTTTGGACAAAGTCGGTTCGGTCACATGAGAAAATTCTAAACAGAAAAAACGTCCGCCGGGCTTCAGGATGCGATAGGCCTCTTTCAAGGCATCGTCGATCAAGGTGACATTGCGCAGGCCGAAAGCGATTGTATAAACATCGAAACTGTCATCTTCAAACGGCATTTCGGCGGCATTTGCAACTTTCCATTCCAGATTGCGCACCATGGCCTTGTTAATACTGCGCTCGCGCCCGACTTTGAGCATAGAGGCATTGATATCGGATACCGTAATCGGCGCATTGCCGTTCGTTGCTCTCCAGATACGGAAGGCGATATCTCCGGTACCTCCCGCGACGTCCAGATAGCGCAAGTTTTCCTGAGGCCTGATTTCACGGATAAAGCGATCTTTCCAAAGGCGGTGAAGACCGCCCGACATCAGGTCGTTCATAATATCGTATTTCGAGGCAACGCTGTCGAAAACCCCTAAAACCTTCTGGGTTTTCTCTTGTGCGTCGACTTTTTGTCTGCCAAACCAGTTTTGCTCGGGATTGCGCATAATGTGTATCTCCTAGGCAATAGGGATTAGCATATGAAACTTTTAAAAGCCATGGCAACCGTTGCCGGATTTTCCATGATCAGCCGGGTAACCGGCATGGTCCGGGACATCATGATGGCTGGTTTCATGGGGGCGGGGCCGCTCTCCGATGCTTTTTTTGTTGCCCTGAAGCTTCCCAACATGTTCCGCCGGATTACGGCGGAAGGAGCCTTCACCGTTTCCTTCGTGCCGCTCTATTCCAAAACTACTGAATTGGAAGGAGAACAGGCGGCGGGCGAGTTTGCCGGAAAGACCTTCTCGATGATGGCGCTTATCTTAAGCGTCTTCTCGATTCTGATGATGATATTTATGCCATGGGTCATCAAGTTGATTGCGCCAGGTTTTGAAGTCGGCGAGGAACGGTTTCAGCCTGCTGTGGATATGACGCAAATCACATTCCCGTATTTGCTGCTGATGTCGCTCACAGCTTTGTTCGGCGGAATGCTCAACGTGCATCATAAATTCGGGCCGTTTGCCGCCGCGCCGATCTTTTTTAACATTTGTGCTATCAGTGCCATTTTAATCGGGCATTATTTCTTTGCCGATCCGGTGAGCGCCATTCCCTATGCGATGGCATGGGGTGTAACGCTCTCCGGTTTTATCCAGCTCTGGATGATGATCCATTACGTGCGCAAATATAAAATCTCTTATTCATGGCAGGGCTTTGTCTGGGATGAAAAGATCAAGAAGATCTTTAAACTTATGGGGCCGGGCTTTGTAGGCTCGGGTATTCTCCAGATCAATATTTTTATCGATACGTTATTCGCATCGCTTTTACCTATCGGGGCGATTTCTTATTTATATTATGCGGATCGGTTGCAGCAATTGCCGCTCGGAATCATTGGCCTTGCCGTAGGAGCCGCTATTTTACCGATGCTCTCACGCTCCATTGCCTCGGGAAATATTCAACAAAGCCGGGAGCTTTTTAACCGCTCTCTGGAATACACGTATATTATTGCGCTGCCTGCTGCTGTGGCGCTTTTAATTATTCCCATTCCCATTGTTGCGCTGATTTTAGAGCGCGGGGCGTTTACCCAGGCCGATACGATTACGACATCCTATGTTGTAATGGGCTATGCGGTTGGATTGCCAGCTTACATTGCGGGCAAGGTTTTTGCGTCTATCTTCTGGGCGCAGGGCGATACGATGACGCCGGTTAAAATCTCGATTGCCAATTCGCTTTTGAATACTGCTTTGTGTTTCGCTTTTATCAAGCTGACGCCGCTCGGCATTTCAGGTATCGCCTTGGCGACAGGCCTGTCCGGCTGGCTGCAATTAATTCTTTATAGCCGGAAACTAAAAGGCATCGAAATTGCGGCCTATGACGAGCAATTTAAAAATGCTTTTCCGCAAATCTGTCTTTCCGCTTGCGCAATGGCGATTGTTTTGGCAGGATTGGGCTATGTTCTCAAAGATTACTTCCATGGCCACACGCTGGCAAAGCTCATCTCGGTGGCCGCGCTCATAAGCGCCGGCGGAGTTACTTATATCGGTGCCATCTGGTATTTCGGCATCGTCAAAATCGAAGAAATCAAAAAATTATTGAATAGAAAAAGGCTAAAAGATGAAACGAATCCTATCGGGGATGCAGCCGACGAATAGGCTGCAATTGGGCAATTACCTTGGGGCGCTGCGCAACTGGGTCAATCTGCAGCATGAAGGCTATGAGTGCCTGTATACAATTGTCGATCTGCATGCGATTACGATGCCGTACGACAAGGATGCGCTGGCGAATGCAACGCGTGAAGTTGCAGCTGCCTATATTGCGGCGGGAGTTGATCCGAACAAGTCGGCGATTTTCGCACAAAGCTCTCTGGCCGATCATCACTGTCACTTAATGTGGCTCTTGGCGACGATGACCCAAGTCGGTAAGCTGGATCGCATGACGCAGTTCAAGGATAAGGCTGGCAAGAACGCGGAGAAAGCAGGGCTTGGCCTGTATGCTTATCCGGTTCTTATGGCGGCTGATATTCTGCTTTATAAAGCAACCCATGTTCCGGTCGGTGAAGACCAGAAGCAGCATCTTGAGTTAGCGCGTGAAATTGCCGGAACGTTCAATCACCGCTATGGCGAGGATTTTTTCCCGGCTCCTGAACCGCAAATTCTGGGTGAAGCAACGCGCGTCATGTCCTTGCGTGACGGAACACAGAAAATGAGCAAATCCGCCGAGAGCGATATGTCGCGTATCAATTTGACCGATGATGCCGATACAATCGCAGATAAGATCAAACGCGCCAAGACCGATCCTCTGCCTTTGCCGGAGACGGTAGAAGGCCTGAAAGATCGTCCGGAAGCCAATAACCTGATTACGATCTATGCAGCCTTGTCGAACAAGACGAAAGCGGAGATCGTGGCAGAATTCGCCGGACAGCAATTCTCTCAGTTCAAGCCGAAAATGGCGGAGCTCTGTGTTGAAAAACTGACACCGATGACCGCTAGAATGCGCGAGTTGATGAACGACGTGACTGAAATCGATAATATACTTACAAAAGGCGCGGAAAAAGCACGCTCCATTGCCGATCCCGTTATGGCCGATGTTACGAAGTTGATGGGGTTTTGGAATGTTAAAAGCACTTCAGCATAATTATATTTATGTCTAAATTGATTTTATTTGCAGAAATTCTTTATGCTTTGTTTGCAACCGTCAATTTAAAATTAATGGATGTACAGAAAATCGCTTGATACGATTGCCAGACTTCGCAAGGAATTAAATCGCGTGGAGAAAAAAGCCCAATATTGGGAAATAAAGGCCATGACCGATGATCTAACAGGTCTGCATAATCGCCGACTTTTAGCTGATCTTGATAAGAAGTTTCTTGAACGCCGCAGATCCAGGCTCTAACGATATCACTCTCCTTTTTATAGATCTTGATGATTTCGGCCAGCTCAACAAACGCTTCGGAGATGATGTAGGGGACGAAGCTCTGCGTGTGCTCGCAAATGGCGTTCGCCGCAACATCAGGGAAACGGATATAGCTATCCGTAAAGGCGGGGATGAATTCGTTATTATTCTTCTCGGTGCCAACGAAAGAGACACAAATGAAATTGTGGGTAAACGAATTCAAAAAATGCTGGACGGCGAACTTTCTGTATTGGCGAGAGGCGAAAGCATAGGTATTCGCGGTAGTGTGGGAGCTTTTCCTTATGATATCGAAAAAGCTCCTTTAGAGAATATAAAATTTGCAGATGCTTTGATGCGCGAAGAAAAGCAGGCTCGAAAAAAATCGGACAAAGCTGCTTTTTCTTCTTCGATTGCGGTAGTTTAAATTTCCAATAGATTAGGGATTATTTAAATCCAGTCAGCCAGGATTTTTATTTGCTCATTCGGATAAAGTGAGGGTACATGGCCGGCATCGGCGATTGTTACAAATTCCATGGCCCCACCGGTTTTGCGCTCTATCATTTTCTTGGCGATAGACACAGGAAAGAGCAGGGATAATTCACCGCGAATGGCAAGTACAGGCTGTTCTATTTTGTCCCAGTCTTTCCACATATCGGTATGACCGAGCGGCTGGGATTTGAATTCCTGCGCGATTCCCGGATCGAAACTCCTTGTATAACGCCCATCGGGCAGTGTTTTCATCGAGCTTTCAGCAAAATATTTCCATT
>QFOT01000072.1 GCA_003241285.1 Micavibrio aeruginosavorus
AAGGTGCGCAAATTAACCCGACCGGCATCGTGACATTTTTGACCAAATTATCTTCTGAAGAATTATTGCCGACCTCTCAGCAATCCCAGTTTATGCGCAGTCACCCTTTATCGCGGGACCGTATCGATATACTGAGATCGAAAGTCGAAACTTCGCCGCTGGATAAAAAGCCGCTGCCCGCTGAATGGAGCGACCAGTATCAGCGCACGAAAGCCAAGCTGATGGGTTTCGTCACGCCCCAGCAGGTTACCTATACATATAAAAGCACCGATAACGGCATTCCGTCACTTTATGCCCGTGCTATCTCGGCCTATCGCATGAGCCATCTTAAGGAAGCATTAATCCTGACAGACCAGCTTCTCGCCAAAGAGCCGAGCAACCCCTATTTCCTCGAGCTAAAAGGCCAGATGCTCTATGAATTCGGGCGCGCCCGGGACTCACTCTCTCCTTACGAAAAAGCATTGGCCGCGAAACCTTCTGCCGGTTTGATCCGAATAGCCTATGCACAGTCATTAATTGATACGGCGGGCAAATCCCCCGCTATGCTCGATAAAGCGATTGAGCAGTTAAAACGCGCCCAGCTCGACGAGCCACGCACCTCGCGCGTGAAACGTCTTCTGGCGACCGCTTACGGCAAGAAGGGAGATGAAACTCGCGCCCGCGTTTATCTGGCGGAAGAAGCTTTGATGCAGGGAAGGAAATCTCAGGCCGTTTCAATGGCGAAATCCGCCATGGCTGGATTGCCAAAAAATTCGCCTGAATATTTAAGGGCACAGGATGTCGTGGCCTCTGTAGACGGGCTGTAAATTAAATACTAGAATAGTTTGAATATATCGCTGTCACATATGAAGGAGAACTCAGTGAATTCTAAAATCAAATTTGCAGGAATAGGCGCTTTAGCAGCTATCGCAGTCGCCTCTCCTTTCGTACTAGACATTCAGACGAAGAAAAGCGAAGCCGTTGCGCAAACTGCAGCCGTCGCCGCCCAAGTCGCTTCTGATAGCAATTTTTCGGCAGCTCAGAAAACAGAACTTGAAGCGATGATGAAGGATTTCATCATGAAAAATCCGAAAGTGCTTATGGATTCGGTGAATGGCTATCGCGAGCAGGAACAAAAAACGCAGGAAGACGCCGCCGTTCAGGCCCTGAAAGACAACTGGGACTATCTCGCCAAAGGCACTCTGCCTGATGTAGGCCCCAAGACAGCCGATATCACGATCGTCGAATTCTTCGACTACAATTGCGGTTACTGCAAACAGGGCTACGAAGCCGTTCAAAAAGGCCTTGATAACGATAAAAACGTGCGTTTCGTTTTTGTCGATTTCCCGATTTTGTCCGAGTCCTCGCATCTGGCGTCAAAATATGCTCTGGCTGCTCAGAAGCAAAATAAATACTTTGAGCTTCATGCCGAGCTGATGAAATATAAAGGGCCGAAAACGGAAGAAAGCATTTTGAATCTTGCGAAATCAGTCGGCATCGATACAGCCAAATTAAAGGCAGACGCCAATAGTCCTGACATAGAGGCAACAATTGCTAAAAATACGCAATTGGCCCAGAAACTGGCGATCAGCGGAACCCCTGCTTTTATCATCGGCGATCAGGTTATTCGCGGCTACATCCCATATGAGGGCATGAAGACGATGATAGACGCTGAGCGTAAGAAAAAAGGTTAAGCTTCGCCCTTATGTTAGAAACATATTATATCCCCGCTTCGGCGGGGATATTCCTTTCTAAGACCGTTTTGCTCTGTTATAAATTCCAATAACAAAGGATAAATTCATGAAATCTCTACTTCTCACCGCTGCGCTGCTCTGCCTTACAACCCCGGCTTTCGCTGACATACAAGTGACCGATGTTCGCGCTTTTGAAACATCCGAAGGCATGAAAAACGGCGCTGTACTGCTGACCTTGAAGAATACCGGCAAGGAAGATGATAAAATCATTTCTGCCTCCACGCTGGCGGCTGACCAGACAGAAATCCATGAGATGCTTGAAACAGACGGCGTCATGAAAATGCGCGAGGTCGGTGCCATCACTATCAAGGCCGGGGAAGAAGTCGCCTTTAAACCTGACGGCTATCACATCATGCTTCTCGGACTCAAAGAGCCTTTAAAAGCAGGTAATGCACGCCCCTTAACGCTGAAATTCCTTCGGGCAAGCGAGATCAAGACAACCGTCGAAGTCATTTCCCGTTCTACAAAAAAAGAAACAGGCCATTCCGCCCATCACGGACATCACTAAGGCTATGATTAAAAACGTAGTCTTCGATATTTACGATGTATTGATCGACGGGCTGGAAGGCCCGATCCATGGTAGCGTTGATTTATTGATGGAACTTAAAGATCGCGGCTTTCCCCTTTACGCCATCACCAATATGTCGACGGAAGGCTTTCAATCCTTAAAACAGGAATATCCTTTCCTGCGCCTGTTCGATGGCATCGTCGTATCAGGCAGCATAGGTCTTGCCAAACCCGATCCGAAAATTTTCATGCACTTGCTCAATCAATTCGGCCTTAACCCGCGTGAAACTTTATTTATCGACGACAAAGCCTCGAATGTTCAGGGCGCGCTCGACGCCGGCATTTACGCCGTCCGTTTTGAAAATCCGCGCCAGCTGGAAAAATCATTGGAAACCTATAAAGTCTTATGGTTTACGGATGAAGACGAGGATAGCAGCGGCGGTTGCGGGAGCGGCTGCGGATGTCATTGATACTTATCCTGAACGGCCCCAATCTAAACATGCTGGGAAAGCGCGAGCCTGAAATCTACGGCACACAGACATTGCAGGATATTCAGGATCTGTGCGAGCACAGCGCTGCCGCTTACCAAATGGAAATCGACTTTCGCCAGTCCAATCACGAAGGCGAACTCGTAACCTGGATTCAGGAAGCCCTCGATAAAATTGACGGCCTTATTATTAATGCTGCTGCTTATACACATACGTCAGTTGCCATTCATGACGCGCTAAAGCTTCTCAAATGCCCGATTGTTGAAGTACACCTGTCTGACCCCAAAACACGCGAGGCCTTCCGGCATCATTCGTATATAGAGCCAATTGCCAAATTTCATTTCGCCGGTCATGGCGCACAGGGCTATGTGAAGGCGATTGAGGCGCTTGCCACCTTAATTGACCATAATTCATAAGAAAACGGTGAATTCCTTTTAGGTTTGTTCCGCTTCATTTTGACTTTTTCCGCTAATTTCATTAATCAGGTGTTCTGCCAAAGACAGATAGTTTACATAAGATTATTACAAGGATAACCCGATGAAAATCGATGCAGATGCCATTCGCCAGCTTTCCAAACTGCTGGAAGAAACAGGCCTAACGGAAATTGAAGTCGCCGATGGCGAAAAAATGATCCGCGTAAATAAAGGCGGGCCTATCGGCCATGCCGTTCATCACGCCTCCCCGGTATCCCAGATCATGCCGTCCGATCCGACTATCCCACAAGCGGCCAACACGTCTACGCCTGCCGTTATTGCCGAAAATCATCCGGGCGCCGTAAAATCTCCGATGGTCGGGACCGCCTATCTTCAGTCCGATCCGAACTCACCGCCCTTTATTTCCAAAGGCGCGACGGTAAAGCCCGGCGATACACTACTTATTATCGAAGCGATGAAAGTAATGAATCCGATCAAAGCTGCTAAGGGCGGCGTTGTGAAAGACATTATTGTTGAAAACGCTTCTCCGGTCGAATTCGGCGAAGTACTGGTCATTATTGAGTAATTTCAAATGCTTGATGTAGGGCAAAATTCTACAGGAGGAAATATCCTCCATCCCGAAACACCTTTCGGGAATAGCGACGATATAAAAAACCTTTCTCAACAAAAGCTTGATGAGATTAGCAATAAGAACCGCGAAACATTAAAAATATTATTTCGCCGCTATTCAAGATGCGATGATATTGGCCTGCCTTATTCAGAACATGCTTCTAACATCACCCGCAGATTTAACATTATGATGAATAGAAGCCTAGAAAGACCGGCATTGTTTGAGCGCCTTCGCAAAAAAGTCTGGGGTTTTGTTGAATTAGGCTATCAAACTAAAAACAGTACCCCTTCAAATATAGATCTTGGTATCATTAATAATTCTGCGGTTTCGGAAGTTTTAAAGGAGCTGCGTCACGATGTTCAGTCGGGAACTGTAAGATTTCCTAATTTTCCTGCACCAACACAAGGCTGACTATGGGACAATTTCATTCCATCGTTAATTTGTCTGAAAAACCCGAATTTGCCGATGTCTGCGCCGCATGGTCGTTTGGCGAATGGGGAAGCCAGATTGCGGGCCGCACCCTCGAACAAAACATGACTCGCTACCGAAATTCAGCGGGCATTAAAAACGAGTTACCTTGTACATGGCTTGCCCTCGTTAATGATCGCCCCGCAGGCATGATAAGCCTGAAAGATAATGATCATCCCGATCATAATGACCTTTCACCATGGCTCGCTTCCCTTTATATTCATCCTGAATATAGAGGCAAAGGCCTTGCGGCGAAATTAATCGCCCATGTAGAAGATTTTGCAAAGACCGAACTCAAAATACCGCAGCTCTATCTTTTTACGCATACGGCTGATGCGCTTTATAAAAAGCGAGGCTGGATTGAAATAAAGAATATTCGTGACCCTTCAGGTATAAGACCGGAAGGCGATACATTGTTTAAAAAGGAACTATTAGATGTTTAAAAAAGTTTTGATCGCCAATCGTGGCGAGATCGCGCTCCGTATTCACCGCGCCTGTAAGGAAATGGGCATTCAAACTGTTGTGGTGCACTCAACCGCCGACGCAAGCGCCATGGCCGTGCGCCTTGCCGATGAAAGCGTCTGTATCGGCCCCCCGGCCTCAAAGGATTCATATCTCAATATTCCGGCGATTATTTCAGCAGCGCTTTTGACGGGCGCGGACGCAATTCACCCGGGCTATGGCTTCCTGTCTGAAAACGCCACTTTCGGGCGCATCATCGAAGAGCATGGCCTGACTTTTATCGGCCCAAAACCTGAACATATAGATTTGATGGGCGATAAAGTTTCCGCCAAGCAAACAGCGCAGCGCCTCGGCCTGCCTGTCATCCCCGGCTCTCCGGGCGCAGTTGAAAGCGCCGAGGAAGGCGAGAAAATGGCAATCGAAATGGGCTTTCCCGTCATTATCAAAGCCGCATCGGGTGGCGGCGGGCGCGGCATGAAAGTCGTGCACGAAGCAAAGGATTTCAGCGAGCAATACAGAACGGCCCGCACCGAAGCCAAGGCCAATTTCGGTGACGATACTGTTTACGTTGAGAAATATCTTGAGAAGCCGCGCCATATCGAAGTCCAAATCTTCGGTGACAAGCATGGCAACGCCGTTCACCTCGGCGAGCGCGACTGCTCCACCCAGCGCCGCCACCAGAAAGTGATCGAGGAAGCGCCATCTCCCGCCCTGTCCGAAGAACAGCGTCAGGAGATTGGCCAGCTTGCCGCCAAGATGATTAAAGACATGGGCTATGTCGGCGCAGGCACAATCGAATTCCTGTGGGAAAAAGGCCATTTTTATTTCATGGAAATGAATACGCGGATTCAGGTCGAGCATCCGGTAACGGAAATGATCACAGGTGTCGATCTGATTGCCGAACAGATCCGCGTGGCTGCCGGTGAAGAACTGACCATTCCTGAGAATATCCGTTTCCGCGGTCATGCCATGGAAGTACGGATCAATGCCGAAGACCCTGCGACCTTTATCCCGTCCCCCGGCACAATTACCCAGTTCCATGCGGCGGGCGGACTTGGCGTTCGTTTCGATTCTGCCGTTTATAACGGCTACCGCATCCCGCCTTACTATGACTCCATGGTCGGCAAATTGATCGTTCACGGCAGAACGCGCGAGGAATGTATCACCCGCCTGCGCCGCGCCATACAGGAAACGGTCGTCGATGGGATTAAAACGACATTGCCGCTTCATTTATGGATTTTGCAGCAGGAAGAGTTCCTCTCCGGCGAATATAACATTCACTGGCTCGAGAAAAAGCTGGCCCTTAAAGCAGAAAAAGAGAGCAAGGAAGCTGCGTGACGGATATTCGCATCGTCGCCATAGCGAAAGCCGACATATCGGCTGAACAGCTTTTGAATATCTATAAAAGCGGGCTCTTCCCGATGGCCGAGTCGGCGGAAGAATGCGATATGGACATCTGCCAGCCTACGATGCGCTCTATTCTTCCGATTGAAACCCTTCATGTTTCAAAAAGCCTGCGCAAAAAAGTCTTGCGTGAAGAATTTCAGATCAGGATCAACACCTCCTTTCCCGAAGTGGTGGATGCCTGCGCCGCATTCACAGATTCCCGTCACGTGACATGGATCAACAGCTCTATAAAAAGACTGTTCAATCAGTTACACGATATGGGTCATGCCCATAGTGTAGAAGCATGGAAAGATGGGCATCTTGTCGGCGGATTATATGGGCTGCAGATAGGCTCGGCTTTTTGCGGCGAAAGCATGTTCTCCCGCACCGCCGATGCCAGTAAGGCCGCCCTCGTTCATCTATGTGCAAGACTCAGCGCCACAGGTTTTACTTTACTGGATTCCCAGCTCCCCAATCCGCATCTCGATCAATTCGGGCAAGACATGATTCCACAGCAGGAATATATGAAGCGATTGGAAGCTGCGTTGAAAAATGACCGCAATTTCCTGTCTGTCGCCGTAACTGAAAAAGAACTCGTTCACCGTTATCTCAGCCCCAACTAAATCAGTTAAAATATAAATACAATAAAACCGGGCCATTTCTGGTCCGGTTTATGTATTCAATACCTAAAATTAAGTAAAATTAGACTATTTCTATACCCAAGCGAGTAAAAATCCCCCGGTTTTTTGCTGCCTGCCTGAATCGGGGTGACATCAGCAGAAATCGAATATAAGCAGGATGGTTAAAAACTTTACGAAGCGTGGCGCTGTCAAGTCTAGTTGGTAATTTAAACATTGCGACCTCCTTTGTTATATTTAATATAAATCAATATATACTTATTTAGTAGCGAAATCGGTTATTTTATATTTAACTTTTATTAATAATTTAATACCGCAAATACCGCTTTGACATGGAGTCAAAGCTTTGGCAAACTTATCCACAGAGTTACCCCCGATTCGTTCCCCACCTTTTGTATTTCCGGATTCATTGTGAAAAATCCCTTTGTCCTTTTGCTGACCGCAACGGTGCTTTCGACAACCCTTCTTGGCTGCTCCATGGGCAGCAAACCTGTCGACGTGAACGAACAGGCGGAAAACGTTAACAAGGATCTGGAGCGTCTTTACAGCGGTCAGGAAAAGCTAAAAACCGAGATCGGCCTCTACGACGCCATGGCGCGGGGCATTAAATACAATATCGAGAAACGCGACGCGGTAATGAATGAAATGGTCGCCAAGGGCGATATCGATCTCAAAGCGCTCAACCTTCTGCCGAATGTTACAGCGAGCGTTTATGCCAATGGCCGCGATAAAGAACAATATATCAGCGGACGCTCCAAGGCGACCGGTGCCGAGAGTCTTGAGCCGACCCAGTTCGAAGACGAATATACCAGAACCGCCAATCTGGCTTTAAGCTGGAATACGCTCGATGCCGGGCTCGGCTACATCAATACCAAAGGCGCCTCCGACAAAGCCCGCGCCGTAACCGAGCGCCGCCGCAAGGTAGTCCAGAATATCGCACAGGATATCCGCGAAGCCTATTGGCGCGCCGCCTCCGCCCAGCTTCTCGACGACCATATGAACGGCATGATGGCCAGTTCTAAAAAACTTGCCAAAGAGCTGGAAGCGGCTGAGAACAAGAAATCCAATCAAGACATCGAACATCTGCTCAAATTACAAAAACGCATCTACGACACGATGCAGGATTTGATGACAGAACGCGATCGTCTGGCCACGGCTCATACGGAACTGGCTGCCCTGATGGGCCTGCCGCCATCGGCTAAATTCCGTCTTGCGGATAATGAATCCAGCATGATGTCGAAAGACGCCATTCCATCTTTAAAATCCGACGTTAAAGATTTGGAAGTTCTCGCGCTGATGATCCGTCCCGAAATGCGCGAACACACGCTGCTGAAACGCGTCGCCACCCGGGATATTCACAAGACCGTTTTGGAAACATTCCCCGGCGTCGGCGGTATTCTCGCTTATAACTACGACGATAACTCCTTCCTCGACGATGAAAGCTGGATGAGCGCGTCTGTCGGCCTGACACAAAATGTCATGAAAATTTTTTCGTTTCCGCAGCGTTACAACCAGTCGAAAAATCTGGATGCGCAGGCTGACATGAAACGCATGGCGATGACCGCCGCCGTCCTGACCCAGACCAATATCGCCTATACGCGCTATCAACTGGCGCAAGACCGCTACGACCTTTTGAAGAGCATGGCGGGCGTTAATCGCCGCATCGAAGATTATGCACAGACACGCAAAGAAAACGCGAAAGATAAAAATATCGTACAAGACGGTGAGCTTCTCGCCGCACGGATGGATTCCCTTCTCACCCGCTCGCGACTGCAACTCGCCTATGCCGAGGGCCAGAATTCCTTTGGCCGCATCGTCAACTCGCTCGGCCTCGACCCGCTGCCGCCGCATGTCGAGGACCAGTCAACCGAGCAATTGGCCAAGACCATCGAAAAACGCTTTGAAAACATGGATGGCGATACAATCGCCTCCCTGCTTCAAAAAATCCGCGAAAAAACCAATCTTCTGGACGGCAACACAGGCGTCGCTTCAAGCCTGACCACTCCTTCGGTTGCACCGCAAAACGTTTCGGTGATTGTTCCCAAGAAGAAAATGTCCGATAATAAAGAGATCTAGTCGGATGTTTGTCATCCTGAGCGTAAGCGAAGGATCTTTTTTCAAGCTGCGCTAGGGATTCTTCGCTTACGCTCAGAATGACAGGAGACTTAAATGAAATATCTTCTAGCTTTGCTACTTACCATCTTCTCCACCTCTTACGCGATGGCGCAAGAAGTAACTGACCCGACAGGCTTATGGCTGACGGAGAATAAACGCTCGGTTATCGAGATCAAGAAATGCCCGCAAGGTCTTTGCGGTAATATTCACTGGATCATTCAAGGCGGCATGCAGACCGATTCCAAAAACCCAAATGAAGCCAAACGCAATACACCGATGTGCGGCCTGCCGATCCTCTGGGGCTTTACGCAAAATCCTAAAAACCTGAAAGTCTGGGAGTCGGGCAAAATCTACAAAGCGGATGAGGGCGATGTTTATAACGCCACCGTTTCCGTTATCGATGCCAATAAACTCTATCTTCGCGGCTATGTCGGCATCCCGCTTCTTGGCAAGACCCAGTACTGGACCCGCGTAGCGGCTAAAGACTATCCAGGCTGTAAGAATTAATTTTAGCAAGGACCCGGAGCTGGCTGACTGGATCCGTGCTGAACCAATACTCCTGTATTTCTTGTATCAATTTTGTGTATGGCCTGTATGGCATCGGATGCCGCTCTTGTCCCCATAACTTCCAGCGCTTTGACAGCTTTATCTGTCAGATCCCGGCAGTCAGGACCATTGCCGCTGCCATTGAAAGTCGATGTCTGAAGCTGTTGGCAAATAGTTTCAATGGCTTGCGCAGCTTGATCGCCGCCATTCAAACTCAAGATATCGAAAGCGGTTTCAATGGCTTTTCTAGCTTGAGGTTTATTTCTGTCATTCCAGTCCGCATAAAGCTTTGTATATTTATTGGGTGTGCACCCCATAATCGCCAGATTACGTATCATTCGAACATCTTGTTTCCATTTTTGCATTAATTCCGAAACAGTTTCTTCCCCGGAATTTACTTTCATTAAAATATAAGGTGACACATTGAATGGATGTTGCATGACGGCTCCTCTTGCACAATTTGGCCTTTCTATGAAATTTATAAAATTATGTCAATACAATCTTTGGCTAATATTCTAGAATTTGCTCATGCCTTAAGCCGATAAATTCATTAAGACTATGATCATGAAAACCTTTTTTCTATCCCAACCTGTTCCCGATGAGGCCAAAGGCGCCGTAACCGCTATCGGTAATTTCGACGGCCTGCATCGCGGGCATATGGCCTTGCTGGAAATTACCCGGAAACGCGCACTGGATGCCGGAAAGCCTTTTGCCGTCTTGACGTTCGAGCCGCATCCGCGCCGTCTGTTTCGTCCTGATGATGCCCCTTTTCGGATAACGCCCTTACCGGTCAAACTTCAGCGTTTGGAAAATTCCCGCGCCGACACAGTATTTGTCCTCGATTTTGACTGGGAAACCGCGCATCTCACGGCGGATGATTTCATCCAGAAGATCCTGAGAAACAAACTCGGCCTTGATGAAATTGTCATCGGCGCTGATTTCCA
>QFOT01000212.1 GCA_003241285.1 Micavibrio aeruginosavorus
GATTATACAGTTGCGGGCCGGGATTTCCGCGGCCAAGGTGTAGGCACTGAATTAATGTTGCAACGTATTTTCAGCGCTGTCGCCCATAATGGCGGTCATGCTTTAAATGGTCGCTTTGCAGAAATTGACGATCCAAGCAAGCTCGAAGGAGAAGGTCGCAAAAAAGCTGAGCGCCGCTCTGCAGGATTTTTAAGGGATGGTAATGCGGTTGTCGTGCCTGTCGATTATACCCAGCCATCATTATCAGGGTTTGCCAAAGATGATGATCTTGTCCTAATTTCTTACCGTCTGGACGATGGCCGCTTTGCCAGCCCGGAAGCTATCGAGGGCATGATGGTTGAAATGTATGAACACTATGGCATTTTCCCTCCTCAAGATATCGATCTTGTTCGAATGAGAAGTGAACTGCGGCAGGCCTATCCTCAACTTAAGGCTGCGTAATCTTCTCGCATACCAGCTATTCCAAAAACGGGCCCTTAGGGGTCCGTTTTTTATTGAATCTTAACCTCCTTCCTGTAATGATAATTATACGTACGTGCCAATGGCCCGCGGCCCCCTACCAATGGGTGGCGCCCCTGAAGGTTTTAAACCCTACAAGGCTGGTTAAGTAACGGCGAAAACTTTTTGGTTTAACTTTGTCGCTTTAAAAACGACAGATACTTAAGGGCTTTTGCTTACTATGACCAGCTTCGCAGCCATAAATGGCAGCGCGTCTCGCGCTTTATCCTCAAAATCACGCAAATTGATTCACGGCAATCCGCCTGCCTATCAAGGTACGCTCGATGAAGCAGTTGCAGAACTCATTCCCGTTTTGCCGCTCTATGTCACCCGTCCGGATGAACTGGCTGCGGATGCGTCGAAATTCGTCAACCTGTTTCCCGGCGATGTTTTATATGCGGTTAAATGCAATCCGGAACGTCATGTGCTGCAAGGCCTCGCCAAGGCGGGCGTGCGCAATTTCGACGTTGCCTCTCTGGAAGAAATCAAAGCGGTAAAGAAAGTTGCGCCGAAAGCCAAGCTTTACTATATGCACCCGGTCAAATCGCCGGAAGCGATCCGCGCCGCTTATTTCGAGCATGGCGTGCGCGCATTTGTGCTCGATAGCAAAGACGAGCTTTACAAGATTATGCGCGAGACTAACCTTGCGTCCGATCTTGAGCTATTCGTGCGCCTCGCGCTGCCGAAGAATAAGAAAGCGATGATCGACTTCTCCTCTAAATTCGGTGCGCTTCCGAACGAAGCGGCTGAATTGTT
>QFOT01000073.1 GCA_003241285.1 Micavibrio aeruginosavorus
TTAATCAAAACTTTCCAACCCTTGATTTTATTGGACTTTGCTACACCGTCGCTAAAACCCTAGTAGCCTCAACTCTATGATATCTTGCCGTAAAATGGTTTTTAAAATTATAAAAAAGCAGCTGCCAGTATGGCACCGAATGTTGCCTAGCAATCAACACCGTCACGGCGGCTGGAGGCAGGTGCAGCCAAGCACAGCGAAAGCGAAAAAGATTGATCCTGACCAGAGATGTGACAGGTGAATAAAGGGCTCAGATGTGAAGCCACCTGACCAGAAAGTCTCCTGGAAACACCAGACAGGTGAATGAATCAGTACTGTTTAAAGGGGAGAGAGTGGATTGTGAGAGAGTGGAAAGCAACACAGTGAGATAGTGCCTGGATAGTGCGCGCGCGCCAGTTCGAGCTAGTCGACTATAGTGAAAGAGGGGAGCAGACGAGGCGAGGTTGGGCGCCAAGTCGCAGATACTCGGCACGGCACTGTGTTGTCACTTCGTCGGTGTCTCGCACTTGCCTTTAATGCTCATTTTGCACTGGCAGACTGCTACTGCTGTCGTCTTGCCCTCAATACCGTCGCACTATCACCACCAGCGACCGGGATGTCAACTCGACACTACTGACAAATATTATTGTTGGTAATTGCCACATTCACCACTTATCACACTACTGTGGGCGCATTTTCAATTGCTGGAATTGCTTTGGCATCGGCTCGCCGCCGATCAAAACGGCCGTTTTGATTTGTGGCGATAACACCAGCATCTGTTTCAATGCCGCCATAACCTGAACCGCAAGTTCGCGTGTCGGTGTCATGACCAGCGCGGTGCCGCGCGGGTTGTTAAGCAAGTGGGCAATCAATGGAACGCCGAACGCGCCTGTCTTGCCTGTTCCTGTCTGGGCGGAACCAAGGATATCCTTGCCTTCCAGAGCTTGCGGAATGGACTGCGCCTGAATTGGGGTCGGCGTGTTGAAATTCATTTTATCAAGTGCGCCAAGAAGAGCCTCAGGCAAATTTAGTGTCGTGAAATCCTGCATTGGGATTTTTTCCTTTTTAAATATACGTTATTCGTCTCTTTTGAACTTGAGTTCAAAAGATGACAAAGAGCGTCCGCGACCATGATCTAAAGCGGCATTATTGCCGGATCTGGTAAACTCTTTTTTCAAACGAACGATGATTTCTTTTTGGGAAAATCGTTTCTGCGTATCACGCCAGAAACTTGGTCTTTAGGGACCGTCGGGGCGACACATTCGGCTGTCTTCGTCCTTAAAGGACTGGCAACCCACCTGATGTAAGAGCTTTAAACTTAACTCGAGGGCTATAAACCACGTCTATGGGCAAGATGCAAGGGAAATCGTAGATTTCTGATTGACGACAAGCAAAGTTTAACCAAATTACATTTTATGTACAAAGACCGCCTCAAACTTGCCATCTCCCACAAATCTTTCGTCTATTCCTCGAAGGTATTTATCGCTTCGCTTATCTGCTGGTACAGCCTGACCTTGATGGGTATTGCCAATCCGATCTGGGCGGTCATTACCGTTTTCGTCGTCAGCGATCCCGATCTCAATACGACGTTCGGCCTTGCCAAGGTGCGCGGCCTAAACACGATCGTCGGCTGTACGATTGGCCTCGCCAGCATCTTCTATTTTGGATATTCACCGCTGGTTATGATTATGGCGGCGGCTTTCACGGTGCTGTTCGTTATGCGTGTTCCGCGCTATCCGGTGAACTGGCGGCTAGCCCCGGTGACGGTCGTCATATTGATGGATGCCGGACGTCTGGCGTCAACGCATGAAGAAGAATTGCACTATGTGATGCTGCGCGTTCTTGAAATCGGTGTCGGCTCTTTCGTATCGCTCGGCCTTGCCGGGCTGTATACGAGGCTGGCAAAACCCCATGCCGTTAAAACGGAGCCGCCCACTCCTCCCGCCAATTCCGAATAAGTTTCTTGCAAGGCTGAACCGAGATTATCTATAACTCGACCCGTGATTAGAAACTGCGTAAAACTTAGTGCCCTTTTTGGCTTGGCGGCATCGACTCAGGCCCGAGCCGAAGATGCCTATTTCCGCGTCGTGGATGTCGGCAATGCGCTCTGCGTCGTCGCGAAAGCGCCCGGCAATAACTATATGCTTTTTGATGCCGGCAACCACAACACCCGCCAATGCCAGAAAGCCGTTCGCGAAATTGTTAAAGACAAGAAAATCGATCTCGTTGTTTTAGGCCATTCCGATGCCGACCATGTCGGGGAGTTTGCAGATATATTCCGTTCACGAAGCGGCATGGATATCGGCCAGCTTATTTATACAGGCCGCCCGGGTACGGCTAAAAAAGCATGGCCTGAAGTTGCCGCGACGATCAAAAGAATAGAGATGGAGGGAAAGCGGCAAGGCAGGCGCATCGTGCGGAATCTGCGCGATGAGCCTTTGCCAAATACGCTAGGCCGCAAGCCCCTTACCGTTAAGCTCGGCGATGCCGCCGTCACTTTTGTCGCAGGCTGGAATAACTGGCGCAACGGCAATGAGGCGGGCGCAGCTTTAAGCCAAAGCGAGAAAAACAATGTCGTTAGCATCGTCGCCAAATTCACCTATGCCGGACGCTCCGTTTTATTGACAGGAGATACTGTCGGGCGCGTCGCTGGAGATAAACCCGATGCCTGCCGCTACGCCGAAAAATGGATGGTTGAGAAAAGCCGCGTTGCGCTCAAAAGCGATGTCTTAATCGGCCAGCATCATGGCGGCGATAATTCATCATCCACCTGTTTTATCAAAGCCGCCGCCCCTGATTACGTGGTGTTTCCGGCGGGGCATGTGAAGGATTACGATCACCCACGGCAAAGCGCGGCGGAACGGTTCTTAAGGCAGGGCATTCCCGCAAGCCGCATTTTCAGGACGGATCGCGGCGACGACCAAGGCGCAAAAGAATGGAATTATGGCCGGACCAGAAACTGTAAGGACAAGACGGGCGATGACGATATCGAGATCTTTATCCCGAGCAATCCGGCCAAACCCGTGCGCGTTCAATACAGAACCGTCAACGGCGTTTGCGCTCTACGATAAATGCAATACTTCAAAGATGATCAGGCAAAGCCCGACCATCGAGAGAACCCAGACCAGCGAGCGGATATAAGGGATACCAAACCCGTAAAGCGGGACGTAGGCAATCCGTGCGGCGAGATACAGCCAAGCACCCCAATACGTCGTTTGCGTGTGAATGTCCGCAACATGCGCAATCAACACGGCGGCGATAAAAAGCGGAAGGGTTTCAAAAAGGTTTTTCTGGGCGCGTTGCAACCTTGCCGTCACAACACCAACCGGAGGTCCCTCGCCGTCGCGGGGACTGGCGTTATAGGCAATCCCGGTTTCCTTGTTGCGGAAATGCGAGGGCAGTAAAATCTGGAATATCGCCAGAACCAGTGTCCAGCCGAGTATGGTAAGTTCTGTGGTCATGTCGCCTCCTGTAAATTATCCGATCATTGATCATTTCACAAAACCACGTCAATGCTGTAAATAAGTCCAGAGGGGATATATTCAATGATTCCGTTGAAAATAGCCGTTATCGGCAGCGGTACAGCGGGGCTTGCCGCCTCAGCTTTCCTGATGAAGGACGGTCATGACGTTACGCTTATTGAGCGCTTCTCCGACCCCAGACCGCTCGGTGCAGGATTAATGCTGCAACCAACAGGCCTCGCCTGCCTGGCTTGCCTCGATCTCGATCAGAAAGCCATAGCCTACGGAACTAAAATCCTCTCTCTTTTTGGACGTTCCGCAAATGGCTGCACAGTATTTGACATCGACTACAGGAATTTAAGGCCACATTTTTTTGGACTTGGCATTCATCGCGGCGCCTTATTTTCCATCCTTCATGAAGAAGTACTGAGATTAAAAATCCGAATTATCACGAATTGTGAAATTACGGATACACGCATTGAAGGGGACAAACGTGTTTTGATCAATGCAAGAGGAAAAGATTGCGGCGCATATGATCTTGTCGTAGATGCCAGCGGAACCCGGTCGGCCTTGCGCTCCAAAAGCCCTTATATCAAACTAAACAAGCCCTACCCTTACGGCGCAATCTGGGGTGTTTGCGAGGATGCCAATCAGGCTTTTGGCGGAAACTCGCTTCAACAAAGATATGATGGCGCAGGAATCATGATGGGCGCGCTGGCCATTGGAAAACGGCCTTCGGATCAAAAAGAAACCCTAGCCTTTTTCTGGAGCTTGCCGACACATTTGCATCAAGCATGGAAAGATGACGGCATGGACAAATGGAAATCACAGGTTAATAATTATTGGCCGGAACTTGCACCATTTATTGATCAATTTAAAACGCCTGACGATCTTACTTTTGCCCAGTATAGTGATGTAATCATGAAACGCTGGGATGACGAACGTATAGTCTTCATAGGAGATGCCGCCCACAGCACCAGCCCGCAACTCGGACAAGGCGCTAATCTAGGCATGATGGATGCATTGATATTATCGCTAAGCTTGAAACAAACTGACAATCTTCAGCTTGCTTTAAGTCAATACTCAAAACGGAGAAAGAGCCACACTCATTTTTATCAGTATGCCAGCCGGTGGCTAACGCCGTTTTTCCAATCTGATAGCAAATTTGCTGCTTTTGTCAGAGACAGAAGCTTCGGCCTTCTATGCAAGACGCCGTATGTGAAAACGGAAATGATGAAGACTTTGGCTGGAATAAAGACAGGATTATTTACGCATATGAATCCGGGTACTCTTCACAGGTCTTACGATTTACGAAGCAACCAGCCTTTATAATGGACGATCAATCCTGTCCAAGGATGAGATATCTTAACATTGAAATGAAATTTATCATCTTCGATATATTCGAACGAATCTGATCTTGGCGCTAACCAAAGCGGCAGTGGAATGCCAAGACAATTCCATCGGCGTGTAATAAGATGAAGCCTGTTTTCAATGATAACCAAGGCCAGCGCAAAATTAAAAATGCCAAAGCGCTCGATAATTAATCGTTCGGAATGCCCCCGGCCTTTGAATTGATAACTGGTGAAGGATTTCCCCGCAAAACTACGCGTCCATTTTTCCATCCCATGAATCTGCGAAAAATCTACGCGGACTTTTACCTTTTGGCCCGCATGGGGAAATCTAAAAACGCCCGTGATAATTCTAGAAAGAAAACTATATCCTCGTAAAATATCGGCCTGCCCCTCGTAACTTTTTGCAGCACTCAAATCGTGCAGTTCCTGAATTGGTTGCGGCAATTCATCATAAGATTTGCCAAGTATCGCTTTATACAATGGCGACTGTTTGGCATGAAGCTCTTCGCGAAAGCCTGTGTAAATAGTTCGCCCGGCAAATAATTCATCATAATCGGAAAGGTTTATGTCGTTGACAGCAGACCTTGCCCCTGCTTCCGGTATATTGCCTTTGAGTATCATTCTTATAATAGCTTCAACAGCCATAGATGGTATCAAAGGACCATCGCGCCCTTCTGCCAGAAGATGCCATGATTTTTTATAAATCTGACCCTTATTATTCTTTCTTGTAACTTCAACAAACATTCCACCGCGATGCTCACCCCATCGAATATGGCTTGTTACCAGTTCCATAAGAGGAACCATAAAAAGTAGATTTTTCAATACGCTCTTTCGTACCAGCCACGCAAAACCTATCAGTGCGATATGAAATATTTCCGGCACCGGTCCTGCACCGACCCATATTTTCTTGGCATCCGGCCTTACCGTAGAAAGGACTCTCAAATCTGGAACATCAACCAATGAGAATAATTTATTATAAAGCGGCAATCGTCCCGGTGGTGAGATCGTATAGCGCATGGTTTCCGTTATAGGATACCCATGATCCATACGGCCCGCCTGATGAATTTTGATTTTCTGTCCCGCATAACCCGCAATAGCGCGAAGGACATTACCGCCCACACCCGCATAAGGCGATGGCGCGATACCGACATGAATAGAATAGATATCCGGCATGCCCTTGGCTAGTTCGCGAACAACTGCCGCCGATAAAACAGGGAAACTGGAAACGCCGGATAAAATAAATACATCCGCTGCTTTTGCGTGATTGTCGAATTTATGAATTCCATCCACGAAAGCCGATCCGTCTGCCAGATCCATGTAGTGAATTTTGTTCCTGATACAGGCCGCAACAAGAAGATAGGGTTTTTCTCCGTAAGCTTGGAAGGGCCCACTGGCGTCAACTATTATCTGTGGCTGATTTTTTTTGATCTGATCGTCAAGATCGCCTGTACGATCAAATTCAGCGGGAATCAGAGTTGCTTTGGCTGTTTTTCGGGAAGAGCAAAAATCACGGGCTTTTTCTAAAGATCTTCCGGCTACGAAAAGAGTTAATGAAGATTCATTTTCGAGCAGCTCGACCAGCCGGCCGCCGAATGTTCCATAACCGCCGATGATAAGGATTTTCAAGAACCAACCCGCCAACTTCTAAAGTTGGTGGCCCCACCCGGACTCGAACCGGGACGCCCGAAAGCGAGCGATTTTAAGTCGCTTGCGTCTACCGATTCCGCCATGGGGCCACTTAAGGTTTTAGGGTATACACCGAAGATCGGCGTCTGTGAATTGGAAAAAACGACTTATTTACCTGATTGAAGACTAACCGCCGCCGGCTCGCTGCCAAGGCTGCGGATCATCGCCACGACTTCATGCGTTGCCGTATCGAGAATAACCGGATCGATAGAGCGCAAAACAAGGCTCAATCCCAGCGCACCCGCCCGGTAATGTGGATAACTGCCAATTTCAACATCGCTATACTTCTTCTGGATATTCTCCAGCCCTTCGGCAATCGCGCTTTCGCCCAGAGTACAACTGACCGAATTGGACAGGATTTTCGGCCCTGTCCGCACTATCGCCAGAATCTCGTCGAGCATCGAGAGCATGATGCGCGGTACGCCCGCCATCGTATAGACGTTTTCCATGATAAAGCCCGGCGCGCCGGACACGGGATTCTTGATAAGCCCGGCCCCTTGCGGGATCATCGCCATTTTAAGGCGGGCATCGGTCAGGTCTGATTCATTGCCGTAATGCGCGAGCAGCATGGCTTTTGCTTCCGCTCTCAGCTCGAGCTTGACACCAAAAGCCTCGGCGATACTTTCGGCAGTAATATCGTCATGGGTCGGGCCGATCCCGCCCGTAGTGAGCAAATAATCGGCCTTAACCTTTAATTCCCGTACCGTTTTAATGATTATGTCTTTTATATCCGGCACGACCCGCACTTCAATGAGGCGAATACCGCGATTGGTCAGCCTTTCTGCTATATTTTGCGTATTGGTGTCCTGAGTACGGCCGGAGAGGATTTCATTGCCGATAATAAGAAGCGCGGCGGTTGGGGCTGTGTCTGTCATGTTGCCAAATTCTTACTGAAACTATATTGATATATTATATCCTGAAAATACGATTTAAAGCGAAAGACTGCAAGTACCTGCAATGAAAGACCTGCCCTCCAGAAATACATTCACCGCACAAGGAATCGAGCTGCATACCGCGGCTGATTTTGACGGCATGCGCGCCGCCGGACGCCTTGCCGCCGAGTGCCTCGACATGATCACGCCTTTCGTCAAAGTCGGCGTAACGACCGAAGAACTGGATCAGCGCTGTTACGATTTTATCATACAAAACAATGCGATCCCTGCCTGTCTTGGTTATAAGGGTTATACGAAAACCATCTGTACCTCGATCAATCATGTCGTCTGCCACGGCATTCCGGGACCAAAGAAATTGATGGACGGCGATATCGTTAATATCGACGTAACCGTCATCGTCGATGGCTGGTATGGCGATACGAGCCGCATGTATGAAATTGGCAATGTATCGGTGAAAGCCAAGCGCCTGAACGAGATCACCTATAAATCCCTGATGGCCTCGATCGAGATCGTCAAACCGGGCGTGTCGCTGGGCGATATCGCAAAAACCATTCAGGCCGTTGCCGAGCCGGAAAGATTTTCAGTGGTACGTGATTTCTGCGGTCATGGCTTGGGCCGCTCATTTCACGCCGCGCCAAGCGTGCTTCATTACTGGGAACCGGAATCCGACGACGTGATCCTTGAACCCGGCATGTTCTTCACCATCGAGCCGATGATCAATGCCGGTGACTGGCCGACGAAAGTATTGAACGATGGCTGGACCGCCGTCACCCGCGACCGTTCCCTTTCCGCGCAGTTCGAACATTCTATCGGCGTAACGGAAACAGGCTACGAGATTTTCACGAAGTCGCTTATAGGTCTGGATAAGCCGCCATATAATGTCTGAAGCCGCCCTTAAAGAAGAAACGCCCCATTATTCCGGTCACCGCGACCGATTGCGCCAGCGTTTCCTCAAAAGCGGTATCGACGCGCTTCAGGATTACGAGATTCTGGAATTGATATTGTTCTCAGCCATTCCGCGCCGCGACGTCAAACCGCTGGCCAAATCGCTTATCCAGAATTTCGGCAGCTTTCAAAGCGTCATACATGCCAGTGCCAATCAATTAATCAGTTTTGGTCTAAGCGAAAATACCGCCGTCGCGATCAAGATCATTCAGGCCACCTCGCTTCACCTGATGAAACAGGATTTACTGAAACGCCCGATCCTCAATTCCTGGAACAAGCTGATCGATTATTTGCAAGCCACCATGGCGCGGGAACAAAAAGAACATTTCCGCCTGTTATTCCTGAATAAAAAAAATGAACTAATCGCCGACGAAATTCAGCAATCCGGTACGGTCGATCATACGCCCGCTTATCCGCGCGAGATTATGAAACGCGCTTTGGAGCTTGGCGCGACGGCGCTCATCCTCGCGCATAATCATCCAAGCGGCGACCCGACGCCGTCCAAGGCGGATATCGAGATGACGGAAGAGATTATCGAGGCCGGACGCCCCTTCTCTATTGTCATTCACGACCACGTTATCGTATCTAGAAACGGCACGAATTCTATGAGAAATATGGGACTAATTTAAGGAAGATTTTATGATACCTCGCTACACACGCCCTGAAATGGCAAAAATCTGGGAACTGGACAACCGCTTTCGCATCATGCTGGAAGTCGAAACGCTGGCCGCCGAAGCCATGGAGATCAACGGCTCCATTCCTAAGGGCGTTGCGAAAGCCATTCGTGAGCGCGGCAAGTTCGACGCCAATCGCATCGACGAGATCGAACGCGAAGTAAAGCACGATGTTATCGCCTTCCTGACCAATGTCGCCGAACATGTCGGCGATGAAGCCAAATTTATGCATCAGGGTATGACGTCTTCCGACGTCATCGACACATCTTTCGCGGTTCAATTACAACAAGCTTCCGATTTGATTTTAGCCGATCTAGATAAAGTTCTCGCCGCGCTTAAAAAACGTGCCGAAGAGCACAAGAACACGATCTGCATCGGACGCTCGCACGGTATTCACGGCGAGCCAACGACATTCGGCGTCAAACTCGCCGGCCATTACGCGGCCTTCAAGCGAGCAAAAGAGCGTATGCAGCGCGCAAAAGAAGAAGTTTCGACTTGCGCCATTTCCGGCGCGGTCGGCACTTATGCGACGACGCCGCCGGACGTCGAAGAATATATCGCCTCCAAACTTGGCCTGAGCCGCGAAACCGTTTCGACGCAGGTTATTCCGCGCGACCGCCACGCCATGTTCTTTGCGACGCTCGCCGTTATCGCCTCTTCCATTGAAAATCTGGCCGTCGAGATTCGCCACCTGCAAAGAACCGAAGTGCGCGAAGCGGAAGAATTTTTCTCTGCCGGGCAAAAAGGCTCCTCGGCCATGCCGCATAAACGCAATCCGGTTTTGACTGAGAATTTAACAGGCCTCGCCCGATTGATCCGCGCCAATGTTATTCCGGCTTTGGAGAACGTTGCTCTCTGGCATGAACGCGATATTTCGCATTCCGCCGCCGAGCGCTTGATGGCGCCCGATGCCACAATTGCCCTTGATTTTGCGCTGAACCGCCTCGCCGGTGTTGTTGAAAACCTGCTCATTTATCCGGAGCGTATGAAGCAGAATTTAGAGAGCATGGGCGGGCTGGTCTTTTCCCAGCGTACTCTATTGGCACTCACCCAGAAAGGCATTAGCCGCGAAGACGCCTATCGCC
>QFOT01000074.1 GCA_003241285.1 Micavibrio aeruginosavorus
AAAATCCGGGAATTTCAATGGATCGCGAACGAAGAATACGGGCGTGTTGTTACCAACGAGATCCCAGTTGCCTTCTTCCGTATAAAATTTCAGTGCAAATCCGCGCACATCACGTTCAGCATCGGCGGCGCCCAATTCTCCGGCAACGGTTGAAAAGCGAAGTAATAAATCTGTCTTTTTGCCGATTTCAGAAAATATTTTGGCTTTGGTATATTTTGTAATGTCATGTGTGACGGTAAGCGTTCCGTAGGCACCCCAGCCTTTCGCATGGACTACACGCTCCGGGATACGCTCGCGGTTCTGGTGGGCAAGCTTTTCAAGCAGATGAACATCTTGCAGAAGAAGAGGGCCTCTGGGGCCTGCGGAAAGTGAATTCTGATTGTCACCGACCGGATTCCCGGCGCTGGTGGTTAAAACGGGGGGCTTGGATGTCATGGGTTTAGCTCCTAGGGCTCTCTGAAAGATTAGACTTGCAGACTGAAACGAATTTACTTATTGGTAAAATATATTAAAACTATTCAATTAATAGGATTTACCTATATATGAACATACGAGATATGGAATATATAGTGGCCGTCGCCGACCTGAATAGCTTCAGCGGTGCCGCCTCGGCCTGTCATGTCAGTCAGCCTTCTTTGAGCGCCCAGATCAAGAAAGTGGAAGAAGAGCTTGGCATGAAGATTTTTGAGCGGACAAAACGCACGGTTACTCTAAGCGCTTTTGGCCATGCTTTCGTGCCAAGAGCACGTAAGATTATCGAAGAAGTCGAGAAAATACGGAGCGATGCGAAAGCCCATGCCAACCCGTTCTTCGGTCATATTTCAATAGGTGCG
Source organism: Micavibrio aeruginosavorus (assembly GCA_003241285.1). GTDB lineage: Bacteria > Pseudomonadota > Alphaproteobacteria > Micavibrionales > Micavibrionaceae > Micavibrio_B > Micavibrio_B aeruginosavorus_A. Next base: position 834 of record QFOT01000074.1, read on the forward strand.
ATTGCGACTGTGGCTCCGTATTTGTTCCCCGCCATTTTACAAACTATCCGTAGTGACGCGCCGGACCTGAACATATCCTTGAGGGAGAGCGTGACGGGCGATCTTTTGAAAGGCTTGCTCTCCGGCGATATAGATATGGCTATTTTAAGCCTTCCTACTGATACGCATGTGCTGGAAGAGTTTTCTTTATTTGAAGATCCTTTCTATCTGGCGGTCGCCAAAGGCAGTCCTTTGGCAGAAATGCCTTTTGTCGGCGAAGAACTCTTGCGAAATATGAAGCTTATTCTTCTCGAAGAAGAACATTGCCTCCGTCAGCAAGCCCTTTCTATCTGCAAAGGGGGACTTATGCAGGAAGACCGTTCTTTTCGGGCAACGAGTCTGGAAACGATCCGGCATATCGTTGCAACAGGGCAGGGCGTAACGCTGATGCCTCAATTGGCGCGTCAGGAAAACGATGGCATCACTTATATTCCAATACAAAGCCGGAATTTCAGCCGTACGATTGGGCTGGTTTGGCGCAAGACGGACGAGCGCGCTCCTTTCTATAAAATATTCGCTTCGATGATCTCTAAAAAATAACTATCCACAAGGTTCTCATACAAACTGTTATAGGAAATTTGTATAAGCAGAACAGCTAATTCTTTTTGCAATGCCGCAGAGTCGCCCTTTATAAGAACTCTATTCACTAATTCAAAATAAAGAGGTCAAGACATATGCTAGGTATCGGCGACACAATCCCATCATTCGAAGTAACAGGCGTAAAACCGGGCTTTAATGCCCATGAAGAAAACGGCCAGTCCGCGTTCGAAACAATCACCGAAAAAAGCTTCGAAGGTAAATGGAAAGTCATTTACTTCTACCCGAAAGATTTCACATTCGTTTGCCCGACAGAAATCGTTGAATTTGCAAAACTGAACGAAGAATTTGCAGACCGTGATTGCATCGTGATGGGCGGCTCCACAGATAACGAATTCTGCAAGCTGGCATGGAGACGCGAGCATAAAGACCTGAATAAACTGAACCAATGGTCTTTCGCTGATACAAACCGCACGCTGGCTTCCGGTCTTGGCGTCCTCGATCAAACGGCGGGCGTTGCTTACCGCGCGACTTTTGTTGTCGATCCGCACAACGTCATCCAGCACGTATCCGTCAACAATCTGAACGTAGGCCGTAACCCTAAAGAAGTTTTGCGCGTTCTTGACGGTCTGCAAACAGATGACCTTTGCCCATGCAATCGTCCTGTTGGCGGCGATGTAATTAATCTTGAGAAAAAGGCGGCTTAAGCATGACCGTTGAAAATCTTAAAAACGCTCTGCCTGAGTTTGCAAAAGACATCAAGCTGAACCTGTCGTCATTGGCGTCGGATGAAAGCCTGACATCCCAGCAGCTTTGGGGTGCTTTCCTCGCGTGCGCGATTGCGACACGTCAGTCCGAGGTCATCTCTGCCCTTGAATCGGAAGTTCAGGACAAATTATCACCGGAAGCGATCAATGCGGCCCGTTCCGCAGCGGTCATCATGGCGATGAACAATGTCTATTACCGTTCCGTTCATATCATGAGCAACAAGGAATATCAGGCGATGTCGGCAAAACTTCGCATGAATATCCTTGCCAATCATGGCGTCGATAAAATCGATTTCGAATTATGGGCGCTGGCGGTGTCTGCGGTTAATGGATGCGGCATGTGCCTCGACGCGCATGAAGCGCAGCTCATCAAGCATGATTTGTCGAAAGAGCAGATTCAAGTGGCGTTGAGAATAGCCGCTACCGTGAATGCGGCGGCAACAGCTATCGATGCGATGCGCAATATTCCGCAAAGCTTAGCTCAAGCGGCCTAAGCTTAATAGAAACCGATATCCAAATATAGTCATCCCCGCGAAAGCGGGGATTTCTCTTTGTACCAAAGGGTAGGGGAGATTCCCGCTTTCGCGGGAATGACAGATGATTAAGCAGCAGCTTTATAAACGCTCAGGACTTTCAGGCCGAGAACGGCAAGAGAATCGAAGAAGACAGGCTGAATGCTTTCAGGGTTGCTCATCAGGCGGTAGAAAACCGAGCCGTAAATCATATCGACGACCAAAGCCGTATCCGCATTCATCGCGAACTCACCGGATTCTTTTCCTTGCTCGATAATATTGGCGAGGATTTCTTCGTGCTGAAGCATGAAATTTTTATAATAGATTTCAAGAAGATCCTGAGAGCCCTGGCTCTCGGCAAAAACTTCCGTAATAATGCGGCCTGTGCGGCCTTTAAGTGTTTTACCAAAACGCTCAAGCTGGGCGATCATCATTTCCTTGGCGCTATGGCCGCTGATAATTGCAGGCGGAAACATCATCTGGCCGTTGACGGCATCCAGTACGACAGAAACTTTATTCGGCCACCAGCGATAAATTGTCGTTTTGCCGACATTGGCTTTTTTGGCGATCCCTTCAATTGAAATATCTTTGACGGATGTATGCAAAAGCATCTTCCATGTGGCGTCTAGAATAGCCTGACGGGAAGCTTCGCTTCTTGGGCGTCCTGCTGATTTTGCAATTTTTTCTTCCGGTTTTACTGCAGGTATTTTTTCAGCAGCAGAGAATAAATCTTCGTCTTTGTTTACATTGGCATCGGAATAAAAAGCGCGTTGAGCAACGGACATTCGGGCACACCTCGTGGTTTGTTATTTTATTTTGAATTCTTGTTTTTGAAGAGGAGAGATACGTAGCGTTTAAAAACTTTTTATTCAAGCGAAAGAGTCGAATTAATCCACTAATGTAGTGGATTAATTATTTTCTGAAACGTAGCGTTCATCACCTAATTCTAATGTGTGATGTTTTAGCGAAAAGTTTTAGGCGCTTCCTGAATTATTCTTGCTTGGCCAGAACCAATCTGCAATACAGCCAGTCCTCTTTCATTCAGACCGTCAGGAAGCAGACGGAAAATACCGTCGATGGCCGAAAAGCCATTTGGATTGGCAAGTGCATTTCGACCAAAGCCCTGACCTTGTTTTGATAATACAACAGCAAGAGCTGCGGCGTCATAAGCAAGGGATGCAAGACGCGGCGGCATACTGCCATAGGTATCACGATAACGCAGTTCGAATTTCTTGCGCGATGCCGGAGATGCGGCTGCATACCATGCGCCGGATAAAGATGGATAGGCTGTTCCGTCAATCTGATCCCATAACCCGGTTCCAAGTTTCTGAATGGTAGGCGGTATGCCTTGGGCAATGACTGAAGATTGAGAAATATTGGCGGCGATCAAAACGGCATTAAAAGAGTTTGCGGACACAAATTGCTGTAATTGTTCAGATGTTGGCTGCGTCCCGCTATAGCGTAAAACGCCGCCATTAATCAGGCCGCGCTGGCTTAAGGCTAAATCAAACGTGGAAGCTACCGCATTTCCATAGGCGTCATTAGGTGCGATCAATGCGACACGATTAAGTGCTTTGCTGCCTGCATATTCCAGAACACGATTTACCTGTGATTGAGGCAGGAAGCCTAAAATAAATGTATTGCTGTTTGCCACGGTACGATCAGTTGAAAAAGACAGGACATTCAATCCGGCCTGCTGGGCAATTGGCGATACAACGCGAGCGTCTTCGGCAAATAAAGGGCCTAAAATCATACTGGCACCATTAGTAACGGCCTCATGAGCGGCGGCAGTTGCCGACATGCCGGTATCGCCAGGGATGAGTTCGAAAGCGTCAGCACCGAGATCGAACATGGCAAGCTGGGCGGCGTTAAGCATAGCCTGTCCGGCATCAGAACCCCGGCCTGACATAGGGACTAAAAGAGCAACCTTGGTTTTACCGGCGGGTACGGGTGTTTTGGGCAGTGCCGCCTGAGGTGATGGTGTCGAAGGTGTTTGTACCGACGGTGTGCCAGTTTCAAGCGTTTTGTCCCATGGGGAGGTCGAGGTTTCGCACCCTGTCATGAGAAACAAAACCGCTAATGCCAAAATAAATTTTGGTGCCTTTGTATAAAGGACGTTGCGCTCCATACGGACCTCGCCTAAACCTTAAAATGATGATGAAGAGCCCCGACCTTACAAAAAAACTTAAACCTGGTCTATATCTCGTTGCAACTCCTATAGGAAATCTCGGGGATATGACCTTGAGGGCCATAGAAACGCTACGCAGCGTAGATGTAATTGCCTGTGAAGATACGCGGGTAAGCGGTTTTCTGCTAAAAAGTCACGAAATAAAAAAACCTTTGATTTCCCTGCACGACCATAACGAGCAGCAGGATTCAGGGAAAATAATCGAGCGGATTGAGCAGGGGCAAGCAGTTGCCTTGATTTCCGATGCCGGAATGCCGCTGATTTCCGATCCTGGTTATAAGCTTATTCAGGAATGTTATAAAAATAATGTGTATGTGACGAGCCTGCCCGGGGCTAATGCGCCGCTGATGGCTCTGCAACTCTCCGGTCTGCCGACGGATAAATTTTCTTTCCTTGGTTTTCTTCCCTCAAAGACGAAAGCGAGAACCGATTTGCTGAATGTTTTGAAAACAATTCCGGTGACGGTCATTTTTTTCGAAAGCCCAAATCGTATCGAAGATTCACTTGAAGACATTCTTGCCACGTTCGGCGACCGCCAGATGGCATTAGCGCGAGAGCTGACAAAAATGTTCGAAGACATTTGGAGAGGCAGCGTATCGGAATTGTTGACGCGGGCAAAAAAAGACGGTCAGCCAAAGGGTGAGATTGTTTTGGTCATTGAAGGGATGAGAGAAGATGGCGAAGAGATTGATGTTGAAGAAATTTTGAAAGATGCCCTAGAACATAATTCATTGAAAGACGCGGTTGCACTGGTGATGGGACGTACCGGACTTTCAAAGAAGCAAATTTATAATCTGGCGCTGGAGCTGCAGAGAAAATGACATCGCACGCGCAAGGCCTGCAGGCGGAAATCCTGGCGATCGTCTATTTGTTCTTCAAAGGCTACAGGATTTTGAAATGGCGATTTAAAACCCCGATGGGCGAAATCGACATTCTGGCCGAAAAACGCGGGCAACTTGTCTGTGTCGAGGTCAAGCAACGCGCCGATATCAATGGAGCATTGGAAGCGGTGACGCCGATGATGCGGGGGAGAATTGCGAGATGCGCGCGCATGTTCGTGGCAAAAAATCCGGGGTATTTAAAAAATTCGATCCGTTTTGATCTTATCGCTATATCCGGTTTGCATATTCGCCATCTGGACAATGCGTGGTTTGAACCCACATAATAGAGATCTGATTCGTTTTCCTAGTATTCCAAGGACATTTCCATGATTAAAGCTCCTTTTGTTGCCTTACTTGCAGCTACCGCCCTTATAACAGCCTGTACGCCAGTCGGTGTCGTTACAGGCTTGGCCGCCGGGACCGGTGTTGCCGCCGGGCAAGAAGGCGGTTTAAAGTCAGCCGTATCCGATACGGCGATCCGGGCGCGTATCAATGATTATTGGTTCAAGTATGATACCGAGATGTTCGCCAAAGTGGATATGACCGTCGATCAGGGGCGCGTATTGCTGACGGGTGTTGTTCAAAAACCAGAGCATCGGGTCGAGGCGGTTCGCCTTGCGTGGCAGGCTAAAGGCGTGAAACAGGTCATCAATGAAATTCAGGTTGGTAATTCCCAAAGTATTGGTAGTTATGCCAAGGATAGATGGATATCCGGTCAGATAAAGACCGAAATGATCTGGAATAAGAATGTGCAGTCGATCAATTTTACAGTCGATACGGTCAAGGGGGTCGTTTATCTGATGGGGGTTGCGCAAAATCAGGCGGAGCTTGATCGCGTTATTCGTATTGCGCAAAAAACCAAAAATGTGAAACAGGTCGTATCCTATGTAAAAATGCTGGGTGAGCCGATTATGCCGACGGTCAATGGTGCGACAACCGAGCCTGTCACATCGTCCGCGCCGATGGGTTCCGCATCATCCGTACAATTAGAGCCTGCGCCGCCGATGCCTGCCTATGAACCTCCGGCGGTTCCGTCTAAATCGGATATTCAATCGGAAGTACTGCCGCCCTGATGGAAACCAATGATGTGCTTCAGAGTTTGGGTAGCGTTCCCGACCATGAAATACCTCTGGCTGAAACCGCACTCTTGCTCTCAGCCTCTTATGCTGCGGGCATAGATCTCGACCGCTACCGAAACCATCTTTCTAGAATCGCGGAAGACGTGGGGTTGCGATATGCTGCTCTTTTGGAAGCGGGAGCTGATGATTCAGCGGAAACGCGTCTTGCGTCGCTGAAACATATAATCTCGGATCAGTATCAATATGAAGGTAATACTGATAATTATGATGATCTGGAAAATGCCGATTTAGTGAGGGTCATCGACCGTCGTAAAGGGTTGCCGATTTCACTCGCCATCATAACGCTTCATGCTGCCAAAGCTCAGGGCTGGCTAATGGAGGGCATTAACTTTCCAGGACATTTCCTGCTCCGGCTTGAAAAGGGCTCTCATCGGCTTATCACCGATCCTTTCAGCCGCTTTCAGATAATGCAGGCCTCCGATCTCCGAAGCTTGTTAAAAAAAATAGCAGGGAACGATGCTGAGTTATCAGCTTCTTATTATGAATCAGCGACTTCGCGCGATATTCTTATCCGTCTTCAGAACAATATAAAGCATCGTCAGATAGAAAATGAGGACTATGAGGGCGCTTTGAAAATTGTCGAACAGATGCGCTTGATCGCCCCGAGAGAGAACAGGCTGTTATTTGACTCAGGCGTCCTGCATGCCCGCAACGGCCGTATCCGGGCTGCAATTGGCATATTGGAGGAGTACTTGAAAGAAGCGCCGACACAGACAGATCGCCGCGATGCCGAGCTCTTTCTCAGCAGTCTTCGCGACGGCCTGCAATAACCTCCAAAAGGATTACAAATTTGTAAAAATATTACAGCCTACCCCTTGTTTCCTTAACGATTTCAGACTATTACTAATTCCAAGTTTTTACACCTGTCCCCCAGTTTGTATAATTCCATTCGTTAAACCTAATAAGGAGCCCTACCAATGATCTCGCGCAATTTGCTGATCCTGTCCGCAGCAGCAATTCTTTCCCTTTCAGCTTGTTCTTCCGATGATGAAGCTGTCGATACATCCATGACAGGCACAGGCGCCACAGGCATGGCTGGCACAGGTTCCGATTTCGGCAGCGCTCCGGTTAACGGCGTCGTTCCTGGAACGCAGCAAGACCTGGTTGTCAATGTCGGCGACCGCGTATTCTTCGGTTACGATGAAAGCGAATTGTCTTCTGAAGCTCGCATGACTCTGGACAAGCAAGCTGCATGGCTCAAGCAATACCCGAACGTTTCCATCACAGTCGAAGGTCACGCCGATGAGCGCGGTACACGTGAATACAACTTGGCTCTCGGTGAGCGCCGCGCAAACTCCATCAAAAGCTACATCCTGTCACAAGGCGTTGATGGCTCACGCGTAAACACAATCAGCTACGGTAAAGAGCGCCCTGCAGTTGCAGAAGCGAACCCGGCTGGCTGGGCACAAAACCGTCGCGGCGTAACAGTCGTCAATTAATTAGTACGATATAAATTTTGAAGAGGGCGATCATGAAAGCGAAACATTCTTTTTCAGGTCGCCCTTTTTCTATTTTTCTTGCCGCATTATTTTTAAGTACTGCCGCTTTTGCACAAGTAAACGAAGCGCCCGTGCGCTACGGCAATGGCGGTTTTGCCCCGACAGATTTATCATCTTCAAGCAGCGACGATATGACAGGCGGCGTTGTTGCTTCGCCGTCCGGTGCGCCGTCTTCGAATTCATATCAAGCTAATCTGGAAGTTCGCCTTTCCGATCTTGAAAACCAGATGCGCACGATGCGCGGTCAGCTAGAAGAAAAAGATTTCCAGATCAATCAGCTGAAAACCCAGCTTGAGAAATCCTTATCGGATATTGAAATGCGCCTCGGCAATGGTGGCGTACCGACAAGCGGAGCCGGTGTTGTATCACCCCCATCAAATAATGGTAGCTTGCAGACAAATGACTATACGGATGCGCCGCCGCAACCGAACGCCGACCCAAATGCTCCTGCGACAAATTCCCCTACAACTCAAAATTTAGGCTCGATCAATCAGGCGCCAAACGGTGTGCCTATCGCACCGTCCAGCGGTGATGCCGCATCTCAATATGAAAGTGCGTTTGCGAAATTAAAAAGCGGTGACTATGCCACGGCGCAGGTGGAGTTCGATCAATTCCTGAAAAAAAATCCATCACACCAGTTGGCCGCGAATGCCACATACTGGTACGGCGAAACATTTTATGCCCAGCAGAAATATTCTGAATCCACGCGCATTTTTGCCGAGAGCTATAAGAAATACCCAAAAGGCCCTAAGGCTGCGGACTCATTGTTAAAACTTGGTATGTCTTTAGGCGGTGCGGGGAAAACCAAAGAAGCTTGCGTAGCCTTGAAACAACTTAAAAAACAATATCCTGCGGGCAGCAGCACGGTTTTAAAGCGTGCTGATTCTGAAATAAGCAAACTGGCTTGTTCATAAATTTATTATAAAAGGATTTTTTGCCACGAAGACACGAAGGCACGAAGTTTTTAATTAATTCTTCTTCGTGTCTTTGCGCCTTCGTGGTAAATCTTCTTAGAAATAAATGATCATCACGGAAAAATCATTCGAAGATAATCTAAAGCCTATTGGTGATTTTTCTGCCGAAAAAAAACTCGCTTTGGCGTTATCCGGCGGCGGCGATTCCATGGCGCTGGCGTATTTATTGTCAGGTTTCTGCCGCAAAAACAAAATAGAATTGCATTTGTTGACGGTTGATCATGGTCTGCGGGAAGAATCCGCCAAAGAAGCAAAAACAATAGGCAAATGGGTCAAAATCTGGCCTGATGTCATTCATAAAATTTTGAAATGGAAGGGCGATAAGCCGAAGACTCGTATTCAGGAGGAAGCGCGTAAGGCGCGCTATGAATTACTTTCATCCTATTGCACGAAACACAAAATTAAATATCTGTTTCTAGCGCATCATGGTGACGATCAAATTGAAACTTTTCTTTTTCGTCTGGCCAAAGGAAGCGGGCTGGACGGATTATCGGTTATGCCGCCGATGCAGGACATGAAAGACATAATTTTGGTCAGGCCTTTGCTGAATGCGACGCATGAAGACATGATCGAATTTTGCC
>QFOT01000075.1 GCA_003241285.1 Micavibrio aeruginosavorus
CTTTTCGTCATCGGCCAGGGAAACGCTACGGGCAGGCTTTCCCTCATCGAGAGCTGTCTTAACGCGCTTCATCAAATCAAGCTGGCCAGTTAAAGTTTTATCGCCTTTGGCTTTTTTGGTCATGTTATCAATCTGGCGCTCTAAACTCTCCATATCAGCGATCATTAATTCCATTTCGATGATTTCGGCATCGCGGATCGGATCGACAGAACCTTCGACATGCGTAATGTTTTCATCATCGAAACAGCGAAGCACATGAATAACCGCATCCGTTTCGCGGATGTTAGCCAAAAATTTATTACCTAAGCCCTCGCCTTTAGACGCGCCCTTCACAAGGCCAGCAATATCGACAATCTCAAGTTGGGTCGGAATAATTTTCTGAGATTTGCCGATTTCGGCCAGTTGGTCGAGGCGTGAATCCGGCACCGCCACTCGGCCTACATTCGGCTCGATAGTGCAGAATGGAAAATTCGCGGCCTGCGCCGCAGCCGTTGCCGTCAGCGCGTTGAACAAAGTTGATTTCCCGACATTCGGCAGACCAACAATTCCACAATTAAATCCCATCTTTTTCTTCCTTCTTTTCTTTTTTCAGTTTCGGCGGCTGCAATATAAGCGCCACCTTCGTCATAAATTCTTCGTCTTTGTCTTGCAGCAAAAGTGTTACTGCATCCACAACAACTTTCAGAAATTTCTCCAGCTCTTCTTCTTCGCTCTTGGCAAAATTTCCGAGAACATACCCTGTGACACGATTTTTGTCACCCGGATGTCCTATCCCAAGACGGACGCGTTTATAATCGGGTGTGCCGAGCCAGTCATCCATTGAGCGCAAGCCGTTATGCCCGCCTGCCCCGCCGCCTGTTTTAACCTTTACGCGAAATGGCGCTATATCAAGTTCATCGTGAAAGGCGATGATGTTTTGCGGCGGAATTTTATAAAATTTTGCAGCCTCACCAACCGATTTGCCGGAATTATTCATAAACGTCATCGGCTTTAAAATAGCGACCTTATTTCCATTAATTACACCTTCGGCATAATCGCCCTGATATTTTTTCTTGAACGGAGGAAATCCATATTTATCGGCAATAAGGTCGACCGCCATAAATCCTACATTATGACGATGGCTTTCATATTCTTTTCCGGGGTTACCCAATCCGACCAGCAGGTGCATTTCACTTTATCCAATAAAAATCCCCCTCACTTGTACAGGAGGGGGATTTGAAAAAGAAGTATTTTAGATTATTTCTTCGCTGCTGGTTTTGCAGCGGGCTTGCCGTCTTTACCCGCAGCAGCAGCCGCTTTCGCAGCAACTTCAGCATCAGATTCAGGAGCAGTAATTTCAGCTTCCACAAATTCCTTAGGTGAAACGATAGAAGCAATCGTGATATTTTCCTTTGAAGGGGATTCAGCGCCCTTTGGAAGCTTTACATCTGCCATATGGACGGAATCGCCGATATTTGCAGATGAAAGATCGATTTCCACGGCTTCCGGAATATCCGTCACGACGCAGCGCAGTTCCAGTTCATGGTAAGCAACGTTCAACACGCCGCCGGATTTACCAGCAGGAGATGTTTCGTAACCTGTAAAGTGAACAGGAACATGAACGGTTGTTTTTGTTTTCGGGCCGACGCGAAGGAAATCCACGCTTTCGATTTTGTCTGATACAGGGTGCAACTGAACGTCGCGTACAAGCGCCAGAATTTTTTCGCCTTCAAGATCTATTTCGCACAAATTAGTAAAGATGTGGCCCTTATGGTATTCAAGGCGTGTTTCTTTTTCTGGCAGGGAGATAATAACAGGAGCTTTATTGTCTCCATAAATAACGGCAGGTACACGGTTCTCGCGACGAAGCTGACGAGCAATCCCCTTACCGGCCCGTTCGCGTTTTTGTGCAGCCAAAGCATAGCGCTTAGATGACATGGTTAGTTTCCTTATGTAAATATAGGTTAAGGTCCGCCTCCAGGGGTGCGGGACCGATGGCGGTTTATAGCCAAATTAGCCTTTAATAGGCAAGGACTTATTTGAAAAGCGCCGAAATAGAGCGATCTTCAGCAATCCGCTTGATGGCTTCAGCCAAAAGCGGGGCAATAGTTAGCTGCTCGATGTTTTTGCACGCCTTTATACTCTCGGATGCCGGGATCGAGTCGCTCGTTACCAGTCGTGACAGCGCCGAAGACGAAACTCTTGCAACCGCTCCGCCTGATAGAACCCCGTGAACGACATAGGCAGAAACCGACTTAGCCCCATGCTTCATCAGCGCTTCCGCCCCGTTGCATAAGGTCCCGGCTGAATCGACGATATCGTCGATCATGATACAGGTCTTGCCCTCGACTTCGCCGATCACATGCATGACTTCCGAGACCCCTGCGCGTTCGCGGCGCTTGTCAATAATGGCCAGTTCGGCGTTCAAACGCTTGGCAATAGCCCTTGCGCGAACAACTCCGCCGACATCCGGCGATACGATCACCAAATCTTCCCCGGCATATTTTTTCTCAATATCAGGGATAAAAACAGGCGAAATAATCAAATTATCAGTCGGGATATCGAAGAAACCCTGAATCTGACCGGCGTGAAGGTCGAGCGTTAAAACGCGGCTTGCTCCGGCGGCGGTAATCATGTTGGCGACCAGCTTGGCGGAAATCGGCGTTCTGGGCCCAGTCCGGCGATCCTGACGCGCATAGCCGAAATACGGAATAACGGCTGTAATCCGGCGGGCTGAGGAGCGGCGCAGCGCGTCAATCGCGATCAAAAGCTCCATTAAATTATCATTGGCGGGATAGCAGGTTGACTGAATAATAAAGACGTCTTCGCCGCGGATATTCTCGTCAATCTCAACAAACACTTCCATATCGGCAAAGCGGCGCATGGAGGCTTGTGTCAGGGGTACTTCCAGATATTTGGCAATGGCCTGGGCCAGCGGGAGGTTTGAATTTCCGGAAATCAGCTTCATAAAACTTGCCCTTTTTGTGAGAACCCGACTATAAAAAGTCTGAGATATAAAGCAATGAGTTTTTAAGGATAATCTTCATGGCAACTTCAGATAGTGCCTTCAAAGAGTTTATAGGCGCAGCATTTTTAGGTTGGCTGGCGGCCACAACGCCTACAGCTGTTATGCATTATAACGAAGCTAACACCTGCCCTCCTGAAAACAAATCTTTAGAATGCATCGAATTGAAGGACGAGTTTAATAATCGTGGCTTGGGCGGCGCTCTTGGCGCTTCCGCTATTTATCTTCTAACCATGCCGCGGAGAAGAAAGACATCCCATTCTAACGAATTGAAATAACCGATAATTCGCGACCGTAGTCTTTTTCCTGATTATGCGTAGCCCTGCGGAAGCTGAAAAAGTCATCTTCCTCCTTATATGTATCAAGGCCGCTTAAAGTAATATTTCTAATTCCCGCCCGTTCCAGACGGAATTTTATATAGGCCGGCAAATCAAACCATAATTTATCCGGCGCACCTGGCTTGAAATACATGATGCTGTCGCGGTCTTCTTCAAAAAAAGGCGTTTGAAATCCTTCAGAAACTTCATAGCTTTCAGGGCCGATACATGGCCCGAGGCATGATTTGATCGTTTCTATAAAAGCGCCCTCTTCGACCATCTTCTTGATCGTATTCTCAAGAACGCCTTTGACCGCCCCGCCCCATCCGGCATGTGCCGCGCCAATAACAGGCCCCTTCGCGCTATCACCGATGAAAAGCACAGGCCCGCAATCAGCCGTCAGAATTCCTATCGCAACACCCGGCGTCGATGTAACAAGTGCATCGCCTAGAAATTTTTCATCGCTTTGAGATGTAAGAACAATACAATCCGGACTATGCACCTGGTACGGCGTTGTCAGATTTTTGATATCCAAAACTTTTTGAATTCGGGCGCGGTTTTCTTTAACCGCAGTAATTTCATCGCCCGAAGCGAGGCTTGCATTCAGGCTGGAATAAATACCGTCACTTACTCCGCCCTTGCGGCCAAAAAAACCATAAGAAACTCTAGGATCGTCAAACTCTTCGAATGTCAGATGCATTTTGATATTCCGATCACTTTAAACAACTGCCCCATTTCATCGCGATGTATCAAGCGGCGCAAGCCCGCCATAATATTTTCACGCAAAGCTGGGTTAGCTCCAGATAGATTTTCTGCGCGGATTTCAATCCCCATGGCTTTCAGGAATTCGCTTTGCGTCGTGAAATGATCGACCTGTACGCCTTGAGTCAGATGCTTTAAAATAGAAAAATCGACATGGCTTGTCAGATCTTGCTCACCTGGATTTTCAAGTACATTGGCATATTGATGATTTTTAACCGCCTGAAATGTACCGACCAGTTTCGGCTCTAAATGCCCGTAATCAATGACAAGCGCCGCACCTTTTTGCTTTTCCACACGTGCCGTAATTTCTTCCCATGCCATTTCACGAGCGGGTGAGAATTCATATACACTGTTTTCCGGTGCATCAGGCAGATCATTGCCCCTCAATAAACTTCCCAATCCGAAAGCCAGCTGATCACCATTCAAACCGATAACGGCTTCTTGCCATCCGACCTTGGTTTTTACGGCCTGACGGAAAGACAGCGCATCAAAAAATTCATTGGCAATGAAAATAATAGGCGCGTCATCGGGGAGCGTTTCGATGCCCTCATGCCAACGAACATCACCTAGAGCCTGTTTTTGTTCTGCCTTTAAGGTATCGCTGATCTCGATTAAATGAACATCAATGGTTAGATTCAGTTTCGAAAGAACGCGCAAGACATCTTTCATCAATGTACCGCGCCCGGGGCCAAGCTCACAGAGAATGACCTTCTTAGGATTGCCAAGCTTTCCGATGATATCGGCGGCCCATATGCCCACCATTTCGCCAAATAACTGGCTGACTTCGGGCGCTGTAATAAAATCACCCGCCGCGCCTACCGGATAAGCTTTCCGATAATACCCGAAATCAGGATGCGTCAGGCATAGATCCATATAATTAGCGATCGTGATTGGCCCATTCAAGCCGATCTGGCGGACAATTAAATCATGTAGCTGGTTGGACATGACGCGCTTTTAATTTTTGAGCGATGATGAAAACCAGAATGCCGCCTGCGATGACCGGCATACAAAGCAATTGCCCCATTGATAGATCACCCACGATAAAGCCAAGTTGTGCATCCGGCTCTCGGAAAAATTCAATGATAAAACGGAAACATCCATAGCAGAACAGGAATGCCGCCGAGATCAATCCCGGTGTATTTCTGATTTTCGATATATGTGCCATGGTTACGAGAATAATAAACAATACCAAGCCTTCAAGCGCAGCTTCGTATAACTGGCTAGGGTGTCTTGGCAGTTCACCACCTCTTGGAAAGATAATGCCAAAAGGAGATTCCGTTACGCGGCCGAATAACTCCCCATTAACGAAATTGGCAATTCGCCCAAAGAAAAATCCGATCGTTGCGCCAACTGCAAATAAATCCGCCAGCCTGAATAATTCAACTTTTTTAATTTTCGCGTAGGAAATGATTACTGTGATAACGCCGATCAGCGCGCCGTGCCATGACATGCCGCCCTGCCATATTTTCAACACTTCCAACGGATGCTCGGCATAAATATGAAAGTTATAAAACAGGATATAGCCGATACGTCCGCCAAGAATAACGCCCAGCACGGCCCAAGTCATAAAATCATCGATATCGGCTTCGTTCGGGCGATAGCGGTTCTGGTCCAGCCTTGCTATATGCTTGGCTAAAAACCAGCCACCGAGAATTCCTGCCAGATAGGCCAGCGCGTACCAGTGAATGGCTAACGGGCCCAGATGAATGGCTACCGGGTCTATGTTGGGGAATGAGAGAGACATCAATTTCCTTTGTGCTTTCCCCGCGAAAGCGGGGATCTATTTCAAATACTCGAGGCCCCCGCTTTCGCGAGGGAAGCATAAACGGCTTATCTATACTGATCTTCCTTGGCCATATAAAGCTGGACGAATTGACGGACGCCGTCTTCCAGTTCCGTCATTGGCTTGTCATACCCTGCCGCACGCAGCTTGGTCATATCCGCCTCGGTAAAATACTGGTACTTGCCTTTTAACTGCTCCGGCATGTCATTGTAATGAATCTTCGGTGGCAATCCAGCAGCGGTGAACGTCGCCAGCGCGAGATCTTTAAAGCTTCTCGCCTTACCTGTCCCGACATTGAACAAACCCGATACTTTCGGGTTTTCGTAGAGCCACAGCATGACCGACACGCAATCATCGACATAGACGAAATCGCGAAGTTGCCCCCCATCTTCATATTTAGGATTAGCGGATTTAAAGAGCTTCGCCTGCGCGCCTGCCGCGATCTGCGGATACAGCTTGCTTATAACGCTCGCCTGTTCGCCTTTATGATATTCGTTCGGTCCATACACATTAAAGAATTTAAGACCGGCCCATTGCGGCGGTGGAGATTCCGACTTGCTGACATGGATAAGATCCGATACCCGCCGATCGAAAGCATGTTTAGACCACCCATAGGCATTTAACGGATGAAGCTTCGCCAGTTCCTGCGGCGCATCGTCATCTTTAAAGCCTTGATTGCCATCTCCATAAGTCGCGGCGGAAGAGGCATAAATAAAGCGGACATTGTTTTTTGCACACCAGCGCCAAAGGTCGCGCGTAAATACAAAGTTATTTTCGACAATCTTGTCGACGTCGCGTTCGGTTGTCGCCGAGATTGCGCCCATATGAAAGACGACTTTGATCTCAGTTTTATGCCGGGACAGATATTGAAATAAATCCTGCGGCGGCACGATATCCCGAAGCGCCCGCTTGGACAAATTGCGCCATTTATCATCGGTGCCGAATACATCGCAGACAACTATATCGGTCAAACCATGGGCCTCTAACCCGGCAACCAAATTGGATCCTATAAATCCGGCTCCGCCTGTTACAATAATCATAATAACTCCTAAATCTTAATGCGCCCACCATAGCTCAACCAATTACCTGTGGACCAGTTGTAAATTATCTTCCCCACAACTTGCACCGCGTCATTTTCAGATGGTAAACCAGTCCCCGTTTCCACAACATAATTTGAGAGTCGCTCATATGGCTTCTGACAACCGTTTATTCGATGACCTCGCACGCATGGCTGGCGGCGCGGCAAGCCTGATTTCCACGGTCCGCCGTCAGGTAGGCTCTGATCTTAAAGAACGCGCCCAGTCCTATACAGCGCGGATGGACCTAGCCACGCGTGATGAAATAGAGCGTTTGCAGGCAACCATTTCGAAATTCCGCTCCGAACAAGAGCAGTTGAAAAGCCGTATAGCCGACCTCGAGGCCGCTTTAACCGGGAAATCGAAGCCTAAATCAGTCACTGCGTCCAAAAAGAAACCTGTAAAACCATCCAAGCGGAAATAATATGCCTGATCTTGCAGAAGCCTTTTTTGAAGAAACCGTTAATCCCCTGGATGATGCAGAGGAATTTCTTCAGGCCCCCGATCTTCTATCCTTCAACCGCGCCAATCGCGATGAATTATTTGTTGAAGTTAAGGGTCATTATGGCAATTATAAAATGATGTTTATGTGGGATGAGATGATGGGCGCTCTCCAGTTCTGCTGTGAGTACGGCCTGCAGGTTTCCGATGTTAACAAAGCTTTGGCCGCTGAAACAGTCATGAATATAAATTCCGGCATGTGGCTTGGGCATTTTGATCTGCCTCCTGAATCCCTGTCCCCAACCTTCCGCTATACACAGCTTTTTCGGGGCATGCATTCTTCTGGGGCCGACCATGTTCAGGAATTGATCCGTATCGCGACAGATGAATGCGACCGCAATTACCCTGTCTTTATTTCCTTGTGCCAGACAGAGACTCCGGATTCAGACGATCTTAATCTTGCCATGATGCCTATTGCCGGACGGTCCTGACCTTGGCTATCCAGCAAAAAATACTTTTGGTCGGTTGCGGCAAGATGGGTTCGGCTCTTTTGGAGCAATGGAACAAGAATATTGGTTATCATATTTTTGTTCTCGACCCGTCTACAAAGCGAGGTTATGAGAGTCTCGCCAGCCTCCCCGTAAAACAATTTAATATCATTGTGTTGGCAGTCAAACCTCAGGTGATGGATAAAGTATTGTCGGAACTTACCCGGCGCGTCACATCCTCACTTTACGTTTCAATAGCGGCTGGCAAAACATTGAAATACCTAGAAAAAAATTTACCCCCTAATCAGGCAATTATTCGTACCATGCCCAACACGCCCGCCATGGTTGGCAAAGGCATGACAGTGGCCTGCGCTAATGCGCTTGTATCCTCAGCGCAAAAAACATCGATTAAAGCGCTATTCGAAAATGTTGGGCAATTTGAGTGGGTTGCAGACGAAACATTTATGGATGCTGTAACAGCCGTTAGCGGCTCCGGGCCCGCCTATGTGTTCCTTCTTATAGAAGAACTCGCTAAGGCTGGTGCCGAGCTGGGACTACCCGCCGATCTTGCCATGAAACTTGCCCGGCAGACAGTTATTGGCTCTGCCGCGTTAGCCGAAGCTCAAAAAGATATCCCCATCGAAACTTTACGTAAAAATGTGACCAGCCCGGGCGGCACAACTGAGGCGGCTCTTGAGATTTTAACTGACCCAAGAGGCTTAAGCCTTTTAATTCAAAAAGCGATTTCGGCGGCCTCCACAAGAAGCAGAGAATTAAGCTAACATTCGGGCAGAAGTATTTTACTTCTTTTTGCGCTCACTGCGCCCTTTTGTCCCGAGCCCTATGTCCTTCGCAAGACGACTGCGGGTTTTGGCATAACTTGGAGCAACCATGGGGTAATCTGCCGGCAAGCCCCAACGTTCCCGGTATTGCTCCGGCGTCATTTTATAAGCCGTCTTTAAATGACGTTTTAGCATTTTCAGTTTTTTACCGTCTTCCAAACAGACGATATATTCCGGCATCACGGATTTACGGATCGGCACTGCAGGTTGCGGGCGCTCGGCAGGCAGGTTCGACGCTGATAATTCGCCGCCAACACCAGACAATGTTTTATAGATACGCTCTATCAGAGCCGGGATCTCACCTGCCGGAACAGTATTATTTGATAAATGTGCTGAAACAATTTCCGTAGTAAGGGCAAGGATGTCGTTACTCTTGTTAGTTTCAGCCATATTATTTCCACCTGAACGTAATTCTATTAAATGCGACCGTAATTCAACTATAGAAATACTACAATACTTTGAATTACTTTAGATTGAATTAATCCTAAGAATTCGCCGCGAATTGTGGTAATACAAATTCCATGGGGAGAATAATACCGGTCATATTATGTGGCGGTTCTGGGAAACGGCTATGGCCTTTAAGCAAGGCTGATTTGCCGAAGCAATTCCTCAACCTGACAGACCCCGAAACCTCCCTTTTTCAGAAAACCGTTCAACGGGCATCGGACCTCACGGGCGCGACACTTAATGAAACGATTATTGTAACAAGCTCTCGCTATACTGATATGGTCACAGCTCACCTCAGAAAACCCTGCCCGCACATCATTTCCGAAAAGGAGGCACGGAATACAGGCCCAGCGATTGCCCGCGCCGCAGATTATGCCAGCCGCCATTTTTCTGCAGATGATCTTATATTGGTACTGCCCTCCGATCATTATATCGAAGACGAAGCTCCCCTATACCTAGCCTTGAAAACCGCTATTTCCGAAGCTTATAAAAACCGTATTGTTTTGTTCGGGATTACGCCCCACAGGCCTGAAACAGGTTATGGATATATAAAGATTGATCCTGAAAACCCCTTATCCGTAGATTCATTCACCGAAAAGCCGGATGCCGCAACGGCACATGATTTTCTACTCAGCGGGCAATACTTATGGAACAGTGGTATATTCCTGTTCAAGGCATCAGCCGTCTTAAATGAATTCAGGCTTTATGAGCCACAGATAATTACTCATATTGAAGACGACGCAAAACTACCCTCAATATCCTTTGACAAGG
>QFOT01000076.1 GCA_003241285.1 Micavibrio aeruginosavorus
GGTGAGGCATCCAAACCCTCTCGAACTATACGCTCATATTCTTCCTTATTATAGGCGATACCGCCGCCAGTTCCGGCCAGCGTAAAGGAAGGGCGAATGATGGTTGGTAGACCGATTTTTGGTAAAGCTTCAATCGCTTCGGTTAAGGTTTTAACGACAATTGATTTCGGGCTCTCTAATCCGAGCGTATCCATCACATCGCGGAATTTCTGACGGTCTTCGGCTTTTTCAATCGCTTCTTGGTTGGCACCAATCAATTCGATATTTAATCGTACTAGAGTGCCATTATTAGCAAGGGCCAGTGCTGTATTAAGCGCGGTCTGTCCGCCCATGGTCGGCAGCAACGCATCGGGTCTTTCTTTTTCAAGAATTTTGGCAACGACTTCGGGTGTAATCGGTTCGATATAGGTTGCGTCTGCAAGATCCGGATCGGTCATGATCGTCGCCGGATTAGAATTCACTAGAACAACACGGTATCCTTCTTCTTTCAGTGCTTTACAGGCCTGCGTTCCGGAATAGTCAAATTCGCAGGCTTGGCCAATAACAATAGGTCCGGCGCCGATGATGCAGATGGATTTAATATCAGTGCGTTTAGGCATGAATACTCTCTATTTAGAAGATGGGCACTGAAGCCAATTGAATAAGCAAAAATCGCTGCTTGCGCAACGATTTTTTAGCTGTTTCTCCTAAGTTTTACCGGATATTATGGCTGGTAAGAGGGGCCATGCAGTTCACTGACTTCAACGGTCAGGGAACGGTTGGGAAATTTATCAACTGGAACATGTGTGTTTGCCGCCTGATACAAAGCTTTAGCTAGTTCGGTCTTATCTTCGTCACTGCGACCGGGCATTAATTTTAAATTGATATGAACCATTTCGGCAAATGTGCCCTGTTCACCAACAAAAGTTCGACCAGAATCATATTCAATGGCGCGTGTCTTAATACGGTCTAATTCACAACCGTGCATTCCTGCGATCGAGTTGTGGATATCCCTCATAAAGGAGTCTCTGTAAATTTGTGTCAGAATACCCTTTGAATGTTCAATAACAATGTGCGGCATTTCTTACTCCATTAACGCAATAAAATTATTTTCTTCAGTAGAGAACTCTAGCAACTGGCCGCTTAGCATGTCAAATAACCATGCTTTAACTAGAATATTCTTGCCTTTTAAGGCTTTTTGTACACTGGGGTATGTCTCTAAGTTTTTTACGCTTTCTAATACAATCTGTTCTTCCGTATGCCGCAAAAGCTCATTATGGCTGCAACTGATAGCGTCGCAATTGCGCTTAGCTTTTTCCAGCCCCGATTTGGCGACATCGACGAAGCTCGATATTTCTTCATCGTCGATTTTTTCGACGAGAGCTTTGATCGCGCCGCACCCTGTATGGCCGAGAACAATAATCTCTCTGACGTTGTTATGCTCGAGCGCGAATTGCAGAGCGGCGGACAGCGCCGTGCCTTTTTTATAGGGTCGTACAATCGCGCCCATGGCTTTATGCGCGAAAAACGTCCCGGGCTCAGGCTGGAAAATGGTCCCGGGATCTGAACGGGAGTCGATACAGGAAATAACGAAATAATCCGGCGACTGGCCTTTTTCGACCAGCTCCAACATCAAGCCGCTATCGCTTTTATAATAAGCAGCGCGGAATTTTTGAAAGCCGTTTAGGAGTGGATGTACCATTTCTAACGACCTTCTACTTTCAAAACGCGCGTGTGCTTTTTTAAATAACGAAGTGTAAGGGAGATAATCAGGAATAATCCAAACATCGCCGGCCAGATGATATCATCCTCCAGCCAATGATAAAATTCTTCACCTTCAATAAATAAATCAGTAATGACTTCGTTTATAAAAAACGCCGTGCCGATGGCAAGCAGGGCCGGGTATTCCCGTTTTAAAACTGTCTTCCACGAAAAAGTCATTTCCGGCGCGCTCCATTGGCTGAAGCGAGGGACAATAACGGGCGTTTTCGCGCGCCATGTATCATATCGTTCGCCGAATTTTTCATGCAGGAAGTTTTCTTCGGCAAGAATAATCTTCTCCATATAGATAAAGAAAACGAGTGAGAAAATTAAAACCAGCCACCAGACCTTGATCGATAGCATTACGCCGAGAATAATAATGAAGTTGCCGAGATATAGAGGGTTGCGGACAACAGAATACATGCCACTTGTGTTTAAATGATCGGCGCGTTGCTCGGTCGTATTACGGCCCGATGTGCTGCCCGGGATAAAGCCAACAGTGAAACAGCGGATGGCCAGGCCGATCAAGGAAATTATAAAGCAAACGAGAACGACAAAATCTTCAAAGTCATCACCGATCGCTTCTTCGACATAGGTGCTTTCTTCAAAAGCAATCGCCATCGGTGGAATGAGCAGAAGAGGGATATAACTTCTCCAGCGGAAGAAGAAATGGCCGGATTTGATCATTGAGTTATACAAACTCATTCTTTATGCGCTCCTTTTCTCTTTCATCATTTCAACAAAACGTCCGAATAGATAATGGCTGTCCATCGGGCCCGGTGACGCTTCCGGGTGATACTGAACAGAGAAAGCCGGTTTATCTTTTACCCGTAAGCCTTCATTCGACTGATCGAACAATGATATATGCGTCACTTCGACGTTCGACGGCAATGTTTCTGGCAAAACTTCAAAGCCGTGATTTTGCGATGTGATCTCGACTTTGCCGGTTTGAATATCTTTGACCGGTTGGTTTGCGCCGCGATGGCCCATATGCATTTTAGATGTCTTGCCACCGAGCGCCAGTGCGAGCATCTGATGTCCCAAGCAAATTCCAAATATCGGCATATTTTTATTCAGGAGCTCCCGAATAACCGGCACTGCATATTCACCTGTTGCCGCCGGATCGCCGGGACCATTTGACAGGAATACGCCATCCGGTTTATGCGACATAATATCCTCGACAGTTGAAGAGGCGGGGACAACAGTGACTTTGCAGCCACTTGCAGCGAGGCAGCGCAGGATATTTCTTTTTGCGCCGTAATCGATAGCAACGACATTGAATTCAGGATTGGTTTGCTTGCCGTACCCGTCTTTCAAATCCCACAATGTTTCATCCCAAAAGTAAGTTTGGGTGCAGGAAACGTCCTTAGCGAGATCAAGGCCGTCGAGGCCCGGCCACTCCTGCGCTTGTTGGAGTAATTCATCGAGATCGAATTTACCGTCGGCTTTATACGCGATCACGCCATTAGGCGCACCGATATCGCGAATGCGGGCTGTGAGGGCGCGTGTATCAATGCCGGATATTCCAGGAAGGTCATAATTTTTCAACCACTGGTCTAAATGTTTATTTGCCCGCCAGTTGGATGGATTGGTGATATCTTCGCGAACGATCAAACCGCAAGCAGCCGGATTGATCGTTTCTATGTCTTCTTCATTTGTTCCTGTATTGCCAATATGCGGGAAAGTGAAAGTGATGATTTGTCCGGCATAAGATGGATCGGTCAGGATTTCCTGATATCCGGTCATAGATGTATTGAAGCAGATTTCGCCGACACGGGTTGTTTCCGCGCCAAAGCCTCTACCCCACAGGACAGTTCCGTCATTGAGAACAATGACTCCGGTGGCATCTTTGGGTTGCTGGGAAGTTTTTAGTTTTGCTGTTTCAGCCATGCTCTAGCGTCTTTCTTTTTGTAAGGCACTAGAAAGCGATTTTAATAACGAAAATCCGTGTCTTGTACAATATGAATCTTGATGTTCACCGCTTTTTCTGCGAAATCAGTGTTCAGGAGATTTTAAATGTCAAAACGCGCCGAAATTACCACCGCCATGAAAGAAGCCATGAAGGCGAAGGATGAGATGATGCTCTCCACGACTCGCCTGATTCTGGCAAAGATGAAGGATTTGGACATCGAGGACCGCGTAAAGGGCAATCAGGATGGGATCGGCGACCCTCAAATCCTGTCCATGATGCAGGGAATGATCAAACAACGTGCCGAAAGCGCCAAAGTCTACCGCGAAGGCAACCGCCCTGAACTGGCGGAAAAAGAAGAATCCGAGATCAAGGCGATTGAAACTTTTCTGCCAAGCCAGCTATCCGATGCTGAAATTGAGCAGGTTGTAACCGATATCGTTGCCAAAATCGGTGCAACTTCGGTCAAGGATATGGGGAAGGTCATGGCGGAGCTTAAAGCCAATTACGCAGGCCAGCTCGATATGGGCAAGGCCGGAGCTGTGATTAAGGCAAAGCTTGGGGGCTAGCTTCTTTCTGGCTTTTTTATTGATAGGCTTGCTATAACCTTTCCATGTCCATCCCACCGCGTTTTGTCGAAGATCTTCGTGATCGCCTGACTTTGTCTGAAATCGTTCAGAGGAAGGTTAAGCTGTCGCGCTCGGGGCGGGAGCATAAGGGTTGCTGTCCGTTTCACCATGAAAAAACGCCGTCTTTCTATGTGAACGATGAAAAGCAGTTTTATCATTGTTTTGGCTGCGGGGCGCACGGGGACGCTGTCGGCTTTGTCATGCAAAGCGATAATCTGTCTTTTATCGAGGCTGTAGAATCTCTCGCCAGTCAGGCCGGAATGCAGGTTCCAAAGCAAAGCCCTCAGGAAATCGAAAAGGCAAGGACCGAAAAAAGCCTTCATTCTCTGGTGGAAGATACCTGCAAATGGTTTGAGGATCGTTTACGCGAGGGAAAAAACCGTGATGTTTTAGAATATCTTACCAAGCGCGGTTTAAGTGAGGAGACGATATCCGGCTTTCGCCTTGGCTATGCGCCTGCCGATGACCAGACGCTTCGCAAATTTTTGAAGGATAAAGGATATACCGATGCGCAAATGATTGAGGCGTCCGTCCTTCGTCCAAGCCAGACGGGACGGGAGCCTTATGGGTTCTTCCGTGACCGGGTTATGTTTCCGGTGGCCGATATGCGCGGGCGGATCGTCGCTTTTTCAGGTCGGGTGCTACCGGAACATATACGTCCTTTGAAAGATCCGACAAAAAAACCGCCGAAATATATCAAC
Organism: Micavibrio aeruginosavorus; assembly: GCA_003241285.1. Classification (GTDB taxonomy): domain Bacteria; phylum Pseudomonadota; class Alphaproteobacteria; order Micavibrionales; family Micavibrionaceae; genus Micavibrio_B; species Micavibrio_B aeruginosavorus_A. The sequence continues at coordinate 4,980 of QFOT01000076.1, forward strand.
TCAACCGATACGCCGCTCTTCCACAAAGGCCGAATGTTATATGCTCAGCAACACGCCCGCTCGGCGGCAAACGATCACACGCTGTTGGTTGTCGAAGGCCAGATGGATGTCATTGCCTGTAATCAGGCCGGCTTGAAAGGCGCGGTCGCGCCGCTCGGCACTGCACTGACCGAAGACCAGATTTCGGTTTTGTGGAAGATGATCCCGCATGAGAGAAAAGAGCCAGTGCTTTGTTTTGACGGAGATAATGCCGGATACCGCGCGGCGGTGAGGGCGGCGGATCGCATTCTGCCGCTCCTCAAATCCAACCAGTCGGTGAAATTCGCTTTCCTGCCGGAAGGAGAAGACCCGGATACTTTTATCTCATCCCGTGGTTTGAGCGCTTTCGAAGGTAAATTGTCTAACGCGCTTACATTGCTGGACTTTCTCTGGACGCATCACACGGCAGAGAAAGATTTTTCCTCGCCTGAAATGCGGGCAGGTCTGACGGCGTTGCTCGATACTTTGGCGGCTAAAATTCAAGATGCGTCTGTTCAGTATCATTATAAACAGGCGTTTCGCGAGAAAACCCGCGGCCTATTTTTCGATACGGGAAGTTTCAAAAATAAAAATACGTATAAAAAGAAAGCCTTGGCTCCGTCCATTAGTCTTCCGGCTATACGCAAGAAACAGGATTTCGTGCCGCAAATCGTACTGGCCGCCGTCATAAATCACCCGTTTCTTTATGCTCATTTTGCGGAACAGCTTATCCAGCTTCCTATAGATGAACCTGATTTATCGCGTCTTTTTGGATCTCTTTTGGACTATCTGGGTGCGGTAGATACGGAAAGCCTTGACAAACAAGCGCTTAGCCTCCATTTAAGTAAAGTCGGGTTGGCCGATATTGCAATGAAACTTACGCACGAACGCGTTTACCTCCATGCTGGCTTTTGCCGACCCGATGCCAATCCGGAAACAGCACTGCAAGGCTTAAAAGACTTGTGGGAAAATTGGGAGAGATCTCGTCTCGCGGAAGATATTCATTCTGCGCGGGCGGTTTTTCGCCTTTCCATGACCCCTGAGAATGAGAGCCGTATGTTTGCGCTTCAGCAAATGCAACGGGATAAGGATACAGGAACCGACTGATAACTCAGTTGGAAACTTCCTCTACCCCTTTGTTTTTTCTGCAAAATCAGGTTAAATCGGCGAATCGGAATATTCAGGTAAACGGAAAATGGCAATGGCGGCAAAAAAACCGGCGAAACAAGCACCTAAGGCACAGGCAAAAAAAACACCTGTCGTAACGAAGAAAGCTTCTCCCGCAAAACCAGCACCTAAAGCAGCAGCTAAGCCTGCGCAAAAACCTGTTCCGAAAGCAGCTGCAAAATCTGTCCCCGTTAAAAACGAAAAGCCTGCCAAGCAAGCTGCTGCACCGAAAAAAATAATTAAAGAAGCGAAGACTCCAGAGCCTGTCGCGAAACCGTTACCAAAGTCAGTATCAAAAGAAATGCCCGTTAAAGAAACTATTGTTGCCAAGAAACCTGTGAAAATGCCGAAAGCGGCAAAGGAAAAACCTGAAGCCAAGCCGAGCACGGAATCCGGTCTAGTTACAGGACAAAAAGGCAATCTTGAAAAAATCCTGAAGAAGCTGATCGCCAAAGGTAAAGAGCGCGGCTTTTTAACTTATGACGAAATCAACAATGCGATTCCGGCGGAAGAACATTCGTCCGATCAAATCGAAGATGCGATGTCGATGATCACGGACTCGGGCGTTCAACTGGTTGACAATGCTGACGATGTTTCCGACGAACCGGAAGCTAAAGAAGAAAAGAACGACGACGAGGAATACGAAGGTAAGGGTAATATCTCTGACGATGATACCGGACGTACCGACGACCCTGTTCGTATGTATTTGCGTGAAATGGGATCTGTCGAGCTTTTGTCCCGTGAAGGCGAGATTGCGATTGCCAAACGTATCGAGGCTGGCCGCGAAACCATGATCGGCGGTATTTGTGAATCGCCTCTCGCGATTGAGGCGATTATCGCCTGGTACGAAGCGCTCGTAAAAGGTGATATCCTTCTACGCGAAGTTATCGATCTCGATGCCACTTACGGCGGCGACGCCAGTGGATTTAATGCACCAGCTCCGGGTTTCGTAGCGCCTGTCGCTCCAGTTGCGCCAAAAGCAAAAGCAGCGCCGGTAGCTGAGCCTGCTTCTGATGGCGAAGCGGTGGAAGGCGGCGAGGGCGGTGAAGCTGCTGGCGCTGGTGAAGACGAGGAAAACTCGATTTCTCTGGCGGCAATGGAAGCCGAACTGGCACCTAAAGTATTTCCGATTTTCGAGAACATTAAAAAGACTTATAAGAAGCTACAAAAAGCCCAGCAGGAAAAAATAGAAGCAGGCAAGGATGCAACGCCTGCGCTTCTCAAAAAATATGACGCGCTCAAGCTTGAGATGGTCGGCTATATGGATGAAGTTAAACTTCATAATGCCCGTATCGAGCAATTGCTGGACCGCCTTTACAAAATGAACCGCGAACTTGTCGGTCTGGAAAGCAAACTGCTTCGTATGGCGATGGATGTCGGCGTAAAACGCGAAGAATTCCTCGATAATTATGAGAAGGCTTTATTAGGCACAAAATGGCAGGAAAAAGTAAAAGCCTTGCCGGGTAAGCACTGGCCTAAGTTTCTAGAAAAATATCCAAACGAAGTGACAGCTATCAAGGTTCAAGTGGATTCTATTGCTGAAGAAGCTTCGCTGCCGCTCATGGAATTCAAACGCATCGTAACCACCGTTCAAAAAGGCGATAAGGAATCGAACCGCGCCAAGAAAGAAATGGTCGAGGCGAATTTGCGTCTTGTTATTTCTATCGCGAAAAAATACACCAATCGCGGTCTGCAATTCCTCGATTTGATTCAGGAAGGCAATATCGGCCTGATGAAAGCGGTCGATAAATTCGAATACCGCCGTGGTTATAAATTCTCGACTTACGCAACCTGGTGGATTCGCCAGGCGATTACGCGTTCTATCGCCGACCAAGCCAGAACGATCCGTATTCCGGTCCACATGATCGAAACCATCAACAAACTAGTTCGTACATCACGCCAGATGATGCACGAAATTGGGAGAGAACCGACACCGGAAGAGCTGGCCGAGCGCCTGCATATGCCGCTCGATAAAGTTCGTAAAGTGCTGAAAATCGCGAAAGAGCCTGTTTCCCTTGAGACTCCAATCGGTGATGAAGAAGATTCATCTCTCGGTGATTTCATCGAAGACAAAAACGCGCTACTGCCTGTTGAGTCTGCGATCCAGTCGAATTTGCGCGAAACGACAACCCGCGTTCTTGCAACACTCACCCCACGTGAAGAACGCGTCCTTCGTATGCGCTTCGGTATCGGTATGAACACCGACCATACGCTGGAAGAGGTGGGTCAACAGTTCAACGTGACACGTGAACGTATCCGCCAGATCGAAGCGAAAGCTTTGAGAAAACTGAAACACCCAAGCCGTTCACGGAAACTGAGAAGTTTCTTGGATACTTAAGAAATTCAAAACCCCGCGAAAGCGGGGTTTTTATTTAGTTTGAGATACAATCTTTTTGTAAAGATATGCGCTGATCGCTGCGCAAACGCCTAAAAGCAAAGCAATTAAATATGAAGGCCAGTAAACTATTTCTCCTATCGAGTCACAATTATGATCAGCGCAAGGGTCATAAGTTAAGCTTTTTCTTATAATAAGGAACGTAGTCATAACGCTTAACGGAATTGCGGCAATAATTGCTGTCCCTTTGATTAAATTTCTTTCTCCTTTAAATCGATACCATATAGGTGAAATCAAAATTCCTATCATAGTTAAGGCAAAAAACATGATTAACGGCTTGCCATTAAATGAGTGGAAATTACCTTCTATAATCTTTTTTATTATTCTAGGCTGTAGCAAACATAAAAATATCGTTCCAAGTAACGGCCCAGAAAAAATGAAAAGAAATATATTTGAAAATTTATTCACTCGGGAACTATAGCCTAAACAGTAAGTTGGTTTCAAATAACAAAAAGGAACCAACATCATGGCACGCTCCGGTTACGAAACAGCTCCCGATATTTTAGAACTTCTCGACGGCGTCGAATTTCCCGCCAGTCAGGCAGATTTGATTTCTTATGCCTATGATCAAGATGCTTCAGAAGAAGCAGTAGAAGTCTTACGCGCTTTGCCGGATTCCACATTTAACCATATGCAAGACGTTCGCGAAAATATCGGTAAGATCGACGAATTACCGGGTGTTCAGCAATGGGGTTCAGAGCCATCCGAAGACATGCCGCACGATCCGGAACGGATTTAAGCTACTTCCATTTCTTTCTTTTTCATCAGAACGGATAAATTCGGCATGCCGTGTTCGGTATAATCCGCAATGATGCCGAGGGCTGCTCTCGCATCGTCGGCAAAATGGAACATGCTTAATTTTTCTTCGGATACACAGCCTTCATCAACGCAACGCTCCATCTGGATTCTGCTGCCTTCAAAAAAATCATTCGTGTTCAAGATAATGACTGGTTTTACAAATCCCGATTCGTTTATATAGCTTTCAATATCGTTAGCAGCGGCAGCTTCCCACATTTCATCCAGCGTGCCGATACCGCCGGCCAATACGACGACGAGATCGGCTTCGAACAACATTTTCTCTTTACGTGCAAACAGGTTTTCAACCAATTCGGTTGTTACAGAGGGGTGTGGAACCTCCGGTGAGGCTTTATTGAAAACATCGGGGATAATACCGATGATCTTTGATCCCGCAGCACCAGCCGCCCCGGCGCAAACCGCCATCAGGCCCTGATTGCCGCCACCATAGATAATTTCATGCCCGGCTTCGCCCAGGCCATGACCCAGATTGATGGCGTCGGTCACATAAATGTCTTTTAAATCGCGGGAAGA
>QFOT01000077.1 GCA_003241285.1 Micavibrio aeruginosavorus
TCCTGCAATGAGATAGTCATGTTAACTGTAGCAATAGTGGGTCGGCCCAATGTCGGCAAATCGACCCTTTTTAACCGCCTGACAAAAAAACAGCTCGCGATCATCGACGATACGCCGGGCGTGACGCGTGACTGGCGCGAAGCGGAAGGCTCGATCCTTGACCGTAAAATCCGCGTCATCGATACCGCAGGTCTGGAAGAGAAATTCGACGATTCCATTCAGGGCCGCATGCGTCGCCAGACAGAGCAAGCGCTTGGCATGGCTGACGTTGTCCTATTTATGATCGACGGTCGCGCTGGCGTTACCATGCTTGATGAGCATTTTGGCGAATGGCTTCGCTCACAGAACAAGCCTGTGATCCTGCTGGCCAATAAAAGCGACAATGACGAAATTGGCGATGAAGCCCGCAATGATGCGTATTCACTCGGCTTTGGCGATCCTATCCCGTTTTCGGTTATTCATGCTATTGGAGTGGACGAGCTTTATATCGCCCTGACCCCTTTCTATCCCGAAGAAGAAACAGAAGAAGAAAAATTTGCCAATCATTCGCTGCACTGGCGTGATGAAGCACTGGACGAGCTTGAAGGCGATGAAGCTTTCGATCTCGAAAAAATAATCGAAAAAGAAGACGATCAGAAACCGATCCGCATCGCCATTGTCGGTCGTCCCAATGCCGGAAAATCAACCTTGATGAACGCGCTTCTCGAAGAGGACCGCGTCATTACAGGCCCCGAGGCTGGGCTCACGCGCGATGCCATCGCTGCCGACTGGTCATGGGGCGGACGCAGGTTCCGCCTTGTCGATACGGCAGGCCTTCGCAAAAAAGCCCGCATTAATAACAAGATCGAAGAAATGGCGGTTGCCGACACGATGCGCGCCATACGTCTTTCCCAGATCGTTATCGTCATGATCGATGCGCAGAAAATGTTCGAAAAACAGGATTTACAAATTGCTGCCCATGTTATCGATGAAGGACGCTCTCTTGTTATCGGCGTCAACAAATGGGATTTGATCGAGAACAAACCTGAAGTGCTCGATGAGCTTAAATACCAGCTTGAAACCTCCCTCGCTCAGGTGCGTGAAATTCCGTTCGTTCCGATGTCGGCTTTGCGCGAAACCGGCCTTGATAATTTGATGACCGCCGCCGTTAAATCCTATGACATCTGGAACAAGCGCGTGAATACCGGGAAACTCAACCGATGGCTGGATGGCAAAGTCAGCGCCTATCCGCCGCCACTTGTTTCAGGCCGTCCAAATAAAATGCGCTATATGGCCCAGATCAACATTCGCCCCCCGACATTTGCTTTGTGGATGTACCGCCCCGATGAACTACCGGATACCTATAAACGCTATCTGATGAACGGCCTGCGCGAAGATTTCGGCTTAAAGGGCGTGCCTATCCGTCTTTTAACGCGATTGAGCCGTTCTAAATTCGAGAAAAAATAAACTTGATTGTCATCCCTGCGAAAGCAGGGATATCTTTCTCCACAAAGTTCGCGGTAAATCTCTATGCTTGAATATCATCAGGCGTAAAAATCCGCCCGTTGTCCTGACACTCTTCCGTAGCTAGATGAACAAAAAGCGGAACCAAATCTTCCGGCTGTTTTAAATCCGCGCCGTGATATCCGCCGGGAAATGCACCTTTAAGCATTGCCGTATCAACTGCGCCGGGCCGTACAATATTCACGCGTAAATTAGATTGCTCGCTCTCGGCGGCATAGGTTCTCGCAAGATGAATGACTGCCGCCTTGCTCATGCCATAGGATCCGTAATACGGAACGGCATCGATCCCGAGGCCGGAGCCGACAAAAATCGCGCGTCCCGCTTTTGAATTTTTTAGCAAAGGGTCGAGCGTTCGGATCAGTTGCACATTCGCAAGCACATTCGTCGTGAAAGCGTCTTTCCAGTCTTTAATCGGTGAATGGGAAACAGGTGTCAACTTCCCCAAAATTCCGGCATTGGCGACAAATATATCAAGCTTACCGAATTTGTTATCGATCAAAGGCCCAAGCGCTTCCAATTGATCGATTTCTGTCAGGTCAAACGGTACCAGCGTTGCGCTGCCGCCAAAGGCCTTGATCCGGTCATCTATTTTTTCGAGATTGCGCTGACCGCGCGCCAATAAGACAACATGCGCACCTTCGCGGGCATAACTTTCCGCGACCGTCGCCCCAATCCCGCGCGATGCGCCGGTGATAAGAGCAACTTTGCCCTCTAACTTTTTAGTCATCTGCGCCGCCGACTTTATGCAGTCGTGTATCAAGTTTATCACCAGAGCAATTATAGGTGATTTGATCCGTCAGCTTGACGGCATAATCGCCCGTGAAACAGGCATCGCAATAGCCGGGGTCATTGGCAACGCGCCCCGGCTTGCCCATCGCTTTATACAATCCATCGATGGAAATATAGGCAAGAGAATCGACGCCGATATATTTGGCAATTTCTTCAATACTATGCGTATGCGCCAAAAGCTCCTCCGAGGACGGCGTATCGATCCCGTAGAAACAACTATATTTGCTTGGCGGTGAAGAAATGCGCATATGAACTTCGGAAGCACCGGCAGCACGCATCATTTCAACGATTTTACGGGACGTCGTTCCGCGGACGATAGAATCATCGACGAGAACGATTCTTTTGCCTTGCACGAGTGAGCGGTTCGCATTGTGTTTCATTTTCACGCCCAAATGGCGAATGCGCTGTGTCGGCTCGATAAAAGTGCGTCCGACATAATGATTCCGAATAATTCCAAGCTCGAACGGAATACCGGCAGCTTCCGCATATCCGATTGCTGCCGGAACGCCGGAATCCGGAACCGGCACAACGATATCGACATTGCATGGATTTTCTTCAGCCAACGTCGCGCCGATTTTTTTCCGCATTTCATATATCGACTTGCCGCCCATTTCGGAATCAGGCCGGGCAAAATAAATATATTCAAAAATACAAAGACGTGATTGCGCAGTCTCTAATGGGCGTAAAGATTTCAAACCATCCTTGGTGATGACAACCATTTCGCCCGGCTCTACATCGCGCACATAATCCGCCCCGATAATGTCGAACGCGCATGTTTCTGAGGCCAATATGTAAGCATCGCCTAGTTTCCCGATTGAAAGCGGACGAAAACCGTGCGCATCGCGCACACCGATCAACTGGTTTTCCGAGAAAGCGAGCAAGGAATAGGCTCCCTCGATACGCTTGAGCGCCTCGACAAAACGATCTACGACAGTCTCTTTTTTAGACAGCGCAACCAGATGGATAATGACTTCCGTATCCGTCGATGACTGGAAAAGACTGCCGCGCCCGACAAGCTCTTCCTTGATGGTGAGCGCATTCGTCAGATTCCCGTTATGCGCGATAGCAAAGCCACCGAAGGAGAGATCGCCATAAAGCGGCTGCACGTTGCGAAGTCCGGCACCACCCGTTGTCGCGTAACGGTTATGACCGATAGCGGCGGAGCCTTTAAGCTTAGCAATCGTGGCAGAATCACTAAAGATTTCGTCGACCAAACCAACATCTCTATGCGCCAGAAAATTTTCCCCGTCGAAACTGACGATCCCGGAGGCTTCCTGTCCACGATGCTGAAGGGCATGAAGGCCAAGGGCCGTTAGGGTAGATGCATCTTCATGACCGAATATCCCAAAAATGCCGCATTCTTCTTTGAGCTTATCGTCATCAAAAGGAATCGTTGTTAAATTATTCATTCGGCGCAGACCTTTCTGGCAAAACCTGATCTTTATCGGACTCTGTGTCGATAAGTTGATCTAGGCTTTTACGTTCTTCATCACTATAGGCTGGAAGCTTGTCAGCGGCTTTTTTAAGTTCATCCACTTGCTCTTGCGCCCGTTCAGCGGCATTTCCGCCGATGGCCTGAATTTCACGCAGTTTATCACGGGCGACGCTGCTCGATGTTTCAGTATCTTCGTTATTCGGCATAAAGCCATCCAGCCAGTCTGAAACGGCTTCGATATAGACGATGGTTTTTGACTTACCCAAAATCTCTTTTTTGTTTTTATCCGGGATAAGATGGTCCAGCACCATGTAGATAATGCCCAGGAATAAGAGCGCGCGAGCAATACCGAAGACAACCCCGAGTGTACGATCGACTGGCCCTAGGCCGATAGCGCGGATCGAGGCCGACAGGAAGTAGCTGATAAGTTGAAGGATCAGAAAGACCGCTATAAAAATACCGGCATAGGTGCATATTTGAGCTGCTATATCATAGGAAATTAAACCAAAAAGCTGCCCATCACCTTCACCAAACCAGCCACGGACGACAGGAACGATTTTGCCGCCAAACAAATAGGCGGCCATCGCACCACCGATAACGCCGAATATTGTTAGTACTTCACGCACAAAGCCGCGAAAAAACGATATACCCGCCGAAACGAGAATAATCAGGACGATGCCGATATCTATAATTGCCGAGATGCTCATGAATAGGCTCATTCATAGGGAAAACAGGATATATTTGCAAGCTCGGAAGGTTAGCCCGCAGCTTTTTTCATCGGCACTACCCCGCCCTCGCGCATCATGCGCACGAGATCGTCCAGATCACCTATTTCATGCATTTTAAGGCCGTCGGGCGCCGAAACGCGCTTGTCTTTTTTATGTCGCTCGGCGCAGCACGCTTCTGTAAATCCGAGCTTGGCGGCTTCTTTCATCCGCAAATCCTGCTGGGCCACGGGCCGTACTTCGCCCGATAACCCGACTTCTCCAAAAAACACGGTTTGCGATGGCACAGGCGAATTTTGCAATGAGCTTATCAAGGCCGCAGCCACGGCCAGATCGGCGGCAGGTTCGGTAATGCGAATGCCGCCCGCCATATTGAGATAAATTTCAGAGCCCGAAAAAACCAGGCCGCATCTGGCTTCCAAAACCGCAATCACCATAGCGAGGCGGTTTGAGTCCCAGCCGACGACAGCCCGGCGCGGCGTACCGTATGGCGAGGGCGCTACCAAGGCCTGAACTTCCACTAATATAGGACGTGTACCTTCAAGCCCGGCAAAGACAGCAGAGCCTGTTACATTTTGCTGACGCTGGGATAGAAACAATGCGGAAGGATTGGGCACCTCGGACAATCCCATATCGCCCATTTCAAAAACGCCGATTTCATCCGTAGGTCCGAAGCGGTTTTTCACGGTGCGCAAAATCCTGAAATGATGCCCGCGATCCCCTTCGAAATAGAGAACGGTATCCACCATATGTTCAAGCACACGTGGGCCAGCAATCTGCCCGTCTTTTGTCACATGTCCGACAAAAAATACGGAAGTCCCTGTTTTCTTGGCAATGCGGATTAATTCCTGTGCAGCTGTGCGCACCTGTGACACAGTGCCCGGCGCGCTTTCGACTGTATCGACATACATGGTCTGAATGGAATCGATGATTAAAACATCACAAGAATTTTCTTCGATAGTCGCTGCAATTTCGCGAACATTTGTCGCGCTCGCAAGGGCTACTGGCGCATTGGACAATCCCAATCGCTGCGCCCGCAGCCGCACTTGATCGACCGCTTCTTCACCCGAAATGTAAACGCATTTCAACCCCTTGGTCGCCAGCGCACAAACGGCTTGCAGTAATAAAGTCGATTTACCGATCCCCGGATCGCCGCCGATTAACACGGCGGAGCCCGGCACAATTCCACCACCCGTCACGCGGTCAAACTCGCCCATGCCTGTCTTGGCACGGTTAATCTTCTTCTCATCCTGCACATGCAGATCTGCAAGCTCGAGTGTTTTAGATTTTCTGGTCGAACCTAAACTTTTCGGAGGCCCCGCCTCGACGGTCTCAGCCGTAATTGAATTCCATTCATTACAAGCCTCGCATTTTCCTGCCCAGCGTGACGTCACGCTTCCGCAATTCTGACAGACATAAGAAGTTTTTGACTTGGCCATGCCAGTATTATGCCTGATTCCATACCAAAATCAAGAACATTTAGAGAACAAATTAAATTCCCTGCGTCAGTACGCCCGGATAATTGGCAAATATATTTTCGCGGTCATTGAACGTAACGCGCTCGACGACAATGGATAAATGCGAAAAACGGCTTTTTAAGATTTCAACACCCGGCTTGGCGTCTTTCATGTCTATTTTTACCATGTCGCAGACAGGTGCCAATCCTTCCAGACGGTCTTCCCCTATCTCGAAATCATGGTCATCTATAATCAGGACATACCCTTTATCGCCAATCAGGCGCGAGGAAATTTTTTCAAGACATCTGACTTGCTCTCTGGTTGGCACATGCGGCTCGACAATCTCGAACATCACGTCCCCTTTTTTCAAGGCCTTCGTATCAATTAAATCGTCGACAAGCGCCAGAAATTCAGGCTCGCATAACGAGGAAAGATGGACGTTGACAGCAACCGGTAAGCGTTTTTTTTCTACCGCCGCCGCTATTGCCAATGGCACCAGGAATTTATCAGCCTTGACCTGCCATTCAGACGGCATATCGCGGAGCCGGTCAAAATAGATATTATTCGCCAGCGCGGAGCCGTCGGCGTTTTTTAAAACAGCCAGCGCTTCATACGCCGTAACTTTATTTTCATCGACATCCCGATATTGCTGGAACATAAAGCCAGGCCTGTGCGGATGATCCCAGATTTCCATTTTGGCAGCGTCCGTTTGGTGAAGATTGATTTTCTGCATTTCAGCCAGACTGAAACACTGTTGGTCAAAAGCTGTCAACTAAATCATCTCTTTTTGCAGTGCCCATTTAATCTGGGTAGTTTCCGTTTTGATGCAGGTGCTCAAAACCAATTGACGTGTTTTAACCGGCTTGGCGCCAGAACCGAGGTAAATGCTGTTTTCGAGAGATAATTTCGCGCCGACACAGGAAAATTTCCACCCCGCGCCCGATGGCAGCCTTAAAATTACTTCTTCTCCGTCTTTTATAACGGTCGCCAGTACGCGCGGATGCAAGTGAAACCGTGCAATAGCTGGCATCGCATGGGTTGGAATAATTTCGGCGGTGAGTGTATCTTCACCGCGCAAATCAAGACCCTGATCTCCCAGATATATCCGGCGGCGATGGGAAATACCGTTGATCGAAACATAGGCATTATGAGTCGCATCCAATAAGCAATGCTCCCGGCTTTCATTACGCATCACCTTTATTTTGCCGTGGCGCCGCGCGATGTGACCGTCAGATTTAAAATCATGCGCCGGGCGGTCATCAAGAGTAAGGGCGGTATGCGCCGCCGTATGGCGGAGCACCTGCTGCCATTCAAATGCGGATGGATGTCCGCCGCAATTGACGAAAATGCGTTCCTTGCCATAGGCGAATTCGAAAGAAAGCGGCGATGAATGCATCGTCATGTCACAAGGCGAATCTGCAATCGACGCCGTATCCAGCATTAAAAGCGAACGTCCGAGCTGTACGCGCTCAAAACCGGCTTCCGGCAAGGATTTCATCGCCTTTCCGACACTTGCGCTTTGTGTTTGCAGCGCGTCCATCAGGGTGATGTCACCTTCCTGACCGCCATGGAAAAGCGCCAGTTTTTTATCGGCATAGCGGAAAAAGCGCAGCGCCTGACCGGCCCGGTCAATCGCATGCTGGATAATTTCCGGCACCGGCAAGCTGGCGCGATTGAGGCCGCAGCGCAAATCAAGAAGGATTTGCAAAGTATCGGCGAGCGCTTTGGGTGAGCGCGAGGCATGGGAGCCGTCGCTTAAAATCTGCTGCGGGATTTCAGCCAGTATGATTTCAAAAGCCTGCAAGATCCAGCTCTCGCGGCCCGGGAAAGAAAATCCGGCAAAGGCCAATCCTTTGGCGGCCTTCAACAGCGCCACACCTTTGAGCGATCCGGGAAGCGCGCGGGATAAATGCTTCGCCTGCTTGGTGAGCGATGCATAATAGCGCGCTTGAAAATCTTCGTCGGCACTGCCGCAGAAAAAATCATAGAAAGACAGCCAGTAAGAAATACGCTCACCGATAATATCCGCTCTCCAGATATCCGCATCCCAGCGGTCGTAATCGCCGATCCAGCCATCGACCATATGACGAGCCAGTTTTCTTGCCTGATCACCGCCTGCCGCACGCAAGTCGCGCAGAAAAGAGAATTCATGGCATTTCAATCTTAAATGCGGATGATCTTCCGCTTCAAACCAGAAATCGCCAGAGAAGGCGAGCGTCGATCCTTCGCATTTGAAAAGGCCGCGGCATAAAGCGCGCCCGTTTTCCGCATCGCCCGGCCATGGGTCGATCATCTTCACTGCAATAGCGGAAGGCGCTTCGCCGCTCGACAATAACCAGTGGTAGAATTTGGAGGAGTGGGCGGCTGTCGATGTCGCGCGTTTTAAATCATGGATGAGGGCAATAGGCTTTTCCGCGATAGCGATCATCAGGCATCACCCCGCAAGCCTTGAATAGCGGAGGCGTAATTATCAGGACCGCCTTTAAATACGGCAGTTCCCGCAACCAGAACATCGGCCCCGGCATTGATGACCTGTTTCGCGGTTCCCATCGCCACACCGCCATCGACTTCCAGATCAATCGGACGATTTTGTAAATCGATTAATTTTCTGGCATCTGAAATTTTATCAAGTATAGGAATAAAGCTTTGCCCGCCAAAGCCCGGATTGACCGTCATAATCAAAACCATATCGACCAGATCCATCACATGCTTGATCGCATCAATCGGCGTCGCCGGATTTAATGACACACCAGCTTTTTTCCCAAGGCCGCGAATAATCTGCAAAGAACGGTGAAGATGAGTCGTGCCTTCGGCATGTACGGTAATAATATCGGCCCCGGCATCGGCGTAGTCTTTTAAGAATTGATCGACCGGCGAGATCATCAGGTGAACGTCGAAAATCTTTATTGTGTGCGGACGGATGCATTTGATAACCGGAGGCCCGAACGTTAGATTGGGCACGAAATGCCCGTCCATTACGTCGATATGAATATAGTCTGCCCCGGCGGCGTCGATGGCGCGAACTTCTTCTCCCAGCTTGGAAAAATCGGCGGAAAGAATCGATGGCGCGATCCGAATATTAGACATATTTATGGATTTCATTAATCTGGGGGCGAATCGGGGGAAAACTCAGTTATCTATTTATAATATAAGGCGAATCGCCGCGTCCAGAGTTTTTTATGGAATAATTATATAGTTTTATTTGACGTAATAATAATCATTATGTAGGTATTTGCCATGAGCTCAAAATCAAATTCCCCAGTGCCTACACTTTTGGCAATTTTTGCGCTTGCTGGTACGGCAGGCTATTATGTTACTCAATTAATTCCTTCAGATAACAATACATATACACATCAACAAACACGTGAAGAATTTCTTGAAGCAAATGGCTATAGAAATATTCAAATGGCTGATTTTGCAAATTCAGACAAAAGCTGGATATTAAAAGATTGCCTCAAAGGCGAAACAAGCCAGCATTTTTCTGCCCAAAATTCTATAGGGATTAGCGTACGAGGCATAACTTGCAAAAGCATATGGTCTCAAGAAATTAGAATAGTAGATATTCAACCTGTTAATGAGCCACAGTAATCAATTAACCCGCAAACGGCTGATAAAAAACCCGTCCATGCCGCCGAGATTTGATAAATGCGACGGGAATATCCGTACATCGCCATACTGCGTCAGGATATCACCATAACCGCCAACCTCATTAGGCTGAATCGGCAATCTCTGC
>QFOT01000078.1 GCA_003241285.1 Micavibrio aeruginosavorus
AATTTCGGACCATTGACGCGCTTCTGATTTCAGCAATTTCTCAAGCGCTTCTTTTTCTTTAGACAGCTTATCATGCTCTCGCTTGAGCTCCATTTCCTCAAGTTTGCGCAAAGAGCGAAGACGCATATTCAGGATCGCTTCCGCCTGCACTTCGCTTAATGTGAAGCGCTTCATCAAGATTGGTTTCGGCTCATCATTTTCACGAATGATCGCGATAACTTCGTCGATATTTAAAAAGACGATGATATAACCTGCCAACACTTCTAGACGGTGATTGACTTCACCAAGACGGTTATTGGAGCGGCGTACCAAGACTTCCTGACGGTGATCGAGGAAAGCCCGCAAGACTTCCTTAATATTCATGACTTTTGGTGTCACGCCTTTATCAAGAACGTTCATATTGAGTGGAAAACGACTTTCAAGATCAGTCGCGCGGAATAAGGCTTCCATTAAAAGCTCAGGCTCGAAAGAATTAGTCTTTGGCACCAGTATAAGGCGGATATCCTCTGCGCTTTCATCTCGAACATCATCGAGCATCGGGATTTTCTTATCGTTGATCAACTCGGCGATTTTCTCAACCAGCTTGGCTTTTTGAACCATATACGGGATTTCAGTGATAACGATCTGCCAGTTATCGCCTTTGGTGATTTCCTTTACCCACTTGGCACGAACGCGGAAAGATCCCCGCCCTGTGCGATAGGATTCAGCGATAGACTCTTTAGACTCAACTAGAATACCGCCAGTCGGGAAATCTGGACCCTTGACGATGCGGCAAAGTTCTTCCAACGTTGCATCGTTCTCTAAGATCGCTTCCATAGCTTCGCAAAGCTCAAGGATATTATGCGGCGGAATGCTGGTTGCCATACCGACGGCAATACCGCTGGCACCATTCGCCAGAAGATTTGGGAAATTAGACGGGAATACGATAGGCTCCATCGTGTCGCCATCATATGTGGCACGAAAATCAACTGCGTCTTCATCGATGCCTTCGAGCAAATTCATAGCCGTCATGGTCAGGCGGGATTCTGTGTATCGCATCGCCGCCGCGTTATCGCCGTCGATATTACCAAAATTGCCGTGACCGTCGACAAGCGGATAGCGAACCGCAAAATCCTGCGCCAAACGGACGAGAGCGTCATAAACGGACTGGTCACCATGCGGGTGGAATTTACCGATAACATCGCCGACCACCCTCGCCGATTTCTTTGGCATAAGGTTCGGGGACAGCTTCAATTGGTACATCGCAAAAAGTAAGCGACGGTGAACAGGCTTTAAGCCGTCACGTACATCCGGCAAGGACCGCGCCATAATGGTTGAGAGCGCATAAGACAGATAACGCTCAGACAAAAGCTGCGTCATCGGCATATCGAGGACTTTATGTTCTACTGTCTTTGTCGGAGTGCTGCCCTTTTTGGCCATAATAATTCCTAAAATAGAATAAGCGCTTTAAGCGGCTGAAATGAATTGATCACCTACTGTTTTGGCAAAAAGACTTTCAAAACGCAAGCGCGCTTCGGGAACGCCCTTGCTATGATGTGCAAAAACCCAGTTTTGCAGGAAATGACCCGTCATTTTAAGGCCTTTAAGAACTTCCGATGGCTCGCCGTCGCGAATCCCTCCCGGTTTCAGGAATTCAGGCAAAGGCAATAATTTATCTTTATACGGCTCAGCCGCCGTCCGGCTTACGGCACAACCGGATTTGGGCGAGATATAAGCCAAGGTCGAGGCATCGCCATTTGCCACGCAGCGCGTGAAATCCAGCCCAAAGCCAAGCTCTTTCAAAAAAGCAATTTCCCACAAAACATAAACCGCGCCCCAGACATCGCTTTGCAAAGTATCGAGAAGTGCGCTCATGCCATAAAAAACAGCCGGATGATTTTCCCGCTCCGGCAAGGATGCATCACATAAGGCACAAGCTGATAGCAGCGCTGATAGTTTCAGGTGGTCACCCATGATGAAAGCAGCTAGGTTTTTGCCATTATCTATAGACATAGTGCCAAGCTGGCCTTCAACTTTGGCCTTCCAGTCAACATGAGCCAAAGTTCCTGGCTCTATTGAACCACGGTTGCGCGACGATCTGGCGGCATGAACATACCCGTTATGTCGTCCGTGATTTTCGGTCATGACAGATACGACTGCACCGTTTTCTCCATGCGGGCGCGCCGATAATATGATTGCCTGATCGGACCACTCTTCCATAGACGCGATTATCGCATGTAGCTCGGGATAAAAACTAGCCTATTTTTAATAACTCCTTGCAATTTCCCCGTATGATTTTATCTCATTGTCAAACAAGGAGAAATTTCATGCTATTACCTGCATCCAGACGCAATTTTATTAAAGGCATTGCCGCAACCTCCATCGTTTTAGGAATGTCATCTGTTCCGTCTCTGGCGACAGAAGCAAAACCGGTCGGCCCTTTTACGTTGCCAAAGTTGGGATATTCCTATAGCGCACTGGAGCCTGTTATCGACGCAAAAACGATGGAACTTCATCTTACAAAACATCATCAGGCGTATATCGATAAACTTAATGCTGAGGTAGCCAAAACTTCCGGTCTCAAAGGCCGCACTATTGAACAAATCATCGGCAATGTTTCAAATTACAGCCCCGCCGTTCGCAACAATGCAGGCGGCCATTGGAACCATAGTTTCTTCTGGAAGCTGATGGGACCTGCGAAGGATAGCGGTGAACCATCTCCTGAACTCAAAGCCGCGATTGAAAAGAAATTTACCTCTATTGATAACTTCAAAGTCGAATTTGAAAAAGCAGGTGCTGGCCAATTTGGTTCGGGCTGGGTATGGCTTATCAAAAACGCATCCGGTGATCTTGAAATTACTTCGACACCAAATCAGGATAACCCCTTGATGGATGATGCAAAAGTTAAAGGCACGCCGCTCCTTGGTAATGACGTCTGGGAACATGCTTATTATCTCAAATACCAGAATAAACGACCTGACTATTTGAAGAACTGGTGGAAAATTGTAAACTGGAAGCAAGTATCCGAAAATTTTGCGAAGGCTGAATGATTCCACAAACATCTTTTTATCTACTACGCCACGGCGAGAGTGAAGCCAACCTCGCCGGTAAGGCCGCTGGTGGAGGTATAGACTCTTTGCTTACATCCAAAGGCGAAAGTCAGGCGCGAGATCTGGCTGAGGTCATTCATAATCTTGCCGTTAAACCGTCAATGATTTTTGTCAGTCCTATGAAGCGGGCAAGACGGACCGCTGAGATCGTCAATGAAGGGCTAAATCTTCCGATCACCGTCGTTGAACATCTGGAAGAACATCATGTTGGCGAATGGGAAGGCCAGCCTTGGGGTATTATCGGCCCTAAAATGGAAGCTGGTGAAATTCCACCTGGCGGCGAAAATTATGATCAATATGCGCAGCGTGTAAGCCGTGTTCTCAAGCCACTCTTGA
This sequence comes from Micavibrio aeruginosavorus, assembly GCA_003241285.1. Classification (GTDB taxonomy): domain Bacteria; phylum Pseudomonadota; class Alphaproteobacteria; order Micavibrionales; family Micavibrionaceae; genus Micavibrio_B; species Micavibrio_B aeruginosavorus_A. The sequence continues at coordinate 3,426 of QFOT01000078.1, forward strand.
GCGAGAGATATGAAACACCACCGCTCATCGTTGCGCACGGCGGAACGTTCCGTGCGATTGGCCAACTCTATAATTGGGACATACGCCGCGTACAAAATTGTCACCTGCACCGCTTCGATCCATCACCAGACCTAAATGCATTTCCATTCAAGATATTTGAATATAATGTCGCAGGGATCGATCTGCGTGAATGCGTATCAGGTTTGTGCTCTTCAGTCAGACAACGCTGACCATACATTTATTGCCTGCGCCGTCTGGGCGACATCATGGACACGAACAATATGAACACCTTTCTCCATCCCCCAAAGCGCTGTTGCAAGGGAACCGCCTAGTCTTTGATCGGCTTGTATTTTACGATCCATGATTTTCTCGATAAACTTCTTACGCGACGTGCCTAGCAAAAGCTTTACGCCAAGCTCATGAAAACGATCCAAATTACGTAGTAAATCAAGATTATGCTCCAGCGTCTTGCCGAAGCCTATACCAATATCGGCATAGATTTTTTCTTTTTGAATTCCGCCGCTTATGCAGGCCTTTATTCTGGCTTGCAGAAAATCATAAACCTCTTGCACGACGTTATCATACTGAGGCGCAGATTGCATTGTCTGCGGCGCGCCTTGCATATGCATAAGACAAACTTCCACTTCGTTTTGTGCGGCTAACTCAATCGCTCCATTATCCTGGAGCGCGGTAATATCATTGATAAAACCGGCTCCAGCCTCTAGGGCTGCTGTCATCGTTTTTGTATTTCGCGTATCAACGGAAATAACTTTCCCGGTTTTGCTAAGTTCGCGGATAACCGGAACGATACGTTCTATTTCTTCTTCAATAGCAACAGGTTCGGCATTGGGACGCGTCGACTCGCCGCCTATATCCAAAATCTCTGCGCCCTCTTTGATAAGTTTTAGCCCATGTTCGACCGCGACCTTGGGATCGAAATATTTGCCACCATCCGAAAAACTATCTGGCGTAACATTGACGATGCCCATGATAAGCGGCTTATTCATGCGGCTTATCATTCGTTTGGGCCATTTGCTCAGGCGGGATAGTCGTTATCAGCTCAGGTAATTTTTTCTTAGTAATTGGATGGATCCAATCCGGCGCAACATCTTGCAAAGGCATCAAAACAAAAGCGCGTTCATGCATGCGCGGATGAGGCACGATCAAGGAGGGCCGCTCGATAATTTCATCATCATAAGCGATTAAATCGAGATCGAGCACGCGTGGTTCGTTGCGCTCATACCTGACACGACCGAAATTCGCTTCGATTTTGTGAAGAGCGGACAATAACTGGAAAGCATCGTGATCGGTTCGCACGGATACGACAGCATTTCGATACCAAGGCTGATCCGATACCGGCACCGGCGCAGTCAGCCATATCCTCGATGTTTTAACCGTCATAATGTCCACTTCGTTCAAAGCTTCAATAGCCGCCTGAATAGTTTCTTCAGGCGTTCCGAAACGGCTGGGTAAATTTGCCCCTATCGCGACTAAAATCATTTTTTGGGCAATCCTCATACGAAAAGAGCAGCTATATAGCTGCCCTTTCTCACATATTCCGAAATATTTTTCTATTTTATTATGCGCCCCAAGTCCGGTAAACACCGGAATCCATATGGACGAAATTGCTACGGGAATAGTAACCCACGCCGCCGGCATGAAGCTTCGTCGCAAGATCATGGATACGCTTGGTTTTGATATTTGGCATGCGCACATCGATCGCCTGGCCAGCCATGTGCAAAGAACGCTTTGCAACACCGCCACTTTCATGACGCAGCATGGCATTGGTTTTCGGCGTCCGGTAGCCGGACAGCACGGAGTATGGCTGGGTCGAGCCGGTCGCTTTATGCACGATGGCTACTATATCCACTACGCGTGGATCGATAGGAAATACTTCATTCTGGCGGAAATCGCGAAGAACATAATTGATACGCTCAAAGGCTTGCGGCAGATAACGGTTTCCAACGCGATAAACACCGGAAAAAGTTTCATTGGTATGTTCATTGCGGAAAGCCACCGAATAAGCACCACCTTCAGGCAGGGCGAGCGCAGGCTTGGCGCAGGTCGCAGACAAAAATCCGACTGCGGAAAGAGTTAGTCCAGCTTTGAGGAAGCCACGGCGCTCCATGGTTTGTTCCACTGAATCGAAAAAAGACGTCATCGATTACCTTCTTGTTAGCCTCTCCCTTTGGGAAAGTAGGTTTACACAAAATCAAGTACTCAGCAGCTCTTGCGTCAGCATGGCAAGTTGTAGTTTAAAAAATTATAAAATGAAAAAGGATTTAAGCATGTAAGGAAGATTATCCACTGACTATTTAAGTCTAAAGAAACCTTATTCTGTTTTCAAGTTAATTGTGGATTACCCAATTGATACAAAGTTTACTATAAATGTTACAGTTTTTATTTATAAATAATTATTATTAAATATTTATTACTTTGGATAAAAAATATTTATTTTGGTAAAAATGCGATTAAAGAATAAATCACTGATTTATTGAGATTTATTAGAGGTCTCTGAATTTAGCGTAGTAAAAAGTCCAAATTTTTAGTTGATTGGCACTGGAAGTTTGTTTTTCTTTACCAATTCAGCGATAAGTTTTTCATCATTTTTATAAATATCTTGTCCGAAAATCAGGTCGCCTTTCCCATCCTGCCATATGGTTTGATACAATATGAAAACAGGAATTGTCTGAGTCGACATGACTTCAATCGTGTTTTTCTTCGAGAGAATATTACTGAGCCGCTCCTCGCTCCAGTCACCATTGCGATCCAGAATGAAATTGGCAACCCGGCGTGGTTCGGCAAGTCGAATACAACCATGGCTAAGCGCGCGGAAATCCTTGGTAAATAACTCCGGTGAATTCGTATCGTGCAAATAGATATTATACTGGTTCGGCATTAAGACGCGTATTTTACCCAGCGGATTTTCATTGCCTGGATTTTGTATCATCGCCATATTTTTAAGATCAGCTTCTGTTACCTCAGCCCATTTTACATCGCGTGCAGATATCTCTTTTGCGCCGTCAGACGTATAATACAAAAGCTGCAGATTTTTTTTAGCCAGATAATCTGGATCCTTTTGCAGCTCAGGGAGCAAATCCTTTGTCTTGATCGATGGCGGCACATACCATGACGGATTGAAGCGAATGCCGGTGACATCAGTTTTAAAACTATTGGTCGGCCAGCTTGGCTTACCGACAATGATCGGCATTTCAAAGACTATCTTATCATCTTCAAACGCCCAAAGCGTCATGGCGGGAACATTGACCAAAATATATTTGTCCGGCAACGCCGGGTTCATCCAGCGAAGACGTTCCAGATTAGCCAGAATTTTGACGAGCTTGTCTCGACGCCCCTGATTGATCGCCTCAATTGTACGCTGACCAATAATGCCGTCAGGTTTTAATCCATTGGCTTTTTGAAATAACTTAATCCTTTCGATCAGCTTCTCGTCATAGAATTCAGGTGGGCTCTTTTTATCAGCTTCGATATCGAAACGCGCGCGGATCAAGGCCACGGCGGGATGTGTCCGCCCTGGATAAATCAGTCCCGGGAAAGCGATTTGTTTATTGACTGTTTGCGGATGCTTCTTCATATCCTCGTGCAAAGCTTTTAGTTCAGACTGCAGGATCGGATATAATTTGCTCGGCGGAATAAGATCTTCATACGCTTTTTGCGGATTGCTATTCGTTACTAAAAGATTGAGCGCCGCTTCTGCCCCCAAGCCCCTTCTCCAAGATTTCGTGTCTTCGCCGATGCTTCGTGCCGTTACGCGCATGCCGGTCATATCTTTCGCATAGCGCGCCATGGCATCAGACATCAGAATTTCAAAAGCGATAGAATTTGTAAACTCATCCTGCTCCATACGTTGCCCCAACGTTTGAACATGATAATTTGCTGGATTCAGGCCATGCTGCCAGGAATCTTTTAATAGCTCCAACGCCTTCTTGGAATTATTTTCCGGCTTTTCACCATCGGTCCAGAAATAATCGAAATTCTGGCTTTTATAAAAATTATAGATACCTTCAGGATCTTGCAGCCCGACCCCATCAACCTTGCCGCTCTGCAAAAGATCGACCATCGGCTGTTTTTCGATGACGATGGCCTGGGACGCGATAGGTGTATTTGACTGAGCCGCAGCAGACGCCGCCTCTTCGGCCAAAGGCTCTAATTGTTCTGCAAAAACAGGATGCGCCATCATAGCGAAAATTGCCGCTGAAATGAGAAGCTGTTTTTTAAATGAAACCACCATCATTGATCCGCGAAACAATGCGTCTCTGCCGCGCCGCCCGGATGTGTTACCGCACCCTTTGCCGCAGGGCCGACAGTTTGCGCATATTTCCAGATCGCCCCTGACTGGTAATCCGTTTTACGCGGCTTCCATTCTTTACGGCGAGATTCCAAAACGTCATCAGACAATTTGTGATCGATGACGCCTTTTTCGGCATCGATGCGAATGATATCGCCGTTTTTTAATAATGCAATCGGGCCACAAACGGCGGCTTCCGGACCTATATGGCCGACACAAAAACCTCGCGTGCCGCCAGAGAAACGCCCGTCGGTGATCAGCGCGACTTTATCACCCATGCCTTGTCCGTATAATGCGCCCGTGGTCGATAACATTTCACGCATGCCCGGACCACCTTTCGGGCCCTCGTACCGGATAACAAGCACTTCGCCCTCTTTATATTTACGATCTAGCACCGCTTGCAGGCAATCATCTTCTGAATCGAAACAGCGCGCAGGCCCTTCAAAAACCAGATTGGTCATACCTGCGATTTTGACGATTGCGCCTTCAGGAGCGAGCGAGCCTTTCAGACCGACAACGCCGCCCGTTGCAGAAATCGGGGTTTCGATGCGGTAAACGACATCCTGATTTTCAGGAAATTGCGTTCCCTTTAAATTTTCCTCGATTGTCTTGCCAGTTACCGTCAGGCAATCGCCATGCAAGTATCCGCCTTTGAGTAATTCGCTCAGCACGACCGATACGCCGCCTATTTGGAATAAGTCCTTCGCGACATATTTACCGCCGGGTTTCAATGACGCAATGTAAGGCGTTTTGCGCATAATATCAGTCACAGCATGTAAATCGAAATCGATCCCGGCTTCATGCGCCATGGCGGGTAAATGCAGTGCGGCATTCGTCGAGCCTCCAGTAGCAGCAACAATCATCGCTGCATTTTCCAAGGCTTTACGCGTTACGATATCGCGCGGTCGGATATTCTTTTTTATTAATTCAACAATCGCCTGACCAGACGCATATGCGTATTCATCCCGCGTTTCATACGGCGCAGGCGCTCCAGCTGAGCCCGGCAGCGCAAGGCCGATGGCTTCCGATACGCAGGCCATCGTATTCGCCGTAAATTGTCCGCCACATGCACCTGCTGATGGACAAGCTACACACTCCATCTCATGTAAATCTTCATCTGAAAATTCACCTGTTGCATGCTTACCAACACCTTCGAAAACATCGATGATCGTGACATCTTTACCGCGGAACTGGCCCGGTAAAATAGAACCGCCATACATAAAGACGCTCGGCACATTCAACCGCAGCATGACCATCATCATTCCCGGCAAAGATTTATCACAGCCTGCAAGCCCGACAAGCGCATCGTAACAATGCCCGCGCATGGTCAGCTCAACTGAATCCGCAATAACATCCCGCGATGGCAATGACGAACGCATTCCTTCATGACCCATGGCAATTCCATCAGTCACGGTAATAGTCGTAAACTGGCGTGGTGTCGCCTTGGATGCGATGACACCTTTCTTAACAGATAGTGCCTGACGGTTAAGCGCGATATTACATGGCGCAGCTTCGTTCCAGCAAGTTGCCACCCCAACGAAAGGCTGGGCGATTTCTTCTTCGGTCATGCCCATCGCGTAATACATGGCGCGATGGGGAGCGGATTTAGGCCCCACGGAAACATGGCGGCTTGGTAATTTTGATTTATCCCAGGTCATATCTTCTTTTCTTCGTGCTCTTCCAAAACATCAGCCAGAGCTTCGGCCTGAACCTTTGCCTGTCTATCTAAATATTCCGCAGATGATGTATCTTTTCTCTGCAAAATTTCATTGATAACCTCCTGTACAGCCATGGCGTTTTCGGCAAAAGGTATATAACCCATCCGGCTTCCGGTTCCGCTCACCATAAGAGTGCTATAGCCAAGGAAAGTACCGACAAGCGTTGTTTGCACCTC
>QFOT01000079.1 GCA_003241285.1 Micavibrio aeruginosavorus
CCCTTTTTCCCGCTTCCTGCCACGCGGATCATTCAGGCCATATTCCTGGTTTTGCTTGCCGCAGTACAGTTAGCTAGCATTGGTCACAACGGTGCATGGATATTGATCACATTCCACGGCGCGTTGTTCTTCTTTACGGCATTGATGTGCCATCAGGAAATGGTAGCTCTCAAACCCGCATCATCCCGCCTGACTGAATTTTATCTTTTCATGTCTATAGGCGGCGCTTTAGGCGGCGTTTTCAATTCACTGATCGCTCCTGTTTTATTCAAGTTGCCCTACGAATATTATATCGTTATTATACTGTCGCTTTTCGCCCGCTATGCCTCGTCACCCCTTATAAAAGACCCTGAATACAAGCCTAAATCAAAACTCCATGAACTTATGCTATTCCCCGGAGTTTTGCTTTTAGGATGCGCCGCTTCATTTATCGACCATTTCCTGACCAGAGGCGGATTTGTTGTCGTGACGCTTATTGCCTCCATGTTCCTACTAAACCGACGCGTTGCATTCGTCACAACTGTCGGAATCATTCTTCTCTTCAACCCGCCAAGTTCATGGCTGAGAATAAGGGACAGCGTTCTCATAACGCGTAATTTTTTTGGCGTCTTGCGGATACAGGATTATAAGGATTCAGGCATGCGGGTTCTAAGCAACGGAACAACCACACATGGCGCACAGGCAATCGACCATAATTTCAAGAAAATTCCCCTGACTTATTATCATCCGGCGGGGTCGGTCGGCGATATTTTCAGCGTTCTGGATACTTCAAACAAACCGCAAAAAATCGCAGCCCTTGGTCTGGGTATCGGCAGTATTGCCTGCTATACGCATCCCGACCGCAGCTTCGATTTTTATGAGATAAACCAGCAGGTTGTGGATGTGTCAGAAGATCGCAACTACTTTACTTACCTGAAGGATTGCGGCAGCCCTTATAACATCATACTTGGTGACGCCCGCCACAAAATCATGGAAGCACCGGATCAAAACTATGACATGATTTTTGTCGACGTATTCAGTTCAGACAATATCCCGATCCATGTCATGACTCTTGAAGCTATCGAAGGTTATAAAAAGAAACTCAAACCCGGCGGTTTTATCGTCATTCATGTTTCAAACCGCTTTTTTGACTTACAGAAAGAAGTCACTGCGCTCGGCCGCGCCACAGGCATGACGGTCCTTACGCGATATGCCATGGGAGGTAAAGTATTGGGCACAAGTATCGAGCATAATCCGAACATTTATACGGTTATGTCGGATAACCCGGAAATTATCAAAAAATTCAGATCAATGAAGTGGAAAAACATGAAAATTCCCTACGACATGCGTCCCTGGACGGATGATTACGCGAATATTATCAGAGCTTTTAAGTAATTATTTCGTTTTTTCAAATCTGATATCCGGATTTTTATCTTGCGTATCATTCAGGTGCCAAGCGTTACGCGCCATAAAGACAGGATCCTCATCGTGGTCATTAGCAATAGCGCCACGGTTAGTATCCAGAAACGCTTTCAGCTTCGCCGGATTATCCGACTTTACCCAACGCGCCGTATACAAACTTGTCTGCTCGAATTTGACGGGCAGTGAATATTCAGTCCGGATACGGTCAGCCAGAACATCGAACTGCAACATTCCAACCACACCAACGATCCAGCTATTCTCATAAAGCGGCTTGAAGATGCGGGCCACACCTTCTTCCGCCAATTGCTGAAGCGCATTACCAAGATGTTTGGCCTTCATCGGATCTTCGGGCAGAACGCGTTGTAAATGTTCAGGCGCAAAAGATGGAATACCTGTGAATGTCAGCTTTTCGCCTTCGGTCAGGACATCGCCGATGCGCAAATTACCATGGTTCGGAATACCGATAATATCACCGGCATAGGCTTCTTCCGCCATTTCGCGCTCTTGTGCAAAAAATAAAAGCGGCGAATGAATGACGAGAGCCTTGTCCGTCCGGACAGGCGTTAATTTCATTCCACGTTTAAACGTGCCGGAGCAAAGTCGGGTAAAAGCGATACGGTCGCGGTGTTTCGGGTCCATATTCGCCTGAATTTTAAAAACAAAGCCTGTTACTTTGTTTTCATGCGGATCGACTGTACGTTGTATTGTTGCCTGAGGACGAGGACTAGGCGCATAGCGGCCAATTCCTTCCAGCAACTCCTTGATCCCGAAATTGTTGACGGCTGAGCCAAAAAACACAGGTGTCATATCGCCAGCAAGATAAGCATCGCGGTCAAACGGCGGACACACTCCGCGTATCATCTCGACATCTTCGCGCAATTTCTCTGCCAGTTCCGGAGGAAGTTTTTGATCGATCAAAGGATCGTCTAGGCCGGAGCATGTCATAGTTTCAAGAAGCGCTTCGCCCTTGCTCCGATCGAAAAGGACAAGACTGTCATTAATCAGATCGTAGCAACCTTTGAAATCGCGTCCCATACCAATAGGCCAAGAGGCTGGTACGACTTCCAATTGAAGTTTTTCAGCCACCTCGTCCATTAGCTTGAACGGATCCTGACCTTCACGATCCATCTTATTGATGAAGGTAATGATCGGGATATTGCGCATACGACAAACTTCAAAGAGCTTTAGCGTCTGTGTTTCAATACCCTTGGCAACGTCGAGTACCATGATGGCACTATCGACAGCGGTCAGCGTTCGATATGTATCTTCGGAGAAATCCTCGTGACCCGGCGTATCAAGAAGATTAAAGGTGATGCCCTGATAATCAAATGTCATGACGGAAGACGCGACGGAGATTCCGCGCTCCTGCTCAACCTTCATCCAGTCGGATCGCGCGCGGCGACGATCCCCCTTAGCCTTAACGGCTCCGGCAAGTTCAATCGCACCTCCGAAAAGCAACAACTTTTCAGTCAAGGTGGTTTTACCCGCATCAGGGTGCGCGATAATAGCAAAGGTTCGGCGTTGATCGACTATGGATTTATTTGGCTGCATGGCGCCGGACTATATAGGCCAGCAGCCTTGTATGCAATTATTTGCTTAGAAAATCTTGAAAAATACCGCGCAGGCATTAGAAGTTGTCGCGCTTCTATATTCCGAACTATCCAGATACGTTGCCCCTCCTACTTTACAACTGTCAGAAAGAGCGCCGTAATTGGCAAAAACAGATCCTGAATTCGGCCTTCCATCATCCATGAGCTGGTCAACCTTAGCTGCCTGCCTAGGCGTAACACCATCCACTACACTGCCGCCAGTCAGGGCATTCTCGGAAGAAAGCCTGACGATATGAACTCCTGTCGGATGAAGGGTTGTTGCCCCATCCCAATATATCTCAAATCCACCTGCGCCATAGGGGGACGAAGGATGTGTCTTACCGAATTCCGGCGCAGAAGTATCTGCAGCACCGTCAATTTCCGAGATCAGATTTGCCAAAGCGAGATGCTTCCAATACTGGGTAGATTCTCCTTGCGTGGCTTCCGGGCCCGTAATGATGGGAGTCTGCCACGTATACTGATCCGATCCGTCGCTGGCGATGTAGTTATTACCATTCCCATTTTCACAAAAAGTAGCATCGGTGCAAGACGGGATCATCGTTCTTGCATAAGCAAAATCACCCGGAAGGGCATTATATGTATCTTGAAAAATATAAGTGGCACTTTGAAGTGTCTTTAAATCCGAAACGAGGCGCTTTGCACGGGCATTTTCGATCAGTTCCTGACCTTTTAATATTCCCCCTATTAAAAGCCCTATAATAATCATCACTATAGAAAGCTCGACAAGAGTGAAACCTCTGGCGGCCTGGTTTTCTTCGAAAGGATTCATTAAATCTCTCTTTTCTATCTCAATAATCCATATATCCTGATCTCTGGCCTTAGCCCTCTCAATATAGGCATCAGCTTCAGATTCTAACATCTCGACTTTAAGCAAAGGTGAAACCCATTGTTTTTTATTGTTTTCATCGCTTTCCTGCGTCAAAAGGCGGCATATACCCTCTAGATTGTTGATCTTTAGTAGAACAGTACCGGAAAAATAAGCGCCTTTGCTGAGAATATAATAGGGAATAGCCTCACGCTGTAATTCACGCTGCTTGGCCTCTACCCAAAGTCCCGTTGCGATCCTGTCATCCATTAATTCAGATGTCCCGCATAGATCCAGCTCTCAACCTTTAATCTAGCGTCCCGCTTCGTGTCTTCAGGATGATGGTTGCGATATACAAGGCACGCCGCATCAAGAGCGAAACGATCAGGTATTTCATGATGTTCTATCAGTTCATGATACGCAGCTAAAACTGCCGTCCTGCATTTACATGAAACGGCTTCATTTTTGAAATCACACATTTCTATTTTTTCAACTTCTTACCATACAGCTCAAGCCGATGATCGATCAATTCAAAACCAAGATCTCTTGCGATTTTCTCTTTAAGCTTTTCGATTTCATCATTCTGAAATTCGATGACTTCACCACTATCAAGATCTATCAAATGATGATGATGGTCCGTATTTATGTCATAACGAGAGAAGTTTTCTTTAAACTCATGGCGAATAACAATATCCATCTCATCAAGAAGACTTAACGTACGATAGACTGTTGCAATGCTTATAGACGAGTCCCTGGCCTTAGCACGCTCGAATACAATCTCAACCGATGGATGATCATGAGCATCTTCCAGAACCTCGAGAATTGTTCGGCGCTGACCTGTCATTTTTAGTCCTGAATCCGTGCAGCGCTGGATAAGCTGTTTCATATAAAATCTCCTGAATTATGAGATTTTAGACATTTAAACAACATGTGGCAATATTAATAGCTTACAGCCGTCATCGTTGGATGAAGCACACGCCGCGCCGGGAAAGACAAGGTTACCACCGTTCCTTTGCCGCTATCAGAATCGAGATACAGCCTTCCGCCATGCAGCTCTACCATGGCCTTAGCCAAAGGCAGCCCAAGTCCCGTCCCCTGATTTTCCTTGGCTGCATGGGCTGAATCGTAAATCTGTCCGAAGGGTTCTAGGGCACGATGTATTTTATTGCGAGGAATCCCGATACCCGTATCCTTTACAAAGATCGTCATCTCGCCCTCGCTGTTGAGATTAGCATCAATATCAATGCTTCCGCCCTGACGAGAGAATTTAACAGCATTGCTCACCAGATTGATCAAAACCTGGCGCAATAACCGTGGATCCGCATGAAGCGGCGGCATGTTTTTTTCTACATTTGAGTTCAGTATAATTCCACCACTGAAAGCACGTGAGGCCATCATGCGCATAACGGACTCGATCGCATCATGCATATCGACAGGCTGCTCGTCGAGATCAACGCGACCCGCTTCGATTTTAGACATGTCGAGGACTTCATTTATAATCTCAAGAAGATGGCGCGCACTTGAATGAATATCCCCCATATACTCGACATATTTTGCGTTACCGAGCGCGCCGAAAACTTCGTTTTGCATCATCTCGGAAAAACCGATAATGGCATTGAGCGGCGTTCTGAGTTCATGAGACATATTCGCAAGAAAAGCAGATTTAGCGATGTTAGCCGCATCAGCATGCTCTTTCGCGACACGAAGAGATAGCTCCATTTGCTTTCTAGGCGTGATATCCATGATAGTCGTGACCTGAAAACGACGACGCTGAGAAAGCTCTAAAGTCGCTGTCGTAAAAAGCGTATTCACGACAGAGCCGTCATGACGAATTAATTTCATTTCTCCAGAGGAACGTAAGCCGCTTTTCACGTACCGATCATGGTTTTCCTTTGCCATGTCCTGCTCATCGGGCGCTATCAGAAAAATGAAATCTTCGCCGATCACCTGATCTCGCGACCAGCCGAAAGTCCTGACAAAGGCTTCATTAATACGAACCACACGACGATTGTTATCGCTCACAATGATTCCAATTTCAGATACGTCAAAAATAGATGTCAAAAGTGAAATCGCATCATCGCGCTCACGCTCGAGGATAGACTCATCGGAAGAATTAGGCTGCGCCATAAGATCCAGCATCACGACATTGCCAGTAATATCGAGCAGCGGGTTTATCCAGAAACCGTAGACTCGCAAGCCGCCAGGAAAGCTGGGGAGCGCCTGAATTGTTACTGGGACTTTCTGCTTGAGGCAAACTTCAAAGGCCTGTTCGAAATGCCGCGCATTTTCGGAATCCATAAAATCATAAACCTGACGGCCTAGAATCTGCTCTTCCTTACGATTGAAGTATTCGTAAGCGCGGCGATTACCCTCTTCTACAACAAAATGTTTCCCTTCCGGTTTGATTAACAACCGGGGCACAGGCATCGCGTCAAAAAGGGCTTTATGGTCGATCATGATTTACTCAATAATAGTAGCAGAAATTACTTATCGGCACTATTAAAGTACGAGTATTAATAAAAACTGAAAATTCAGGCCGTTCCGAACATTCGGTCGCCTGCATCACCCAAACCGGGGACAATATAGGCATTTTCATCCAAATGGCTATCCAGTGCGGCAGTATAAACTCTTATATTAGGATGAACTTTATGAAAGGCTTTAACGCCTTCAGGCGCCGCCAGTAGCGACATAAAGATAATGTTCTCAGGTATCACCCCATGCTTTACCAGAAGACTTGCGGCATACGCTGATGAATTTCCCGTCCCAAGCATGGGATCCACTAGCAAATAAATCTGATTTTTAAATTCAGGCAGTCTGACAACATATTCTACCGCTTGATGCGTGTCGTGGTCACGGTAGAGGCCAATATGGCCAATGGCAGCATCAGGAAAAATCTTAAGAAGACCGGACATCATGCCCAGCCCTGCCCGCAATATCGGGACGACCACAATACCAGTTACATCAAGCACTGGCATTTGGGATTTGATCAACGGCGTTTCAATTTCCACGTCTTTTACAGAGAGGAGTTCCGTAACCGGATACGCCATCAGATGGGATATCTCCTCTAGCAAAGAGCGAAAAAGGTAAGTAGGCGTATCTTTTTTGCGCAGCGTTGTCAGCTTGTCCTGAACAACAGGATGATCAACGATATAAAGATTGGGAAATTCTTTAATTTCTCTCACGAAATTATTGATCTTTCATATTAGTAACAAATCTTTGCAAAGGACTTAATTCTTCGTATTTCATTGTTTGCCCGCCACCGCTTTTAGCAATCTGATTGAGATCGTCCGAAAGATTTTTCATGAAAAGATGAAGATCGTCGGAAGGATCAGGCTCTGCCACACAGCTGGAAAATGTAAAGGTAGCCTGCATAGTTTTCAGCTCAAGCTGCAGCCTTTCAATAAATCTAAAGCCGCCCTTGATATCAGCATGTTTCAGAGCAACCACAAGATCGTTATTATCCAAACGATAAACATCATCGAAACTACGCAAACCATGACGTAGAGCAGTGGAAATTGCCCGAAGCTGGAAATCATAATCTTCCTTGGTTTCACCCTTATCCAGCCTTATCATTGCCATGGAGAAAGGATTCCCCCTGCGGCCGCGCCTGTCCATTTCACGTTTAATTTCAGGCATCATCAAGGCTCCAACTTTAAAACCTGTAATCTTATCAATGCCAGTACCGGATAATATCAGCTCGTTTTGAGCCTGATTCAACAGAAAGATAAAATGATTGTAGGAAGCAGTCAGCCTCGTAAAATCTTCTTTTAAGGGAGGATTAGACGAATTCGCTTTTTCAATGCTCGTGGAGAATTCCTCTGCCGAAATCCTGACTTCGTCCAAAAATATTTTTTGAAAAGCTGCCCTTATAGAAGGATCTTCGATCCATTCATTATAAGCTGCAGGGATTTTAAAGGATGTCTTGGTAGAATCTTCAGGATAGAAAAAATAAGTTATTAATTCGGAATACCATATATGGCATGCTTCGATTATTTCGGTGATTTGTCCGACCGTAAGGGCTTTTTCTTCTGTCATGCCCAAAAGTATACAGATTTCGCCCCTACTCGGGAAGCCATTCCTTACGAAGCTGGTCCAAGGTGTCGGTTTTAATCGCTTCCCGGATCTCTCGCATGAGCTTGGCAATCGTAGCTACGTTATGCTGGCTGATGATCTGAAAAGCGAGCATTTCCTCGGCTTTCATCAAATGATGGACATACGCCTTCGTGTAATAAGCCGACGAGGCAAGCCCTACGGTTTCATCAAGCGGCGAATCATCGTCACGATAGCGCTTATTTAGAATATTAATAAAGCCCTTCGGATGCCCCTTCATGGAAACACGACCATGCCGCGCCTCCCGGGTTGGGGTTACGCAATCGAACGTATCCATACCCATTTTAACGCATTCGAAAATATCTTCGATCTTGCCGATACCTAAAAGATGGACCGGACGATTTTCTGGTAATCTGCCGACCAGCCAATTAACGATTTCATAAAAATGAACCTTGGTTCCGCCGAGACATCCGCCAACCGCTGTTCCGAAAAACGGACGGCTGGAAACATAGGCGGCTGATTCTTCGCGCAAGTCGCGGTAAACTCCGCCCTGCACCACGCCATAGACGCCTTGCGTTCCGTCATGCGACTTTTCGAACGCACGCAAGGAGCGGTCACCCCAGCGATGACTCATATGCATGGATTTTTCGGTGTACTCACGCTCGGCATGATAGGGTGTGCATTCATCCATCTGCACGACAAAATCCGCGCCGATCTTGCGCTGGATATCCATTGATGTTTCAGGGTTTAGATTTAGGATATCGCCACCGCGATAAGAACGGAAGATCGCACCGTGTTCTTCATCGATACGGATCAGCGACTGGTTCTGGTTCGAAACTTTACGTCCCTTGATTTCGCCGCCACTGCTGCTGCCACCGCTACCGGTTCCAAGCGAAAAGATTTGATAGCCACCGCTATCTGTCAAAGTTGGCCCGTTCCAGCCCATAAACTTTGATAAACCGCCCATTTTTTGCACAAGATCTGGCCCCGGCTGAACCAGCAAGTGATAGGTATTCGAGAGCACCATATCCGCCCCCGCCTCTTTTAGCTGCATAGGGGACAGACTTTTAACGGTTGCTTTCGTACCTACAAAAATAAAGTTTGGCGTTTCAATCGTGCCATGCGGCGTTGTCAGTCGACCAAGTCGCGCAGCCGATGTCGGGTCCTTTTTCAGAACCTCGAAAGACATGTTGGGATATTCGATATTAGGAACTGCAGACAATTTATTCTCCATATAGAAGAACCGCCTATCGGCGGTTCATACCTTCATCCGTTTACACGGGATTTAAATTAAGCAGCCGCTTTCTTTGCGATCGCTTTTTCAACGCGTGTTTTCAACGCATGAAGATCTGTATCCAATTTAGTCTTTGGTGTTGATGTCAGGAAAGCGTCTAAACCGCCTTTGTGCTCAACTGTGCGCATTCCTGCAGCAGATATACGAAGTGGAACAAGCGCACCCAGAGCGTCGCTGAACAATCTTGTGTCCTGAACGTTCGGGAAGAACGTACGACGTGTCTTATTGTTTGCGTGGGAAACATTGTTTCCGAACATTACCTTTTTACCGGTCACTTGGCACTTGCGGCTCATGACAAAAATCCTTGTATTTTAACGTGTTTTGGCTATTTCAATAGAGCCGGACCATATAATAACCGCTCTAGCCCCGTCAAGAATAATATTAGGCTTTTTTAATGACTGACTCTTCATCCCAATTACAAGAAATCAAAGACCTTATCAGCTCGATTG
>QFOT01000080.1 GCA_003241285.1 Micavibrio aeruginosavorus
AAGCGTTAGGTTGTGATGTTTTCTTGTCCTGAGCATTACCGGGACGTTCTGTGTAAAAATAAAGACCCGCCGCGACGGCAAGTATGACCACGCAGCTCGTAATAATCTTTTTCTTCATTTGAACCCGGGAACTCTGAAATACTGATGTATGAATTGACTTAAAACTATTTAATATCAATAGCCTAGATTTACGTGGCGGCTTAATCTTTCGGCTAAGCCGCCACGAAGGTTACATATCCAATAGATATTGTCATTTAACGCAACTAGGGGCCGTAGGTTTAAATCTCAAGCAGTCTAATAATTTTTACATTCGTTAAAACCTTTAAGGCTTTGAAATTATGTCTTTTTAGTGGCATATTAGAATTTATGTATTTAAAACAGTGGTTTATTTAAAAAAATATTTCTTGCCCAAACTTTTAAAATAAGCTTATGGTAATAATAGACAATTTAAATAAAATTTTATCTATTACCGAGGTGTGCGATGTCTAACAGTATTTCTAAATTCAATTCAGGTGTGTTCCATGCCTCAGATGAATTAATCGAAGATGACCAGATAGGCAGCATCATGGCGCCAATCGGCTACGAAAAACCACAGGATTGGGATGGCAAGAATACTTACAACCCTGATCATCTGCCGCAGGACTGGGACGGGCGTAACAAACCCTCCATCAGCAATAACATTTCGCAGATAACGCCGCCGCCTGTGACAGAACTTCCCGCTGACTGGGATGGCAAGAATACTTACAATCCAGACCATCTGCCACAAGACTGGGATGGCAAAAACAAGCCCGAAGGCTATGTCGATCCGATCAAACCGGTAACGCCTCCATATACGCCGGAACTTCCGGCTGACTGGGATGGTAAAAACACTTACAATCCTGATCATCTGCCACAGGACTGGGACGGCAGGAACAAGCCTTCCGTCGGAAACGGCCCCACAGAAGTAACACCGCCACCTGTCGGCTACGAAAAGCCAGCCGACTGGGATGGCAAGAACACTTACAATCCGCAAACACCTGCTGAGCAAAAATTATCGGCTGAAGGCGTTCTTGATATGGACGCAAATGAAATAGACCATCTTCTGCAAAGCAATTTCGGATCGGATGAGCCGGAATCAACGGTCTCGAATAACGATCCTGCCACTCCGTCGGCGCCATCTTTCATCGGATTTGACGACGCGCATTTGCAAATCAAGTCGGCGAATGGCGATTTCTAATCAGATATAACGCTTATTTAAAAACCCGCCTAAACAGGCGGGTTTTTTATTGCCATAAATTCAAGGAACTTAACGGGGATCGCAAGGTTTGTTTAAGTTCAAATATGGAGATTATTATGCAACGCAAAAATTTAATATTACTCATAATCGGTGCAATCGCTTTGATTGCCGTTACTGCCGGTGCCAGCGCCTATGTTACACGCGACGCCATGACGCCTGATAAAAAAGTGGAAAAAGTCGCCGTTAAAAAAACGACAAATGAACAGATTTCTTGGAACGGGCAAAACCAGCAACCACAACCTCAGCCCCAGCAAGTCAAAAAATGCGATGACGGAAATATAGTCGGAGCGGCTATCGGCGCTGCGGGCGGCGGTTTAGTCGGTAACCAGTTCGGCAAGGGCAAGGGCAACGATCTCGCTACAATCGGCGGAATTATCGTTGGCGGCACAGCTGGTCATCAGATGATCCCGACCCGCGGCGTTCTTTGCCGCTAATCCAATAACCAATCCGGACGAACCCAGTGGCATGTATAGCCACTGGGATTTTTTATGAGATAATCCTGATGATAATCTTCCGCTGTGTAAAATTCTGACGCAGAAGTTACTTCCGTGACGATTTTACCCGGCCATTTGCCGGATAAATCTGCGGCCGCAATCACTTTTTCGGCTGATGCTTTCTGTTCGTCCTTCAAATAAAAAATTGCCGAGCGATATTGCGTTCCGATATCATTCCCCTGACGGTTCTTGGTCGTCGGGTCGTGAAGCTGAAAAAAATGACGGAGAAGCTTTTCATAGGCGAGCGTAGCCGGATCAAACATAATCTCAATTGATTCCGCATGGCCCGTTTTGCCGGTCGTCATATCTTTATAGGTTGGATTGGGGAAGTCGCCGCCCGTATAGCCGACCCGGGTAGAAATTACGCCGGGTATTTTGCGGATCAAATCCTCCATGCCCCAGAAACAGCCGCCTGATAAAATCGCCTTATCCATGTTTATCACCATCGAATAATTTCCTGTACTCGCCATAACCTTCTTCGTCCAATCGGTCGGCGGGCACGAAGCGCAACGAGGCTGAGTTGATACAATATCGCAAGCCGCCTTGATCTCGCGGACCATCGGGGAAAACATGACCCAGATGCGAATCCGCATTTTGTGACCTTACCTCGACGCGGCTCATACCGTGACTTCTATCGGTATGTTCGACGACATTTTCAGGCACTAGGGGCCTTGTAAAGCTAGGCCACCCGCAACCGGAATCGAATTTATCCATTGATGTGAAAAGTGGCTCGCCCGAAACTATATCGACATACAAGCCTTTTTCATGATGATCCCAGAACTCGTTCCGAAATGGCGGCTCGGTTGCGCTTTCTTGCGTAACTCGCCGTTGCAGCTCATTCAAACTATCGATAGCGCCTTGTTCCTTGCGGTAAGCTTTCATATTTCTCTCCGTTTATGAAAGAGAAATAGATTTTCAGACAAGTTTTTCCAGAGGTCGATTAGGCGTAATCAAAAGAAGCGTATCGCCGGGCTGGATAATATAGCTGGTCCGCTCGGAAAACGGGATGTCGAGGCCCTTGCTGTAGACATGGACGATGACTTCATGGGTAATTTGCGCCATGGTTTTTCCTACTTCCGTAGAACCTGCGCTACGCTCGACCAGCTCCATATGTCCGCCCATTGACATGATATCGGACAGGAAAGGCGCCGCATGATTGGTACTGATCGCATTGGCCAATAGATATCCACCCATAAGCGGTGGCGAAATAATCGTATCCGCCCCGCCCTGCTTGGCGAGCTTGATATTTTCTTCCTCGCGGATGCTCGCGATGATCCTGATGCTCTGGGAAAGGCTGCGCAGCGTCAATACAACCAGTATTGTCGTGTCGTCCCGCCCGGTACTGACGATTACCGCCTTCGATGTCTGGACACAGGCTTTACTCAAAAGCTCTTCGCTCGCCGCATCACCCAGCAGGCCGATATAGCCGCTATCGGCCGCAAGTTGTACACGCTCTTCTCTTGTGTCGATCGCCACGATCTGTGAAGGCAGAGTGCCTTTGATAACGCTTTCCTGGGCCGCAATCCATCCGCTATGCCCGAAGCCGCATAAAACAACATGGCCCTGTAGATTTTCCTGAATTTTTTTCATGCGGTAGTCCTCTACGATTTTTTGAATTACGAATTCATAAGCGGTGCCTAAAAATATAAACCAGATAAACAGCCGGATCGGCGTCACAGCAAAAGCGTCGATCAGCCTTGCGCTATCGCTGACCGGCACGATATCGCCATAACCCACCGTCGTGACCGTTACCATGGCAAAATAAATAATATCCGTGAACGTGATATGGCCATCGATATGATCCCGCAGTCCCTCACGGTCGAACCAGAAAATCGCCATAACGAAAGCCAAAAGACCGAAAACGATAAAACCTCGCCATAGCAATGTTTTTTTGACGGTGTTGCCGCTGCCGAAATAAAGGATACGCCCTCGACCCGACGAAGTTCTCATTCTCATGAACCGCTCATCCATTTCGACAGAATAATTGTGTGGAACAGGGCAAGGCCGTTTTCACGCCTACCGTTAATATGGTCTTGATAAAAATTTTCCAGCTTGGCGGAATCGAAAACACCACCTGAATTGGCAATCGCATCACGCGCAAAACCGGCCAGGCTCCCGCCCATCCATCTGGATACAGGAACACTGAAGCCGCGCTTTTTCTCGGTGAATAAAAATTCAGGCAGCCTGTCTTTTTGTGCAGCGCGGATCATTTTTTTCTTTACGTTCATGAAATCGAGCTTGAGATGATCGGGAAGGCTTGCTGCAAAATCTACCATGCGGATATCTAGGAGCGGCGCACGCGCTTCAAGTGAATTGGCCATTGTTGCGCGATCGGCCTTGACCATCACGGAATCGACCAGCCATGTTTTGGTGTCGACATACAGCGCCCGATCCAGGGATGAGAGATGCTTTGCTTTCTCGAAATGCGGCGCAAAATCGGCATAAACCTCCTCCCAGCTAAACCCTTCCGCAAACTCGGGAGAGAATAAATTCTGCCAGGCCGTATCCGCCATGGTAAGGCGCCATGAAAAATGCGCCCGGTCCTCGTCAAGGGACATGCCGCGCAAAAACTGACGCAATTTGAAGGAAAGGCTCATGCGCTTCTGGCCTGCAGGCAGGTTCTCATCCGCTATAGTGTATATTTTCTTCCATGCCGCGTCCGGCAACGCCCAGTTCGCACCGCGCCGCATACGGTTGGCTACATAGGTAGGATAACCGGCGAATAATTCATCGCCGCCATCCCCGGTCAACACCATCTTCACATGTTTGCGTGTTTCCTGAGACAGCATATAGGTCGGGATAAATGACACGTCAGCCAGCGGCTCCTGCCCCATCTTCGACAATATTTTATCGAGGTCGAGTGCTGCCGGATCAAGACGGAAAGTCGTGTGATGCGTGCCGAAATGCTTGGCGCTTCTGGCAGCCAGAGAAGATTCGTCATACTCCGCTTCCTGAAAACCGATACTGAATGTTTTTGTCTGCCCGGCGCCAATCGCTTTGACCATAGAGGCCAAAACGGAATTCGAATCCAGCCCGCCACTTAGGAACAAACCGTACGGCACATCAGACCGGCAGCGAATTTTTGTCGCATCATCGAGAATTTTATTGAATTCGTAAGACGCCTCTTCGATAGAGGTAAAACGTCGCTTATTCTCATAGGATTTTATAAGGTCTTTATAACACCATGTCTTGACGCTGCCACCTGCGGTCACCACCATCGCATGCGCAGGTAAAAGACGGCTAATTCCCCTCCATACTGTTTCCGTACCGGTCGTATAACCCAGCACCAGAAATTTTCGCATCGAAGATTCATTACGCGACCGGTCGGCTTCCGGGTTACCCAGCAAACCGGACGGCTCTGAGGCAAAAGCGAAGCCATTTCCGCCCAGCATGGAATAAAACATGGGTTTTTTGCCGATAGGATCACGTGCCAGAAATAAAGTTTTCTCAGCCCTGTCCCAGATCGCAAAAGCGAACATGCCGATAAATCTGTTCAGGCACTCATATCCCCATTGCTTGTAAGACTCGAGAACGACTTCCGTATCGCCTTGGGTTTTAAAAATGGCACCCTTGGCCTCAAGCTCGGCCCGCAGTTCAATGTAATTATAAATTTCACCGTTAAAGACGATCGTATAGCGCCCGGACATGTCGTGCAGTGGCTGGTCATTGGTCGGTGATAAATCGATAATGGCAAGGCGGCGATGACAAAGACCGATAGGCCCGTCCTGCCAGACATCGTCCGCATCGGGGCCGCGGTGAGCAATACCGCTATTCATGGATTTCAGAATACCCAGATCGGTATTTCCTGAAAAATTAAGCCAGCCGGCAATTCCGCACATATTCCAAGCCTTTGATTATCTTGATATATAACGATTGCCGTGACTTTAAATCAATAGAGATTCGGTCTGGCATCAAAGGAAGGGCCGCTTTATATACAAGGCATGAAGAAAAATATCTCCCTCATAGTCGGTATTTTTGCAGCCATCGCCATTGCAACGCTCCTGCTTGATGTCCGCGTCAAACCGCGCGTGCGCACGATTGATGATATTGCAGAGAAAAGCAGCATAAAAGTCAGGATCGCGCCGGATTTTTCCGCAACCGATATTCGGGGCAGGAAAGTCAGACTTTCCGATTTTAAAGGGAAAATCGTTATTCTGCATTTCTGGGCCACCTGGTGCCCGCCTTGTGTCGGGGAATTCCCGAAACTTACTGCCATGGCGAATAGTTTCAGGGATGATGTCGTGGTTTTGGCCCTGTCATCAGACAGTCAGGAAAAAACCATACGCCAGTTTATAACTCAATCCGCGCCGGCTTCGGCGAAGCTGGCAAGTTTTTATTCGGTATGGGATGAAAACCGCGCTGTTACACATGATCTATACCAAACCTTTTCTTATCCGGAAACGATCATCATTGACCGCAACGCCGCCATGGTTCGTAAAATCCCCGGCGACGCGGACTGGACATCTCAGGAAATGACATCCTATCTCGAAGACATTGCGGGCACCATTGCCAAACCGCCCCTAAATCCTTAGAAATCAGATAAGGAGCATATCATGGCGCAGAACGGAATTACTTTCGCATGGACCATTGATGGGCATGGAAGCGGCATTCGAATCAGCAATGAAAATATTGCAGAAGAAATACGCAATGTCGGACTGGCCTGGGTTCATATCAATGATTCAGATTTCGAAGCGCGCGCGTGGATAGAAAAGGAAATCTATTACCTTGACCGCATCATTCTGGACGCTCTTTTAGCCGAAGAAACCCACCCGCGGTATATTGATTATCAGGATGGAATGCTCCTGATTTTGCGCGGCGTCAATCTCAATCCCGATCAGGAACCCGAAGATATGGTTTCGCTTCGCATCTGGATCGACTCTCACCGAATTATAACTGTCGAGCGCAGGAAAGTTCAAACGATACGCGATATAGACAGGCGTCTTGAAGAAAAAACCGGCCCGAAAAATGCTGGCGAGTTTCTGACCATGCTGACCGGCCATCTTTTCGATCATATAGACGATGCAATGACACGGCTTCATGATCAACTCGATGCGCTGGAGGACAAACTACAGGATAATCCTGAAGCCGTATCTCAACGTGATGTAAGCGCCTTGCGCCGACAGGCCATGACATTTCACCGCTATATCGCGCCTCAGCGCGATGTTATCAATCACCTGCGCTTGTCGAACAGCGCTTGGATTCCACCCATTCATAAGCGTATTTTTTCGGAACATTCCGACAAAGTTAACCAGATGATTGAAAGCCTCGATTTCCTGAAGGACAGGGCCTTGATTGTCTATGATGAACTAACCAGCCTGACCAATTTGAAAACCAACAAGAATCTGTATTTGCTGTCTGGCATCACGACTATCTTTATGCCGCTTAGTTTTATCACGGGCTTGCTCGGCATGAATGTCATGGATATTCCCGGCGCGCACGCGCCCCATGCTTTCGCTTATATAGCTATCGGAACGATTGCCCTTGGCATTCTCATGGCTTCTATCTTCAAATGGCTAAAATGGTTTTAAACCCCCACAGCATATCTGTCGTAATACCGGCTTATAACGAGGCTGATAATATTGGCCTTCTTGTTTCAGAAATTATAGAGAAAACTGAAAATATCCCTCTCGCCGAAATCATCATCGTCGATGACGGCAGTACAGACAATATCTCAGCCACCATTGAGCAATTAAAGCCGAATGCCAGCCTCATTCGACTTTTGCGCCACTCACTGCGGTCAGGTCAAAGCGCCGCCCTTTATACAGGCATTCAGGCAGCACGTTCGGAGCTGATCGTTACAATGGACGGCGATGGACAGAATGACCCGGTAGACATTCAGACTCTTTATAAAGAATGGCTGGCGCATCCCAAGCCTCCTATGGCCATGATCGCCGGGCAGCGTCGAAAACGCATGGATACTATGCTTAAAAAATTTACTTCGCAGGCGGGAAACGGAATCAGAAGCTTTCTTTTGAAGGACGGTGTTCGGGATACGGGATGTAGTTTGAAACTGTTCCGCCGTGAGGATTATCTGCGCCTGCCTTATTTTAACCATATGCACCGCTTTCTTCCCGCCCTGTTCCTGCGCGATGGCGGCTGCGTCATTCTCGCTGACGTGTCCCACCGTCCGCGCCGGAAAGGTGTTTCGAAATACGGATTCTGGGACCGGCTTTGGGCTGGAATTTTTGATATTTTTGGTGTCTTATGGCTGAAGGCACGCGCCCGCAAAACCATTATCGTTACGGAAGAATAATGTTTTCCCATCACCTGATCGACATCCTGCAATCATTCAATACATGGGTTGTTATCGGCATGATTGGCCAGTTCATGTTTACAATGCGTTTTGTCGTGCAATGGCTGGCCTCCGAAAAAGAACAAAAAAGCGTGGTCCCGGTATCTTTCTGGTTCTTCAGCATCGCGGGCGGCGCTATCGTCCTTGCTTATGCCATTCATAAAGGCGATCCGGTATTTATCATCGGGCAGGGCGGCGGCCTGCTTATATATTTGCGCAATATTTATTTCGTTGTGAACGAACGCCGCAAAACAGCCTCTTCTTCCGCCGCATGATCGCGCTTGTCAGAAACCCGAAATTTGCGCTTTGTTTTTCTGCTTTCATCTGCATGGTTTTATATCTGGCCGGCATTTACACCCGTCCTCTTTTTCCTGTCGATGAAACCCGCTATCTGGGTGTTGCCTGGGAAATGTATGCGAGCAAAAATTTCCTGGTCCCGCATCTGAATTTCCAGCCCTACGATCACAAACCCCCGCTTTTATTCTGGTGCATCAATATTTTATGGGCGCTATTCGGTGTATCGCAGGAAGTTGCAATGGCCCTGCCGCTTATCAGCGCCTTCATTTTAGTTGCCTGCACGCAGCGTTTAGCCGGAAAACTGTTACCCGAACGGCCGGAACTAATCGCTTACACAACCTATATATTAGTCGGCTTCCTGCCTTTCGTGATTTACAGCAACATGGTCATGTTCGATATATTACTGGCCATATTTGTTGTCACGGGACTTACCTGCATCTGGGAATACACGAAGTCAGGTAGTAAATTTTCTCTCAGACTTCTGACACTTTCCGCTGGCCTTGGCCTGTTAACAAAGGGGCCCGTCATTTTTCTTCACCTGCTGGCACCGGTATTGCTGGCCAGATTCTGGAACAACCATAATAATGTTCCGGCCCGTATCTGGCGCACTCATATCAGCTTATCCTGTTTATTCGCCCTTGTGATCGGTCTTTCATGGGCTGTGCCTGCCTCCATCTATGGCGGCGCTGATTTCTCAGACCGTATATTCTGGGGCCAGACAGCAGGCCGCGTTGCCAATGCGTTCGATCACAAACAGGCCTTCTGGTGGTATCTGCCCTTTCTACCGCTTCTGCTTTGTCCATGGATCTTATCGCCCCTTGTATGGAAGAACCTTAAAAATTTACCGGGGCAGGAATATAAACAGGCCTTGCGCTTTCTGGCTTCATGGCTTTTGCCTGTGTTCATTTCTTTTTGCTTCATCAGCGGAAAACAGATCCATTACCTGCTGCCGCTTCTTCCCGGACTTGCCATTATTCTGGCCATCGCTCTCGGCAATACAGATAAGGAATACTCATCGAGATTTTCATTTCTGCCATATGCAACGATCGCTTTTTTTCTGAGCCTGCCGCTCGCCGCAAAATTTCTCGGCATAGCGCCTCTTCCCGCAGATATCTTGGGCGCGATCAGCTATGCATGGGGACTTGTAGGACTACTTCTTGTACTGGCCCTCTTCTGGCTCGGACGCAGGAATCG
>QFOT01000081.1 GCA_003241285.1 Micavibrio aeruginosavorus
ACCGGTCCCTAAAATTCTCAAGAATATAGAGCTTTTCTCGGGCAACACGATTCTGGGTGACGGATCCGTCATTATGATTCTTGATCCGAACGGTATCGCCAAATCGACCGGTGATATAGAAACCGAAACTGCTACTGACAATGTGAGTGATGCTCATCATCAAGGACAAATTCGAACATCCCTGCTTCTTTTCAAAGCCGGTGACGAAGCCCCGAAAGCAGTTCCGCTCTCTCTCATCTCGCGGCTCGAAAATGTTGAAATTGATAAGATAGAGCATGCCGGTGGCAAGATGATGGTTCAATATCGCGGTAAGCTGATGACCCTGATGGCATTCAGCCAGAACGTCGATTTGAAATCCGATGCAATGAAACCGCTGCTGGTTTTCTCCGATCGCGATACGTCGATTGGCATTATCGTTGATGAGATCGTAGACATACAGGAAGAATATATCTCGATCCAGTCCGGCACCTCATCCGAAGGCGTGATCGGCTCGACGATTATCAACGAACAGGCGACGGAAATCATCGATGTCGGCTACTACCTTAAAAAACTGAACGCCAATTTCTTTAAAAACCATGGTGATGAAGCTTTCCTCAGTGAACACGGCAAACATGACAGTGGTCGCCGCCGCCTGCTGTTGATCGATGACTCTCCGTTCTTCCGCAATATGCTCACCCCGCTTCTGTCTGTTGCCGGATATGACGTCACCAGCCTAGAAAGCGCGCATAAAGCGCTTGAACTGGCTGAAAACGGCCAGAAATTCGACCTGATTATTTCCGACATCGAAATGCCGGACATGGACGGCTTCGAATTCGCTTCCCGCGTCCGGGCTGGTCGAGAATGGCAGGATACGCCCCTGATGGCATTATCAAGCCACGCGACACAAAAAGATATGGATCACGGCCTCAAAGTCGGCTTCAACAAATATGTCGCAAAGTTCGACCGTGACACTTTGCTGAACGCAATCAATCAGACCTTTATCGAAGGGGAAGTTTTATAATGGAACACAATGAAACATCCCGGACGCAGGACGCGAAGAAAATAATGCGAACCGGTAAGACGCGTGACTTTCTGACGATTTTTATCGGCGGCCAGATGTTTGGCATCCCGATTTTGCAGGTGCAGGACGTCCTCGGGCAACAGAAAGTTACGAAGATCCCTCTCTCGCCGCCGCAGGTAGCGGGCGCATTGAACCTTCGGGGCCGTATTGTAACTGCGATTGATGTAAGAACCTGCCTGGGGCTTTCCGCCCCTGAAGAAAGTGCCAAACGCATGAGCGTTGTCGTTGAAAACGATCATGAATTATATAGCTTGATTATCGACAATGTAGGTGACGTTCTGTCCCTCTACGATGACGACTACGAAAACACCCCTGCCACACTTGACCCGGCATGGCGTTCGGTTTCGCTGGGCGTTTATCGCCTGTCTGGCAAACTTCTTATTATTCTCGACGTACCGAAACTTTTAAATTCAATGATGAGCGTGAACTAGGAAATGAGTGACATGAAAACCTGTCTGGTTGTAGATGACAGCCGCGTTGTTCGTAAAGTTGCCTTGCGTATTGCCGAGGAACTCGGTTTCGCAACAGCCGAAGCGGAAGACGGACAAAAAGCCTATGAATACTGTCTGGAAAAAATGCCTGAAGCTATTATTCTGGACTGGAACATGCCGGTCATGAGTGGGATTGAATTCCTGGAACGCCTGCGCGAAATGCCGGGCGGCGATTATCCGAAAGTAGTGCTCTGTACGACCGAGAACGATATCTCTCATATCCAGCGCGCCATGATGGCCGGAGCCAACGAATACATTATGAAACCATTCGATAAAGACATCGTACAGGGGAAATTTATTCAAATCGGCTTACTGGAAGATAATTATTAATGGACCACTCTACTGTCGACGTGATGATTGTTGATGATTCCGCTGTCGTGCGCGGTTTCGTGACACGCATTCTTGAATCCGACCCTGCGATCAAAGTTATTTATTCCGCCCAGAACGGCCAGATGGCCGTCAATGCGCTTGATAATTATAATCCTGCCATCATTCTTCTCGATATAGAAATGCCGGTGATGGACGGGCTGACCGCTATTCCGCAATTACTGGCAAAGCGTCCTAATGTTAAAATAATCATGTGTTCGACTCTCACCACCCATAATGCTTCGGTGACATTGCAGGCGATGGAATTGGGCGCTGTTGATTGTATCGGCAAACCTTCGACGTCCAGTGAAATTTCCGGAGATTCCTTTCGCGATGTTCTCTTGAACAAAATACGTTCTATTGGCGAAGTATCGGTTCAAAAATCAGGCAAAAGATTTGAAACGACGAACGAAACAAAGCCGGTAACAAATATCCACCCGCATTTGCCCAAAACCGTCAAACTTCGTGGCCCGCATGAAGGCTTTGGCGGCAAACCGCAGATATTGGCCATCGGCAGCTCTACCGGCGGCCCGAACGCGCTGTTCAAAGTCATTACGCATTTAAAAAATCTTGATATCCCTATCGTCCTGACCCAGCATATGCCGGCTACTTTTACGCGCATTCTGGCAGAGCATATCAGCAAGCACACGGGCGTTCCTGCCGTTGAAGGAGAGAACGGAATGAAACTTGAAAACGGCCGCGTCCATGTCGCGCCGGGGGGCCTTCACATGGTAATTACGCCCGAGCGTACCATCAGGCTCGATGACGGCCCGATGGAAAATTTCTGTAAGCCTGCAGTTGATCCGATGCTGCGCTCTCTCCTGCCTCTCTTTGGCGATAAAATACTCACCGTCATCCTGACCGGCATGGGACAGGACGGATTGAGAGGTTCGCGGGAAGTTGTTGAACGCGGCGGAAGGATCGTTGCGCAGGATGAAGCGACCTCGGTCGTCTGGGGCATGCCCGGCGCGGTTGCGCTCGCGGGGCTTTGCTCTGCAGTATTACCGCTCGATGATGTCGGCCCCTATGTCCGCAAGGCGGTGATGCGATGAAAATTCAGGATTTCGATCTTTTCAAGGATCTTCTCTATAAGCAGTCTGGCCTTGTGATTACGCCGGATAAATCATACCTGCTGGACTCGCGCCTGACGCCTGTTGCCAAGAAATGGAATTTTCCCAATCTTGATGTCATGGCCCTGCAATTGCGTTCCCTGCCCGACCAGCAGCTGGTGAAAGATATCGTCGAGGCGATGACGACGAACGAAACGTCTTTCTTCCGCGACATGAAACCTTTCCAGCTTTTCGAAGATACTATGCTGCCGCATATGATCAAAGCGCGCGCCGCAAAGAGAACTCTTCGTATCTGGTGTGCCGCCGCCTCCAGCGGTCAGGAGCCTTACTCTCTGGCCATGATTCTGAAAGAGAAAGCCAATTTGATGCCGGGCTGGAAATTTGAAATCACCGCCACGGATATTTCCGACGATATTTTGAATCTTGCGCGCAGCGGCGTCTATTCGCAATTCGAGGTCCAGCGCGGCCTGCCGATCAATTACCTGATGAAGTATTTCACGCAAGTGAATGAAAAATGGCAGGTCAAAGATGACATTCGCCAGATGGTGAAATTCTCGAATTTCAACCTTTTGCATGACATGAATAAATTCGGGCAATTCGACATTATATTTTGTCGCAACGTGCTCATCTATTTCGACGAGAAAACCAAGGGCATGGTTTTAGAGCGCATGAGCACGAGGCTGGAGAAAGACGGCTTTCTTTTACTTGGCGGCGCGGAAACAGTGCTGGGCATTACGGACAAGCTGAAACTCATGCCGGAAAAACGCGGCCTTTATATTCATCCCGACAGCCCGCATATAGCAATACCTGCCGCTCCCGCCGCAAAAGCCATATAATAAGCTGTGTCATTCCTGCGAAAGCAGGAATCTTCTAATTCCAGAGTCCGAACCAGACACCGATCCCGTGAATAACGGCAATCGGAAAGAACAGCGCGCCGACCAGCAGGAACCCCCATTCGCCATTCTGGAAACATGTCACGATATGCGTGATCCATGCCGCGAAACAGGCCAAGGCACCGATCAGGAAGGTTGAAACAGCGACAATCCCGCCGGTTTTGATTTTATCGATAAGCTTCATATCTTGATCCTTTTCCTGATATTACTGCTTTTGTCATCCCTGCGAAAGCAGGGATCTGATGTTTTAGCGCCTTGCAAGAGATTCCGGCTTTCGCCGGAATGACAGTATTGCTATAGAAAACCCCATGACCCAAACACCCCAAAGATATAAAATCAAACGCGCCCTTTTATCCGTTTCCGACAAATCCGGCCTGCTGGAATTTGCCCGCACCCTTCAGGTAAGCGGCGTTGAGCTGATCTCCACCGGCGGCACCAAAAAATACCTCGCCGAAAACGGCCTCGCCGTCAAAGACGTATCCGACGTCACGGGCTTTCCCGAGATCATGGACGGGCGCGTTAAAACGCTGCACCCGAAAATCCATGGCGGCCTTTTAAGCGTACGTGACAATGACACCCATATCGAGGCGCAGAAATCGCACAGCATCGACGATATCGATATGCTGGTCGTC
Source organism: Micavibrio aeruginosavorus (assembly GCA_003241285.1). Taxonomy (GTDB): domain Bacteria; phylum Pseudomonadota; class Alphaproteobacteria; order Micavibrionales; family Micavibrionaceae; genus Micavibrio_B; species Micavibrio_B aeruginosavorus_A. The sequence goes on from QFOT01000081.1 coordinate 4,513, forward strand.
AATCTCTACCCGTTCCGCGAAACGGTTGCGCGCGGCGGTGATTACGATACTTGCGTCGAGAATATAGATATTGGCGGGCCGGCCATGCTGCGCGCGGCGTCGAAAAATCATGCCTTCGTCACCGTTGTGACAGATCCCGCTGACTATGCTGAAATCGCAACGGAAATAAAACTCGGCGGCACGACACTTGTAACCCGCAAGAAACTCGCCGCCAAAACCTATGCCGCGACGGCTTCTTATGATGCCGCGATTGCAAGCTGGTTTGCAGGACAGCTCGGCGAAACATTCCCGCCGACCATCTCCCTGCCCGCCACGCGCCTCGACACGCTGCGCTATGGCGAAAACCCGCACCAATCCGCCGCCGTTTATTCGGACGGCACAAAACGCCCGGGCGTCGTCACCGCTCAAAAAATCCAAGGCAAGGAATTATCTTTCAACAACCTGAACGATACCGACGCGGCCTTTGAAATCGTGGCGGAGTTTTCCGAGCCCGCCGTGGCCATTATAAAACACGCCAATCCGTGCGGCGTTGCCATCGGCAAGGATGCGCTCGACGCCTATCGCCGCGCTCTCGCCTGCGACCCCGTATCGGCCTTTGGCGGCATTATCGCGCTCAACCGCAAGCTCGACGCCGTGACCGCGGCTGAAATCCTGAAAGTCTTTTCCGAAGTCATTATCGCCCCGGCGATTGACGAAGACGCCAAACCCGTTCTTGCCGCCAAGCCGAATGTGCGCGTGCTGATCACCGGCGAAATGCCGGACCCGAAAGCGCCGCGCATGACGGTACGCACGATTGCCGGAGGATATCTCCTGCAAAACGCCGATATCGGCCATATCACCGCTGCCGAACTCAATGTCGTTACCAAGCGCAGCCCCACCGATGACGAAGTGCGCGATATGCTCTTTGCTTTCCGCGTGGCAAAGCATGTGAAATCAAATGCCATTGTCTATGCGCGTGAGAATGTCACCATCGGCATCGGCGCAGGGCAAATGAACCGCCTCGACTCCTCGAGAATTGCCGCGGCTAGAATGAAGGAATACGGCCTCGTGCCGCCAGAAAACGCGCCGATGGCGGTCGCCTCGGATGCGTTCTTCCCCTTCGCCGACGGCATGCTCGCCGCAGCGGATGCGGGTGCCACCGCCATCATCCAGCCCGGCGGCTCGATCAAGGACAAGGATGTCATCGCCGCCGCCGACGAGCGCGGCCTGGCGATGGTGTTTACGGGCATCAGGCATTTTAGGCATTGAAAATGTGTGGAATGTAAAAATGGCATTTTAGGAACTAAATTTGACAACCCCTTTTTCGTTGGTCTATTAGCTAAAGTCTAATTTCAAAAAGGGAATAACTATGAAATCATTGAAGCTTCTGTTCGGATGCGCTGTGCTCAGTACGGCTGTCGTAGATACTCCATTTAATCAAGATTCCTTTGATGGCGGTCTAATAGGTGAACAGGTAAAAAAATCGGCTAAAGAAATTAAATACACCCATATTTTTGATACGAACGGAAACCTCGTTAATAATCCTAATTATACAGGACCTAATTTAATCCAAAAATTATATTTATCTAAATTTGTTGATGGGCTGAATGAAGCCAGAGAAGAGCAAAGAATAAAATGTATCAATAGCCCAGGTGAAACATTCTTATTCCCTAACAAAATTGATGGTATGCCTTGCCCCTGGCAGACTGCGCAGGATATCGAGAAAAGATCAGAAATTATAGCAGGCAGAAAGCTTTCGCCTTCTGTATTTTAGTTAAATAAATTACGGATGCTATCGGTATACTTGAAATATACACTCATATGCATGGTGTAACCTCGATTTTTCTCTATGTCGTAACTAGACGCTAGACGTGCATTATGCTGAAAAAATTAGATAGCAGCATTTACGAGATTATCGCCTTTTCCATGCTTCGTTCTAAATCTATATTAACTCACCGTTAAACATTATTCTGTAAAGTGTGAGGAATTATAAGAATAAATGGGTGTAATATGGGTAAATTACTCAGCAGCGTATCAAGTCGGGCCTTAAGTATTGGCGCAGGTCTTGTCCATCATGCGCCCAAAATTCTGCTTGGTGCCGGCGCTCTGGCCACGACCCATACAGGCCGGGTTATACTTGATGGTGTTGCCGAAGGCGCGGCGCGCGGTATCGGTGAAATGGGTGATGGTATTAGCGGCTTGTTTAATAAAGCCACAGGCAGACAAGCTTCAGCCGGGCCTTCTTACTCGGATCAAATGGCAAATGGTTATCGCTCAGCTCTTAAGACCGTTACAGGCAGTTCAGGCCCTGAAATCCGTAAAGGCACTATCGATGAAGATATTCATGGCTTTGCCAAGGGAGCCGGCAACATTGCGACCTATCTCATTCCCGTTCCGGGCGGCGCTCTTTTAAAAGGCGCTTTGAAACTAGGCGCTGTCGAAGCACGCTTGGGCGGCGCGGCAACGCGGGTGTTATCCCATATACCGGGCAGCGGCACGAAGATCGGCGGAACCATCGCCAGTTCGGTCGGCCACGGCATGGCTAAAATACCCGGTGAAATCGCATTTTCAGCCCGCTCGGCAACTGAAATCGCCACAGGCGTCGCAGGTGTTAAACTCGTTGGCAGCGCCTATGCCCAGCCCTCTCCCGATGGCCAATCCACTCGCCCCGAATCTGCGGCCCATTTTACGTTAGCCGCCAGTGAAGGCCGTGACAGGCAGTTTTTCGCTGAAGATCATGTAAGACAGATGCAGAAAGATATGGGCTTCAAGGGTGATGATATTGATGGCGTTTTGGGCCGTCAGACCGCAAATGCATTCGATAAAAATATAAGATCGCAAGTCGACCCGTCAAAAATCTCTCCTGAGCAGCGTAATCAGATGATCGCTCATATGCGCGAACTGGCGCAGGATCTTGAAAAATCTCCGCCCGGTCCGACCGTGCGCGACCCGCGTGTTATGGAGTTTCAGGTCAATGCTTATGCGCTGGGCCTTTATGGCCACGAAGACGGTGGAAAAATGGACGGGCTGAAAGGTCACCGGACCGAATCTGCAATGGAAAAACTGGCGGAAATAACCGCTCCTGTACCTGCAAAACCGGCCATGGAGGCAAGACTGGAAATTGCAGGCCCATAGCTTAAAAAAATATCTGTAAAAATACGCTATTTTACGGAATAAATTTGAATTATTAACCTCTTTCTGCTATTGTGACCTTAATTAAAGAAACATAGCAAAAAGCTAACTAAAAGAAGGTGTGAAATATGTGGGGCAAATTATTACGCGGCACATCCGAACTGGCTCTTAAAGCAGGATCATGGGTTGGCTCCAAGTTTGGTTCAAAGGGTGCCGCTGTGGAAACCCACGCAGCGGAAACCACTGTCAGAACCGAGGCTCAAAAAGCCGCCTCAGAGCAGGCCAGAGAATTAGCAGAAAAACAGGCAAGACGCATGGCCGATAAAGATCACGTTCGCCAAGTATTACATGAAGGCGATAAAGTTCGCCAACCAGGAAAGATTCTTGATCAGCATGGGAATCCTTTATCATCACACAAGCCAACCCAGCCACCAGTTACAAACACAGCCCCTAAGACCTCGGCTCCTCCTGCAACACACCCCAGTACTGGATGGAGTACCTTAGGCTCTACAATTGGTAATGTGATAATGAATGCTCCAAAAGCAATCAAATATCCTTTTATCGGCGGAGCTATTGCTTATTTAGGGTTTATAAATGTCCCCGGAGCAGGCACTAACGATGATGGTGGATTGTGGGGATCTGCCCAAAGATCGTCTGGTAGATATGGCTGGGATTTCATGAAAGGTACTGCTTTTTATAATGAAGGAGCAAAATTACGTCAGGAAATCGAAAGAGATGTTGTTCAAACCGATGCCCAAAAATTTGAGGCAAATAGGTCTTTAGAAGCGCAGAAAGGATTGAATTCCTTAGTGACAGGAAGTGCTCAAGCTCCTACAGCAACAGGCGCTTCCTCTCCAACCTCTATAACTGAAACCTTTAATATTGCTCAATTTGCGGGTAATTTAAAAGAATTAGGCTTTAAGAATAATGAAATTGATACCGTTATGAGCGCTTACAATAATTCGGCAAATGGCTCAGACGCTAAAAAGTTAAAAGAAGGCCTGCAATCCTTATCACCTGAACATCGTCAGGTAGTAGTTGATAGCTTGCCATCGGTTACACCTTAAATAATATGGATAAGATGTGATTTATCTTGCATTTTATCAAGCTTTTGGGTTACTTTAAGGTAATAATTAAAAATAATAAGAGGGTCGTTAAATGAAGTTTAATTTCACAGAAGATAAAAGATTGATGCAAGCATCGCCAGCAGCAGCAGGGGGTGGACCTTCAGATATATCATCAGCAGAAGATCAAAGATTAGTAGCAGAACTTGCTGGCAAAACTCCAGAGCAGCAAGCTGCAATTATTAGACAAAATCGTGAATTAGCCGTTCAACGAGCTACTGCAGATAAAAATGCTGGCATAGTGGGTTCATCAGGAGTCGAAGCTTCAGATTCTGTCCGTAAAAGAGCCGCTGAACAATCTCAACAAAATTCAGCTGATGCAGCTCGCAATACTCAAGATGTAATGAAAGACGCCTTAATGAAGGCTCTTGCATTATATAATCAATCTGCCGCTGGACTAATGCAATCCGAGCAATCCATTGAACAAATGAAAGCTGGTGTTTCAGGTATGCTTGAAGTGCTAGGTGTTGTTTGTAAGAAACTTGGCGCCGAAGACTTTGGTCAAGGCTGTCTGGAACTCGCTGAGGATTTGAAACCAGAGCTGGTAAAACCAAATGCTGCTGCGTTAAAAGCAATTGAAGACTATAAAAAATCCGCTTACCTTGATCCAACAATAACACAGGGTATGATTACATATGGCCAAAATCAAGGGGGCCAAGCTATTGACCGCGGGCAATCTG
>QFOT01000082.1 GCA_003241285.1 Micavibrio aeruginosavorus
AATGGGCGCGATGAACACTACCGTAAAAATCAATAATATCTTCGCAGATTTGAGAAATGGCGAAATCTGCCTGCCGAATGGCCGCAAAACATTGCAAGAAACCGATGGCTATATTGGCCATTTTCTTGCAGGAAATTATAGAAAAGTCTATGCCGCTTTGTGCCATACACCGGACAAGAAAATGTCAGAAATATTTTCTCCAAAGGGCCAAATTTATCAGGGCAATATCAACCTGTTTGAAGAAACGCGATCGAAATTGGTTGACGATAAAACTGTTAGATATCGTTACCAGCTTAGCGTCAGCGAATTCTATTATAAACTATCGCATGATTTCGGTTTCGGCATCAGAGAACTTCACCCACAAACTTGGAGTGGAAAAAACCGTATCGAACCAGGCTCGATAAAATACACGCTTACTACTGTTAATAGCATTGGCAAAGATTTCAAACTCGTGGCCAATGACCAGACAAGAGATAATTTACTGACCATGCAAGCCAGACCAAATGTCGGCTGGATTAAATCTCAATACAAAGGTGTCGGTGTTGAATCGTTGCCGTTATCTCCTACAGTATAATAATTATTTTATCGGCGAAAAACCGGTCGGCTTTATAAGCTTGGTTTCCTGTGAGAGGACAAGGCCTCTGGATTTCTCCATGTAGATTTTCCAGTCAGGATCAGCATTGCGCGCGGCGCGGCGCTTTTCTAAATCTTCGTAATCTTTATAGGCCCAGAGATGAACAACCTGATCCTGCTGGCCCACTTCCGTCACCGTGAAAAGAATTGGTTCACCCAAATGGCGGCGCTGGACTGGCATGGCGAATTCTTCGAATACTTTTAGATACTCCGGCATCATACGCGGGACGATATTGTAAGTACGGTGGTCGATGATCATTTTAACTCCTTAATGCGAGATCCCCGCTTTCGCGGGGATGACAAAAATTTATCTATGCTTTGCCTAGATATTAAGCCGCTTTAGAAGCTTGATTAGTGGCGTCGACAATCTTGCGCGCTGCATCGGCGAGATTATCGCCTGATACGATCGGCAAGCCAGACTTAGCGAGGATTTCCTTGCCTAGCTCCACATTGGTACCTTCAAGGCGAACAACCAAAGGCACGGAAAGCTGGACTTCTTTCGCCGCCGCGATAATGCCTTCCGCGATAATATCACAGCGCATGATACCACCGAAGATATTGACCAGGATGCCTTTGACGTTTTTGTCAGAGAGAATGATTTTGAAAGCTTGAGTCACTTTCTCTTTCGTCGCGCCGCCGCCAACATCGAGGAAGTTCGCAGGCTGCCCGCCATAGAGCTTGATGATATCCATCGTCGCCATCGCAAGACCCGCACCATTGACCATACAGCCAATATTGCCTTCTAGCGTTACGTAGGACAGGTCAAAGTTTTTCGCGATAGTTTCTTTTTCGTCTTCTTCGGATTCATCGCGCATCGCGGCAATGTCAGGATGACGGAACAGAGCATTGTCGTCGAAGCTGATTTTCGCGTCGAGCGCCATGATCTCTTCTTTGTCAGTAACGATCATCGGGTTGATTTCGACGGAGTCACAATCCAGTTCGACGAAAGCTTTGTAAAGCGAGGAGAAGAATTTACCTGCCGCTTTGTTGGCCGCGCCTTCCAGACCCAGCGCGAAGGCCAGTTTACGGGCATGAAAGCCCTGAAAACCTGCTGCCGGATCGACAACCGTTTTCTGGATTTTTTCAGGGTGTTTTTCGGCAACTTCTTCGATGTCCATACCGCCTTCGGTAGAAACCATAAACGTTACTTTGGATGTTTCACGGTCCATGACGACGGAACAGTAATATTCTTTCTTGATGTCAACGCCATCGGTGACATAGAGGCGCTGAACCTGCTTGCCATCTTCACCGGTTTGCTTGGTCACAAGAACCTGACCGAGCATGGCTTCGGCGGCGGCTTTTACATCTTCAATCGTTTTGCAAAGACGAACGCCGCCTTTACCTTCCGGGTTGTTTTTGAATTTACCCGCGCCGCGGCCACCGGCGTGAATTTGGGATTTAACCACATATAGAGGGCCCGGCATTTTCTTGGCGGCATCGACAGCTTCTTCCACTGTCATGGCTGGAATACCATCCGGCACGGCCACGCCGTATTTTTTCAAGAGTTCTTTTGCCTGGTATTCATGGATATTCATTGCGAGGGATTCCCTAACTATTTGGATGGACTTAAAATTCCCGAATTGTTTAACACGCCTGCCCCATAAAAAAAACCGTAATTGTGGAGATATCGGCGATTTCATAGCGTTGTTAACCTTGGATTAACTTAAGAATCTGTAAAATGCTATTAAATCAATAAACAGGTGTGTTCGAGTGGCCGATTTAAAAGCCAAATCAAGCGAATTATTGGAAGATTTGTTCCGGCAAAATGGAATAGATATAGAAACTTCACTTAATATTGACGCTTTCAATATCAACCGTCTTATCACCGTCGGTAGCGGCATAATGGAAGCCGTGGATTTTCTTGACGATAATTTAAGAGCCTATTTCGATCCCGGCAGCGTTGAACTCGAGGATAAAAGAGAAAAAGAAAAAGAGCGCGAATTCCAGTTAAGAGGTATTGTCGGTAATAATCTTCAGGCCAGACTGCGCCAGATTGATGATGAGATAGACGATCGCATGGATCGCGTCAGCGATGCTGCCCGTGAAAAACAGGAAATGATCCGCCGCGAGCGCCTCGAACAGGAACAGGAAGCCCGGGCTGCTGCGGCCCGGCGGGAACGGGATAATGATGAGCGTAAAAGTCCCATCACAACGAATGTAAAACCTCGCGCCCATTTTAAAGCCGCCCATGGCGATTATGAGACCGTAGGCAGCACCGTAAATCATGCGCTGGAAAACCCTCGCGATGTCGCGGGCGATATCGTGGAATCCGTCGCCGGCAAAGATGTACGGCAATTTGGCGGTAAAGTATTGCGGGGCGAATTAGGTGCCGCCGTCGAACAAGTCGCTGGAAAAGACACTCGCGAAACATTGCGTGAGGTTAAACATGGCATTACAACATCTATTAGCGGTACGTTTAATGCTGCGGCTGATACGGCCGTTGCAGCAAAAGATGCTGTTGTAGATACGGCCGTGGCAGCCAAAAACTCCGTTGTTAATACGGTAAGCGGCTGGCTTCCTAGCTGGGGTAAGTAATTTTGACTCCTCTCCTCTTTTCAGGTAGGATTAGGTAACTAATTAATAAATAAGAATATTACTGAAAAAGTAAGGGTGTTGATGGCTATTTTAGAGATTAAAGAACAAAGTAGATTCAAAGGCTTAGATGATGTTCTGCCTGGCGGGGCTATAGGTTTCGAAGGCCGTACTTTTGACGCCATCAATACCGTATACGCTGCATCTACCTCACCTCTCTCAACTTTTTCCAAATCTGGTAAATCTTTAAGCGCTCCGAAAGACGAACCTGAATTAGCAATAGCGAAGAAAGCTACTTTGTCTGGCAAGTTTTCAGATCAAGCTGAAGATCAGGATAAATCCGCGGAATCTACAAAGCTGTTTATGTTGGTCAGTATGTGGGCTACCCAAAATGCTGATGAAAATGGAACTGTTTCAGGTAATAGTTTCGTCAACATAATTGAAGTCTTGAAAAATCAGTTTGGCATCGATACTAGCCCTGTTGAAAAACTAATTGAACGTGTCACAGGGACACCGTATGCAGAATTTAAAAATTCTGCACAGAATACAAATTTTGATGTATCTGGATTTTACCATCAAGATACAAAAGGTAATCGTTCTCCTATTATTCGCAATGGCGGTTTTGATTCTGATAAAGTGCTTCGCATTGCCGCCTCCGACAATGCAGGCGCTGGAAATTGCGCCAAAGGAGTTGCCAATATCGCAGAAGGTCTAGGTTGGGATGTTCAACGTGGTCATGCGACTGAGTGGGATAAAACACTTCCTCGAAATGGCTGGGTCAAATTGCAAGGGGCTAACGCTCATAATGCCCCGGAAGGTGCGGTTCTTGTCTATAACAGTGATATTGAATTAGGTAAAAAAGCACGTAATTCTGGTGGTGGCGTTTATGGTCACGTAGAATTTGTTGCCGAAGGTGCTAATGGGCAAAAACTTTTTGTATCTGACAAAGCCCGCAATAATGCAGGGGGATCTGTTCCAAATAACTTTGCAGGTGCTTATATATATGTTGGCGATAATGCTCCAGCAAGCAACTTAGCCATTGCCAGAAACTTTAATCAGGGGATTAGTCTTGCTTCACATGGCCCCACCCCACCTAATTTGGGTTAACCCACTGATCTAAAAGGCTCTTTCGGGGCCTTTTTTATTGTCTGAAACCATAGGAAAATTTGACTTTTATCGATTCTAACAGTACACTCTAATGAACGAATAAGAACTTAAGTTCTAAGAAGGTGTGAATGGATAAGAAATCGACCAAAGATCATTTAGATTACGGTATCCAGACAGGGATTGCTCCCACTCCTCAGCATGCACAAGTTGCCGCTCAGACAGCACGCCAGAATGTAAAATTAACAGGTCAGGATGAGAAAGCCGGCCCGGTAAAAGCGGCTGCTCAGAATTCCGATAAAGATAAGCAAGAAGTAGAAACAGGTTTGGGCATCGGTGCGCTTACGATGCTGGAAATGCTAAATAAAACGAGAACCGATCTTGAAGGAAACAGCCTTAAGCTTTTGAGTTTTGATCAGCTTCTTCAAAAAGGCGATCTCGATCAAGAAGATATATTCAGTGCAGATACATCTGACGCGCGGGTTCGCGATATGGAAGTCGGTGAATATATCGATGAACAAACAGGCGAGCGTCACTACTACACTGGAGAAACTCTAAGCCGTTTCCGGGGTACACATCGCGAATTGCCGTTAGGTCCTGATAATTTCAAAATGAAATCTGTGGGTCAGGTTCAAATTGAAATGGTTTCAGCCATTCAAAAGGCAGCAAGCTTGACAGGTGTTCCTGCGTCCCTTTTAGGTGCTATGGCAGGTAAAGAAACACGTTTGGGACAAGGCGGTATGGTTTCGCCTACAGGCGCTATAGGCCTTTTTCAACAAACAGGCGGCTATCGCGAAGCTTTTTGGAATAGCGAAAAAAACAGAGCATTTGTTGCAAATCATGTTGCGGAAGCCCGACAGTATCTTTCTAACGATGGAAAAATTGACTCAGCCGAAGCCCGGAAGCTTGCATGGAATCCTGAAGCTTCTGCTCTCATGACAGCCATTCGTGCACAAGAGCTGGCCCGCGCCAAAGGCTTTAATTTAAATGATCGTAACACTTGGACTTATGTTTACACAGAACACAACGCAGGACGTGGCAGCCTTAATAAATTGATGAACGGTCAAATGACCGATTCATGGATTCGTGACTACAATCCTGCAGTATATGGCGGAAAGAACACTGCCGCCGATGTTCTGGCTGGCTCTGACCGCGACATGAAACTTTGGGCCAATCGCTTTGAAAAGCTAACAAGCCAGCTTGGGATGGACGCTTCCTCTCCGCCTACACAATCTGCGGCATCAACGCCAGTATCACATGCTAAAAGCCTTGTTGCTGAAGCAAGCCATAAAGCTCAGGCAATTGCAGAAGCCCCTGCTGTTAAATCTGCCTTTCATGCAGCCTCGAATGCCACGTCAAGCGTTGTCCATAAAGGCGTCGAAATGGCAAGTACTGTTGCCCATACTATCAGTGACGCTGCCTCGGGCTTTTGGAATAAAATAAAACCAAGCGTTTTTGGCGCTTAACAAATTCTATGTACAGCCCCGCATCTAGCGGGGTTTTTATTTATTTAAATGGGGAAAAAGGTGATCATGACTATGGTTGATCACCATTGGCAAATTAGTCTTAAAAGGCAGAGCGTCTTTTACGCCGACAATACTTTCTGCCAATTTGAAATTCAGGAAAAAAGGGATTTGCCAGGCATTCTTTTCATGCTGGCAATCTGGCTTGGTGCCCCGCCAGGACTGAAGATTATCCAGCTCCCATTCAGTCGTCAGAATATCGCTGTTTTTATTTCTGGCTGTCATGTAGGCATCAAGTTTATATTGATAAGCCAATACATGGTTCACAAATTCGTCGATTACTTCACGTGATTCCTCACCGCACAATTCCATACAGTTCAGCTTGTAATCAGGATCCAGTTCGGGGGTAAAGATTTCCCAATTTGCGGAATAAACGCAAAGGATATTTCCTGTTTCAAAATTCCAGCCAATTTCATCCGTATAAAGCGGATTGACCTCTTTCATGCTCTCCATGAATAAATTGAGCTTTTCGGAGGCGTCTTCCTCGCCAAATAACGCACGCGCCATTGCTGAAACACATTGGCGGGACAGCTCACATCTCTGGTGAAGGTGATGAAGCCCTTTATTATCAGCGACTATGTCTTCCAGTTTCCGCTCCAGATATCTCTGCATGAAATCCAATCCCGTTTCGATATCATGCGCATCATCCATCGACGCCTGATAAAATCGTCCATTCAAAGTTTCCGGGAAAGAATAAGCGGTTCTAAGATAAGAAGCATCGACCGGGAAATTACGCTCGAAGGCAAGAAACTTATCCCGCTCAGACCTTAGCGCTTTCATGGCGATATGGTGATCTTCATCGAGAGATTTTTCGTCCAATGCTATATTGGCAATGACGTTCATTATATTAAAATGATATTTTTGATCTTTACGTGACAGGCAGGGCTGCAAGTAAGCAGGATGTATACCGATATTCCGGCAGAATATATCCACATTCTGCGGCGGTGGTGAAAGATGCGGATTCTTGATTAGGTGATCAATATCACAGTCATGTCCAAGCAAATCAGGCAGATCATTGGCAGTGAAATCAAGCGACATCGCCCATGCCAGATAGAGGCTGATATCTGGATTATCCATGATAGTTTTGTGTACACTTAAGATCAGATTTTCATCACTGCTTAAAGGGTAATCTGTATTAAAATACTCAGTATCCTTTTCTGCCCTAAGCGAAGAAGATTTCAATTGATTGAAATCGAAACTGAAACTCATTTACTCAATCCCTGTTTTATTAGTTTTTTATAATTAATCACCTATTCCGGATTTTTGGCAATAAAAAAAGCGGCGCTTTTGCACCGCTTTCTTGAAATTTAATTTTGCAGATGCGTTATGCTGCCTGTTTCTCGATAACTTCGATCAGGCCTTTGACGGCATCGACAGAGTGATCGAACATTTTTTGCTCGTCCGCGCTTAGTTTGATCTCGATAATTTTCTCGACACCTTTTGCGCCGATGATAACCGGCACGCCGATATAAAGACCCTTGATGCCGTATTCACCGTTAAGCTTCGCCGCACATGGCAGAACGCGTTTCTGGTCTTTCAGATAGCTCTCCGCCATCGCAATCGCAGAAGCCGCCGGAGCGTAAAATGCCGAACCTGTTTTGAGGAGGTTTACGATCTCTGCGCCGCCGTCGCGTGTACGCTGGACGATCTGGTCGAGCTTCTCTTGCGTGCTCCAACCCATCGCAATGAGATCCGGCAATGGAATGCCGCCAACTGTCGAGTAACGAACCAGCGGCACCATCGTGTCGCCGTGACCGCCGAGAACAAAGGCGCTGACATCGGATACGGATACACCGAATTCTTCAGACAGGAAGTAGCGGAAACGTGCGCTATCCAGAACGCCCGCCATGCCGACGACTTTTTCCGCCGGAAGGCCGGAAACGCGCTGCATCACTTCGACCATTGCATCGAGCGGGTTTGTAATGACGATAACGAAAGCGTTCGGCGCGTTCGCCTTGATGTTTTCACCAACTGTTTTGATGATACCGGAATTGATGGCGATTAGATCGTCGCGACTCATGCCTGGTTTACGCGGGATACCTGCGGTAACGATAACGACATCGGCATCTTTCATGGCGGAATAATCGTTGCTGCCTGTCAGGCCACCCGATACGCCGATAACAGGTGTCGTTTCTGCCAAGTCAAGCGCTTTACCTTGTGGCACGCCTTCTGCGATATCTATCAAAACGACATCACCGAGTTCTTTCTGGGCAGCAAGAAGAGCAAGCGTTCCACCGATTTGGCCAGCACCGACTAGGGCAATTTTTTTACGGGACATATGAGTTTCCTTATAGGGAGGGTTTAAAATTCTGATGCTAAATTAGACCCAATTACTTAAGCGGTAAACCCTCAAAAAAGGGTTAAGGAGCGGCTATTTTAACCCTAAAAAGTCCAGCTGCCATTTAATCTCGTCGGCTTCCATTGGATAATCAGTCCCGCCGCGGGGATAGATCAATTCCTTGGATGGGATTTTGGCGATTTCCTGCTGAATACGCAAACAGGTACGCATGCCAAGCCCCGCCCTGTGGCATACAGCGACAATCGGTTTTGGCTTTAGCATACCGATAATATTCTCCATGCTCGATCGTGATGTGCGCACCAGAGCCGCCAGCATAACGATCGCCAAAGTCCGGTCGCGCGCATCCATGGCAACGATCAGCGCGTCTTCATTGAGCGTTTTATCGACGATCATTTTTCGGACACGATCCTCGGGACTTAATCTGTCTGTATCTTCCTTCTCAAGGCGATTAATATCTTCACGGAATTTCGATTTTATCTCATTTGAAACTTCCATGCCCAGGTCAGTTCTCTTTGCAATCAGATCGCGTACAGACTCGTCAACGAACTCCGCCATTTTTCGGGCAATCTCCTGCGGGAGGAAAGCACGGACCGCCAATGGTTTTTGCCATGTTGTGAAAGCCTTTGATTTTTCGACGATTTTGAATAAAGTCGGTTTTGAAATATCGGCTTGCCTGTTATCGAGAAGCAAGACACCCGCCGTTTCATGATAGGCCTCTACAACAGCTTCCGACACATCGGCGCTCACGAATTTTCGCTGGGCGATGGCTTCGACTTTCCAGGCAGCCGGATGGTTGGAAAGAATTTCAAGTAAAACTTCATCAGATACGGCCATACAATGATGCAAGATCGGCTCCGCCACTTCACGTTCGATATCACGGGCCAGTTTATTGATTATATTCGTCGGCGCATGGAGTTCTTTTTTGAGCGTATTCGCGAGCACGATCCGTACTTTTGCCACTTCGTCGGAGGCGAGCGCTTCAAGCGCATCTACCGTATAGGAATAAAGCTGACTTTGCGTGTCTTGTGATATATCAGGCAAAAGTTTGATAAGGCGTTCGGCAAGCGCTATACGGACATCGCTGCTTTCATCACGTGAGATGATTTTATTGGCCTGATAAGGCGTTGCGTCATTCGAAGCGACCGCCTGACGAACGGCGATTTCGCTATCGTTCTGAGCAAGATAATATAAAATCTCCGCCTGTGTCGCCGGAGATTTAGCCAATTTCAGCTTGGCGGCCTTGTCGAGAGACTGGGCAAGTTTCTTTTCTTGTTCATATTTTTTCTTTTCCT
>QFOT01000083.1 GCA_003241285.1 Micavibrio aeruginosavorus
AATGTGATAATGTATCTTATGGGAAATAATAGATTAATTTTATAATTAAATCAGATTATTGGGAAAATCGCATAATTTGTAATTATGTCTTATTATTCAAGCGCACCGATATTTCCTTGAATCGAAGTATAGCATCAAAATCCGCGCTAAGACAGAAATTTTCCCAATCGCTGCTTTATGGCGCTCTTGGTGATCGTCGCATCAAAACGCACATCTATAACGCTGACACCGTTCTCAAGGCATAATTTACGCTTCAATGTGTCACGCTCTACAACTCTCGCATGGGCTTCTTCGCCGCCAAACATTGGTATCGGCCGGTAGTGTTGCTCTCCCTGATGTTCTATCGCCAGCTTTAACTCCGGAAGAAATATATCGATCCGCATCCTGCCGAGCCAGTCCGGTGATGCTTCGCGTAAAACGCGCTGATCAGGGAAAAGCTCACGGATAACGCCGTACAAAGCAGATTCCCGAACCCATCGGTTTAAATTGAGGATGTGCATGACTTCCCGCCGCGCTGTTTTTTCATCCACGCCCAGGTCATGCACGATCTGATCCATAAAGCCAGGAAAATAGGTTTCGATACTGATTCCATAGTAACGAACGGCTTCCTCCGCGCCCTTTTCCTTTGCAATGCACAGATGGCAGATCCCGGATTTATAGGTAACATCGTCAAACATCGATGCGACAATTTCCGGCCATGAACCCGGCGCGTATTGCGGCATGATCTCTGTGGCTCGATCGTGCAGTGTCGTATGAAATCCGCGGGCGCATTCACAAAAAGTGCGCGCGCCGGTAACAATATCATCATACGAAACCACCCTGTTACCCATGATATCAGGGCCGGGTGTAAAATTAGCGATCAAAGGCTGCGGCAAAGCAGTTTTTGAAGACAATAGGGTATCGGAAATTTCTTCAAATAGACCTTTTCCCAAGCGCAGATGGTTTATTGTGTAGGTATGATTAATTTGTCTTTTGAGAGTGGATGTTTTTTCTTTTATCGTCTTCGACACACCGAAACCATAGTCTATTGGTAAAAGGTCGATGCCGTCTGCAGACACTTCCAGACCTTCAATTTTATCGCCCGTGGCCGTAGCGCAGCAGACTTCTGTGTACCATGTTTCGTAGCCGGACTTTGCGAGCGATTTAAGATTGGCAAACCGTTCTTTAAAATAGGACTCATGCAATCGAACACGAGGCGGCTTGATCAGGCGGCTTACTAAAGAATTTTGGAAGCATTGAAAAATGTGGGCTTCCAATGCGCGTTCTATCGCAACAACAGGTGTTGCGCCACCAGTGTGCAGGTCATGGACAATAGGTGATATTAATTTAGCGGCGTCTAGCTCGACAAGCACGTTTCAAATTTTCTTTCTACCTACGAATGTTGCACACGCCCTCGCAATAGTGGATCAGTTCCTAGGCAATGTCAGCGTGATGTAAATCCTTGGATTAGTAAGTTCTTGGTGTCAGCTATGATCACTACTTTCTTTCTTTTTTATTTTCGTCATTGGAACTAGTGTTGTCATTGATAACGGTTATCACACTTGAAAAAAGATATTTTCCAAATTCAACCTGATTTTGGAAGAGATTGGTGAATAAGATAAATTGTTTCTTTTGTAACTCAACGCCTTGATTGATAAATTGGGAGGCAAATTCACTTTGAGCCTTCTGTAATGTTTCCATTTTTTCTTGGACGGCCTCGGTATCCCAAAACTGATTGATATTTTTCATGGTATTTTCTCCTAAGTTGTTAAATTGAACGATGTGCCTATGCACGAGCTTACAAAAATTTACTCAGTTACTTGACTTGCGGAGTTCACTTTCACTTTTG
Organism: Micavibrio aeruginosavorus; assembly: GCA_003241285.1. Classification (GTDB taxonomy): domain Bacteria; phylum Pseudomonadota; class Alphaproteobacteria; order Micavibrionales; family Micavibrionaceae; genus Micavibrio_B; species Micavibrio_B aeruginosavorus_A. Next base: position 1,829 of record QFOT01000083.1, read on the forward strand.
AAACTTCCCTATCGACGGCATTCATTAATGTTCTTCTATCACGATACACAAGCTGCTTCCCATTTATAAAGAAAGTCGGTGCACCAGTTACCTTGTTAGATTTTCTATCCGCCGTATCCTGTTCGATTATTGTGGCGATTGCAGGGTCTTTCGCATCGATTTTCCCTCTCTCTATATCCATACCTGCTTTTGCTGCCAAATCCCATGCCACGTTTAGATCAGGAGATTTGTGGCTCCCCCATTCCTTCTGCCCTCGAAACAGCGCCAACAGAACGGGTGAAAACAAATTCTGGTGCCGGGCAGCTTCCAGAATAGATATGGCTTCATCAGATCCCTGATGGAAGGACACATAACGCAGGACACCCCTTACATCATCGGGATATTTTTCAAGAATATCGACAACAAGAGGATAGTATATCCGGCAGGTTTCACAGGCCGGATCGAAAAACTCTACGATTGTCACTGGCGCGGCTTCTCTGCCCAATATGGGTGAATGCGGTCGTACGAGCGCTTCTTGAGCGATCCTGACGTTCTCATTTGCTTTACGCATAAATTCGCTTTTTTGCAGAGACGTAAGCCCCCCGAATATCAGGAGCATTATCAGACCTGCACAGACCACGATCCGCTTTCTATTCATTTTCTGTCTCGCCTCATGACAAGCACAAGATTAAAGGTGATGTATAAAAAAGCAGCACTGGCAAGCATAGGCATGGGTAGAAATTCCCACAACATCATATCATCGCCTACGCATGGAAAGCCTTCTGTGCAAGGCCCCAGATTTTCAGGAAGAATGCCGTAGAAATACAGAGTGTGAATGAGCGAAAATATCAGGCCCGCAATCGACAATGGGAGAGCGTAACGCCATACATCATAATCAGACCGATAGGCGGCGATCCCTAAAATGATAGGAAGCGGAAACATGAAAATGCGCTGATACCAGCACAAATCACAAGGAACCTGCCCTAAGACCTCACCTATAAATATTGCACTCAATGAGGCCATGCTAGCTGCTAACCAAGCAGAAAAGATCAAATCCCACCACTCTTTCGATTTAGGAACAGTATTTTGTGTGTTATATTTTTTCTTTCTCATCGCTGTGAGCCAATCAAGCGCGGTTAAATCCTGTTATTCCACCGATACATGCTTTACTTCCCCGCTTTATTTTCCTTCCATCTTTTTGCGGCGCGCTTTTTATGAAGCCCACCTGTCGCAAAATTGTCTTAACGCTTTTACCTGCTTTGTATTAAGGCGATTTGATTATCGACTGCATCGTTAAGCTGTTTCTGCCCAAGTGAAGTTAACCGCGTGCCGTTTATGAAGAATGTCGGTGTTCCATTGACGTTGTTCGTTCTTATGTCCGCCACGTCCTGTTCTAAAATCGAAGAAACATTGATCGTGGCAAGATCTTTTTTTGCCTTCTCTACATTTAGGCCCGCTTGCGCGGCAATATTCCACGCAAGGTTTAAATTCGGTGCGCCATGAACAGCCCATTGCGGTTGTTTTTCAAGCAATGCCTCTAAAACGGGAACAAAAACATTCTGCAGGCGCGCCGCTTCAATAATTCCAACGGCTTCGTCAGACCCTTGATGGAATGGCGCATAACGCAAAACCAAACGAACGTCGTCAGGATATCGGTTAAGAACTTCCTTTACGATGGGATAGAAAGCGCGGCAGCTTTCACAGGATGGATCAAAAAACTCGACAATCGTTACTGGCGCATTTTCAGGCCCCATGATCGGAGAATGTGGACGGATCAATGTATTATTTTCCACATTGACTGCAATATTCGCGCTTGCCTGGGGCTGCGCTTCTGAATTCTTACCAACATTATTCTTAAACACAAAGGCTCCGACGCCAAAGACCATAAGGGCAACCACTGCCACTGTGATTACGATTGAGCGTTTCTGCATTATTTAACTCCTTTTCCAGATCGCTATAAGGCTGATAGATATTGATACGAATGCGATAAAAGATAATAGAGGCAACGGGAGCGTTCCCCAGAGAAGCATATCCGCGCCTGAGCATGAGGGGCCTTTTTCGAGGCAGGGTTTTATTTCTTCAGGCAAAATCTTGAAAAATATAAGAGAATGGAACGCCGCTATTCCTGCACCGCCTACAGATAAGGGGAGTGCATAACGCCACGCGGAAAAATCCACTCGATATAAGGCAATCCCTAAAATGATAGGGAGAGGAAACATAAAGATACGTTGGTACCAGCACAGATTACAGGGGATTTTCCCCATGATCTCGCCAATAAAAAGCGCGCTCAATGTCGCAATGACCGAAATCACCCATGCGATAAACATTAAATTCCAGTTGCGCTCTTCTATTGTGCTTTTCTTCATACTAACCACCCCTACCCCGCCAGCGCAAAAGACGCATAGCATTTGCCGTGACCAGAACAGTCGCGCCCGTATCCGCCAGAATAGCGGGCCATAATCCTGTAATGCCTAAGATCGTCGTGATAAAGAACACGATTTTAAGGCCAATCGAGATCGAAATATTCTGCCAGATATTGTTCATGACGCTATTTGATAGACTGACCATGTTGAATATATCCATGACACGGCCATGCAAGATCGCGGCATCCGCTGTCTCTAGCGCAACATCCGTTCCTCCGCCCATAGCGATACCTATATTCGCGGCGGCAAGGGCGGGCGCATCGTTGATGCCATCGCCGATCTTGGCGACGATCTTGCCTTGATTTTGCAGTTCGGTGACAATGCGCTGCTTGTCTTCGGGCATCATTTGGGCATGGATTTCTGTGATCCCCATGCGTTTGCCGATGGCTTGCGCCGTTCGCTGATTGTCACCTGTCAGCATCAAGGTCGTAATGCCCGCGTCGGCGAGAGCTTTCAATCCCTCGAAGGCATCGGCGCGGGGTTCGTCGCGTATGGCCAGCAGGCCTGCAATCTGTTGATCCACCATCAGGATCGAAACCGTTTTCCCATCATCGTTGAACGCTTCTATCTGCGCCATCTGTTCGGCTGTGAATGCGGCCATGTCTTGCGCCGTCGAAGGAGAACACAGATAGATGGATTGTCCATTGACCATGCCCGTTACGCCTTTTCCGGCGATGGCTTTGGCTTCCGTTGCCGGAAGGATGGAAACACCATCCGTCATGGCCTTTGCTACAATGGCCAGAGCCAGTGGGTGGGACGATCCGGTTTCTATGGCCGCCGCCAGGGAGAGAACGTCTTGCGCTGTTTGGCCCAATCCGACCACATCCGTCACCACGGGCTTGCCCTCGGTGATGGTTCCAGTTTTATCAAGAGCGACATGGGTGACGACCCTCATGCCTTCCAGGACAGCGCCGCCTTTCATAAGCAGGCCACGGCGTGCGCCCGCCGCGAGGCCTGCCGCCACCGCTGCAGGGGTGGAGATAACCAAAGCGCAGGGGCAGCCGATCAGAAGGATTGCCAGACCTTTGTAAATCCATTCATCCCACGCCGCCCCCATGAATAGGGGGGGAACGGCGGCGACAAGCGCCCCCAAAAGAAGAACACATGGCGTATAGTAGCGGGAAAATCGTCCGATAAACCGCTCTGTCGGTGATTTGCTTTCCTGTGCTTCTTCGACCAAGCGAATGATGCGGGCAATCGTATTGTCTGTGGCCATCGCCGAAACACGAACGCGCAAAACGCCATCCCCGTTGATCGTGCCGGCGAAGACCTGATCGCCTGTCATTTTTTGCTTAGGAACGCTTTCTCCAGTGACGGGAGCCTCGTCCACGGCACTCTGGCCCTCGATGATTTCCCCATCGGCGGCAATCCGGTCACCGGGCCGGACAAGAATGATGGCACCGACAAATAGGGTCTCTGCGGGAACTTCTTTTGTCGCCCCGTTTTCTTCCAAAAATGCCGTTTTGGGGATCAAGGCGGCCAGCCCTTGAATGCTCGCATTGGCCTTTCGTGCCGCGATGCCTTCCAACATTTCACCGATCAGGAACAAGAGAACGACCATTGCCGCTTCCTGCGCCGCGCCGATGAAAAACGCGCCAACGGCTGCAATCGTCATCAGCATTTCGATGGTAAAAGGGTTTCCCTCTTTTACGCCGCCATAAGCGCGGCGCATGATGGGAATAAGCCCGACGCTAAGCGCACCCAGGAACGCGATTTCTTCCAGAGCGGGGAATAGAAATCCTGTTATATAGGCAACCGCCAGAGCGCCGCCGCACAACAAAGTCAGGCGCATTTGCGGATTGGCAAACCACCCGCCCTTCTTTTGATCACCTGCGCTATGTCCATTGCAGCAGGGGGTTACGTTTTTTGCGTGATCGTGCATATGGTTTTCCTATCCAGATAGAGCGGTTTTACCGCTTCCTAGTCTTGTTTCTGCTTTTGTCTGTATGCACTGGGGAGCTTTTCCCCATCCATGCGGTATTCCTCTATGGAAATCATGCCATCCCCATTGCGGTCGAAATTAGCCTGATGATTGTTCATGTAAGTTTGATATTCTTCGGCAGACACTTTTCCATCTTTGTTGGTATCGGCATTTTTATAGCGATTTTTGATACGGTTCGCCTGGCTGTCTGCCAAAGGTTTATTGTATGACTCTGTCATTTTGGTTTTGAATACTCCCAATGATACCTCACGCTCTTCCTCGGTTATAATCCCGTCGCCATTCGTATCAACGGCCTTGAATTTTCTTGCAGAGCTGGCCTTAAGTTCTTCGACTTGAAGGATTCCATCCTTGTTCTTGTCAAATGTTCTCATTTCCTCAACACGCCTATCGTATTTTTGCTGAATATATTCAGGGGTTTTCTTTTCCTTCTCTTTTTCTCCCGCCGTGGCCGCCATCGGCACAGATACAAGTAGGAAAGAGGCAAGCGCAAGACACGTTCTTTTCATGGCAAATCCTTTCAATGGGGTTCAGAAACGAACAATTCAGTGTTAACTGGCTCTGGTTGCTTTTTCTTCTTTGCAAAGAGCTTGTATAGAGCCGGCAATACAACCAAAGTCAGGGCCGTTGCAGTAATCAGGCCGCCGATCACAACCGTCGCAATGGGTTTCTGGACTTCTGCTCCCGTGCCTGTCGCCAGAGCCATTGGCACGAAACCAAGCGAGGCCACCAGAGCCGTCATCAGAACAGGACGTAAACGGGTCAATGCTCCTTCTTTGATGGCATCTATCATATCCAGGCCTTTCTCACGGAGCTGATTGATATAAGTAATCATCACAAGCCCGTTGAGAACCGCGATACCGGACAGGGCGATAAAGCCCACCGCCGCTGAAATCGAGAACGGCATATCCCGCAAGAGCAATGTGACAATACCGCCAGAAATGGCAAGCGGGACGCCGCTGAACACCATCAGCGCCTGTTTCGTTGATCCCAAAGCCGTAAACAGCATCATGAAGATCAGGAAGAAACAGGCTGGCACAACGATCATCAGGCGTTTGCTGGCAGCTTGCAGGTTTTCAAACTGCCCGCCCCATTCCAGCCAGTAGCCCGCGGGCATTTTGACCTGCGCGGCAATCGCCTCTTGCGCCTCAGCCACAAACGAGCCGATATCACGGTTTCGTACGTTTGCCTGTACAACCACGCGCCGCTTGCCGTTTTCGCGGCTGATCTGGTTCGGCCCTTCCGATACCTTGAAGGAAGCCACCTGCTTGAGCGGAATATAGGATCGCGCCGCGCCGTCTTCATGCATCACAGGGACGGGAAGATTTTCAAGCGCGATCAAATCCTGCCGGATATTTTCAGGCAGACGCACAACGATCGGAAAACGTCGGTCGCCTTCGAACACAAGACCCGCTTCACGCCCACCAACGGCGGCAGAAATCAGATCAAGAATTTCACTGATATTCAGCCCGTATCGCGCGATGGCCATTTTATCGAGTTTGATATCAAGCATTGGCAGACCCGTCGTTTGCTCGACCTTGACGTCCGCCGATCCGTTGATCTGCCGAAGAACGCTGGCAATATCATTGGCCGTCTTGTTCATGTCATCGAACTCGTCACCAAAAACCTTGACCGCAACATCGCTCCGTACGCCGGAGATCAGCTCGTTAAAGCGCATCTGGATCGGCTGCGTAAATTCATACGCATTGCCGGGAATTTTCGACACGGCTTCATTGAGTTTCTCGACAAAATCAGCCTTCGGCATCTTCGGATCCGGCCACTCTTCCTTGGGCTTTAGAATGATAAACGTATCCGACACGTTCGGGGGCATGGGATCTGCGGCCATTTCCGCCGTTCCCGTCTTGGCATAGACAAACGCCACTTCGGGAAGTTGGCTAACAGTCTTTTCCACGAGAAGCTGCATTTCCGTCGATTGCGTGATGGACGTCGAAGGAATCCGCATGGCGTGCATGGCGATATCCTTCTCGTCCAGTGTCGGGGTAAATTCCTGTCCCAGACGCGTGCCAAGCACCATCGAAATGGCAAATATAACCACGGCCACCAGGACGACCTTTTTAGGGTGATCCAGAACCCAACTCAAAACCGGGGCGTAGCGGCGCTTCGACCAAGCCATGAAACGATTGTCTTTCTCCTCGACTCTCCCCTTGATCAAAAGAGCGATCATGGCAGGAACAAATGTGATCGAAAGAATAAAGGCCGCGACCAGAGCTATAATGACGGTAAGCGCCATCGGTTCGAACATCTTGCCTTCCACGCCTGTAAAGGTCAGAAGCGGAATATAAACCGTGATGATGATAGCCTGTCCAAACACGGCGGGCTGGATCATCTGGCGGCTGGCCTCCATGACTTCCTGCATACGTTCCTGCAAGGTCAAGAGACGCCCCTCATGATGTTGCCGCTCGGCCAGACGCCGCAAACAGTTTTCCGTCACGATGACGGCACCATCTACGATCAAGCCGAAATCGAGCGCGCCAAGGCTCATCAGGTTCGCGCTGATCCCGGCTTTGAGCATCCCGCTTGCCGTAATCAGCATGGCGATAGGAATAACAAGAGCGGCAATCACCGCTGCGCGAATATTACCGAGCAATAGGAAGAGAACGACGATAACGAGAATTGCGCCTTCGCCGAGGTTTTTCTGGACGGTTTTAATGGTTGCATCCACGAGCTTTGTGCGGTTTAGAACTGTCTTGGCCTTTATACCTTCCGGCAAAGAGGCTTGAACCTGCATCAACCTGTCATCAACGGCCTTGGCGACGATCCGGCTGTTCGCGCCTTTGAGCATCATCGCCGTTCCGACAACGACCTCCATGCCGTTTTCACTCGCGCTTCCGGTGCGAAGCTCTTTGCCGTATTCCACGATTGCGACGTCATCAATATGAATGGGCGTGCTGTTCCGGCTGGCGACCACGACATTGGCAATATCTTCCATGGCATTGATACGCCCATCAGCACGCACGACATAGGCTTCACCGTTCTGCTCCAGAAAACCCGCACCCGTACTTGTGTTGTTGCGTTCCAATGCTTCGATAACATCCGTGAATGTCAGGCCAAGAGAGGCCAGTTTTTGCGGATCGGGCTGCACATGGTATTGCTGGGCGTAACCACCGATGGCATCAATCTCGGCAACGCCGGGAACGG
>QFOT01000084.1 GCA_003241285.1 Micavibrio aeruginosavorus
GCGCAAGCACGGCATGCGAAGTAGGCAGACGATGGCTTTTCGAAAACTCTTAAGCCTGCAAAGCAAGCTTCTCAAGGAATATAAAATCCGCGACCGTATAGAGCGGCTGCGCCGGCGCATGGTGATGGATATGCTCAGAAAAGGCATGACGCTGGAAAAATATAAAATATTATACGAACGAAATGGGAGCCCGGGTCTAAATCAGTCCGAAAACGCCTGCTTCCCCCGTGAAAACGGGGGCCTTGACTCCGGCGCTCCGCCAGATCCCTGCTTTCGCGGGGAAAACGGATGAAATTTTCTAATTCCTCAGGGATACAGCAATTCGCTATGCCATTCCTGATCCCGTTTTATAAAAACGGTTCTCTCATGGCGGCGGAATTCGACCTGCTGCCAGAACTCAACGCGCTGTGGCACGATGCGAAAGCCGGACCAGTGCGGCGGGCGCGGCGGGTTTTCAAGCCCGTCGAATTCGGCTTCGTATTTTTTCAATCGCTCTTCAAAAACTTCCCTGCTTTCGAGAGGCGCGGATTGCAACGACGCCCAGGCGGCAATGCGGCTGCCCCGCGCGCGGGAATTGAAATAGGCGTCGGCCTCGGCATCGCTTGTTTTTTCGACGAGGCCTTGAATGCGCACCTGACGCTGAAGGGATTTCCAGTGAAAGCAAATCGCCGCCTTTGGGTGGTTAAGAATTTCGCGACCTTTCTGGCTGTTATAATTCGTAAAAAAAGTAAAACCTCTTTCATCGGCAATACGCATCAAAACCATGCGGGCATTGGGCATGCCGTTTTCATCGACGGTGGCGACGCAGGCCGCATCCGGATCTTCAATTTCCGAAACTCTGGCCTGCGCCATCCAGTCGTCGAAAATTTTAATATAAGGGGGGGATTGCTCTGTCATGGCCCGTTAATATAAGTAAGTATGGTTGTCTTGCCGGAATTCTTTTCTATATTACCTCCGGCCAAACACTTCAACTTGTAATCGCAATGTTCTAAGAACTCGCTCAAAAGGAAAGAGGGATATCAGATGAAAAAATTTATAGCCACAATGGCAGCCGCGGCATTTATTCTCGCAGGCTGTGCGCAGGATTTTGCTGGCATGGGTAATAAGCAGATGATCGGCGGCGGTACCGGCGCGGTTCTCGGCGGTCTTGCCGGTTCCCAGTTCGGTAAAGGCTCTGGCCAGTTGGTCGGCGTCGGCGTCGGCGCGCTTCTTGGTACTCTGGTCGGTAGTTCTATCGGTAAATCACTGGATAAGGCTGATCTGGCCTATGCCCAGCAAGCTCACCAGCAGGCTTACTCCGCGCCTCTCGGTCAGTCGGTTAACTGGAACAACCCGCAATCGGGTCACTATGGATCTGTAACGCCGCTCCGTGACGGAACCAGCACTTCGGGCCGTTACTGCCGTGAATACAGCCAGACGATTTATGTCGATGGCCGTAGCGAAACCGGTAAAGGAACAGCCTGCCAGAACTCAGATGGCACATGGCAGATCCAGCAATAATTTGAAATCTTAAAGAAAAACCGACCTGATGGTCGGTTTTTTTTATTGCTGTTCTTCGGTCTTCTTTTGCGGCGCTTGCCGCTGGACCGTTCCGGCGCCGCTCATCATGCCGCCTGCCATGCCCATGCCCGATGACGGCGCGGCTGCCATGGCCGGCGCAGGAGTATATTGAGGCACTGCCTGTGGAGCCGCTTGCGGTGTGGGACCGCGCGGGCGAGGCGGTTCGTTGGCATATTGAAGCTGTGCGATATAAGCGGGATCTTCCATCGTAAGGCGCAAGGATTCCATGACATGTTTCAAATCCGGTTTGCGGCTGCAGAACTTTTCGATCTCGTTGAAGGTGACGGCGTTGCCGCTGCGTCTTTCCGCAATCATGTATGAGCCGAGGATATCGAGATTCTTCCATTCATCCTGCCCGCGTGACAGGCGCTGGAATTCTATGCGCGATGCGGGCTCGGGCGGGGTTCCCTTTTTGAGGGCGATATCGAAGGCGCGGCCTGCGGCCTGAAGGGCGTCGGCGCACCAGCCGAGCAGGCGGCCTTTCATCAGGTCATGGTTCTGGACATGGGCCGCATCTATCAGGGAATTGGGGCTTCCGGCCTTGACGGCATCCATGATCGCCATCTCGAAACTCTCTTCGGAAAGCTTGAGATGATTTTGGCTGTTAACATGAATGTCGACGAAGGGGTTGGCCACATTCAAAAGAGGCGGAGGCGTTTCCGGTTTGATGTTCGTGATTTCGGCTACAAGATTGGCGGTTGCCTTGATCAGGGCGTCCGTTCCCGTATTGACCGCCATGCCGAGAATTTGCTCGGGTGTGCAGCCGCTCCACGCCATGGTTTGCGCGGGTGTAGCGAAATTAATCCATGACTTGATATTGTATTTGTCGAAGCTGAACGCGACCTTGCCCGATATGTCGAACAGGCGAAGCAGCTGGTCGTTATCTATCTGGTTTTCGATGGTGTATTTCATGACGTCCGACGAGATTACAAAGGGGTAATCTTCGGGGCGGTACATGGTTTGCGGCGTCAGGCATTTGCGGGCGCGCTGGTCTGCCAGATGCATCGCCGCATTGGTATCACCGCTCGAGGAGAGGGCCAGAGCGCTGAAAATATCGGATTTGAGATGGTTGCGGGATAAGGATAGCTGGCTGCGCTTGGGTTCGAGAATGACGTTGTTCTTATCGAGCTGAAGATTGTTTTTCTTCGCCAGATAATACGTATCCATGGCCTGTGCGGTATGATGGTAAAGGTCGAACAGGCAGGCTTCATTGTCCGTATAGCTGTCGATATTCAGGGCGATGAATCCGATCAGGTGATTGCGGCGGCGAAGTCCCATCATGCTTTTTTCTATGCCGCCTGCGATCCCGACGAATGACGAAGATTCGGGCGTTGCGCCCAGTGTTTTCAATAGTTCGCGGGCAGATGTTTCGCAAGGATGGCCTTTGAGGGCGCTCAGGCTGCGTTCGCATTCATCGTTCCGCTGGCCGCGTTGGAATATGATGAAATTGATCTGAAAATCGGGGTGCTGGCGCTCGACATCCCGTGCAATGCGTCTGGATGCTTTTATGACTTCTTTTCTGAATTCTTCTATTTTTGTCATATTTAGGATTCTCTGTGGGTTGATATTAACAATAACCCCTTAATAAATATGTAATTCTGGGTCCCGGCTCTGGACGTTTGGGCATAATTGTGTAGGATGCCCAATTCCCGCGATATCCGAATTATCGTAATCATTGGGAAAATATAATTAATAAAAATTAAACATTGAGATGATGACGATGAATGCTCCTAAAAATTCTGCAGGTATTATGGCCGGTAAACGCGGTTTGATCATGGGCGTGGCCAATGACCGCTCCATCGCATGGGGGATCGCCCAGGCCTGCTTCAATCAAGGGGCGGAATTGGCTTTCACCTATCAGGGCGAAGCTCTGGAAAAACGCGTGCGCCCCTTGGCCGAGAGCGTCGGTTCAAAACTGGTTTTGCCATGTGACGTGACAGATGAGAAAAGCATTGCCGACACATTCGCCAAAATCGAGAAGGAATGGGGCGAGTTCGATTTCGTCGTCCATGCGATCGCGTTCTCTGACAAGAATGAGCTTGACGGTTTGTATCTGAATACATCCCGCGCTAACTTCCTCAAGACGATGGATATCTCCGTTTTCTCCTTCACGGCAGTTGCGCAAAAAGCCGTGCCGCTCATGAAAAAAGGCGGCTCTTTGGTAACGCTCACCTATTACGGCGCAGAGCGTGTTATGCCGCATTATAACGTCATGGGCGTGGCAAAAGCGGCGCTTGAGGCGTCCGTCCGCTATCTTGCAGCCGATTGCGGCAAAGACGGCATTCGCGTCAATGCGATTTCCGCTGGTCCTATAAAGACACTCGCTGCTTCTGGTATCGGTGATTTCCGCTACATCCTGAAATGGAATGAATTGAACTCTCCGTTGAAACGCAATGTCACGATCGAAGATGTCGGCAATTCGGGCCTGTATCTGCTCAGCGATCTTGGTTCGGGCGTAACAGGCGAGGTTCTGCACGTGGATTCCGGTTACCACACAGTCGGCATGGTTTCCATCGACGCGGCGGCGGAAACGGCAGAACTGCTTAATTCCATCGCGCCAAAGAAAAACGATCAGGCGGCCTAATCTTTATAGATCCCCGCTTTCGCGGGGAAAACAGAATTTTAATCTTAGTGCTTTCCCCGCGAAAGCGGGGATCTGGAATAGAATGATCTGGTTTAAAGATTACAAACTCGATTACCTCGAAGGTATGCGCAACTCTAATATGGGTACGCATATCGGTCTTGAATTCTCCGACCTCGGGCCTGATTTCCTGAAAGGCCGTATGCCGGTCGATCACCGCACGACACAACCTTTCGGCATTCTGCACGGCGGCGCATCTTGCGTGTTATCCGAAACTCTCGGCAGTGTCGCTGCCTGGATGACGATCGATCCTGATTTGTATCGCGCTGTCGGTCTTGAGATTAACTGCAACCATATCCGTGCTGTCACATCCGGTTATGTCGAAGGTGTCTGTAAAGCTTTTCATGTCGGCAAGAGAACGCAAGTCTGGCAGACGGAAATCTTCGAAGAAGAAAGCCGCAAGCTTGTCGCCGTTTCGCGTCTGACTGTTGCGGTCATCGAGCAAGGAACACTAAGCGCGCAAAAAACCGCGGTTCATGTAGGAAAATAACTAAATGTCTGGCAACCGTTTCGGCACACTTTTTCAGTATCAAACATGGGGCGAAAGCCACGGTCCGGCAATCGGCGTGGTTGTCGATGGCGTACCGCCGCGCATTCCGCTCAAAGAAGACGATATCCAGTTGTTTCTGGACCGCCGCAAGCCGGGGCAAAACCGTTTTACGACGCAGCGCCGCGAAGCCGATGAAGTGAAAATTCTCTCCGGCGTGTTCGAAGGCCAGACGACCGGCACGCCAATCTCTTTAATGATTGAAAACACCGATACTAAATCAAAAGACTATGCGGATATCAAAGACAAGTTTCGTCCCGGCCATGCCGATTTCACCTATCAGGAAAAATACGGCATCCGCGATTATCGCGGCGGCGGACGATCTTCCGCGCGCGAAACGGCCTCACGTGTCGCGGCTGGTGCCATTGCCAACAAAATTCTGACGTCGCAGCTTGGCGATAATATAGCGATCCGTGCCTGTGTGGTTCAAATAGGTCCGCATAAAATCAACCGCGATAATTGGGATTGGACGCAAGTTGATAACAATCCTTTCTTCTGCCCGGATGTAGAGGCTGCGGCGAAATGGGAAGAGTATCTCGACGGCGTTCGTAAAGCCGGATCGAGCGCAGGCGCGATCATCGAATGCCATGCCTCCGGTTTTCCGGCAGGCCTCGGGGCTCCTGTCTACGACAAGCTTGATGCGGATATCGCCAAAGCGATGATGTCGATCAATGCCACGAAAGCGATTGAGATCGGGGCGGGTTTTGAATCGGTTGAATGGGGCGGGGAACGCAATGCCGATGCCATTCGCAATACAGGCCACGGCGCGCAATTCCAATCGAATAATGCGGGCGGGATTTTGGGCGGTATTTCAACAGGACAGGACATCGTCTGCCGTGTTGCTTTCAAGCCGACCAGTTCAATTCTGACGCCTGTTCCTACTATCGATAAACATGGCAACGAAACCGATATTATCACCAAAGGCCGCCATGACCCATGCGTCGGCATTCGCGGCGCGCCCGTTGTCGAAGCGATGATGGCCTGCGTTCTCGCAGATCACTGGCTGCGCCATAAAGCGCAGTGTTTATAGTTGTCTATGGATAAAGAAGAATAGTGCTTTCCCCGCGAAAGCGGGGATCTATTAGTTACCCAGAGATCCCCGCTTTCGCGGGGAAAACAATGTGTGTAAGCTGCACAAAGCAAAGGAAATTTCATGACCAACTGGCTTCGCAAGAAAACATTATTCCATACGCCGAGGAAAGCTATTGTCGTGGAAAAGAAGTCGGACCGTTTCTGGTTTTTGAGAATAATAGGTATCATGGTAAAACGCGCCTGCACCGTAATGGGCGCGATTATGCTGATTATGATGGCTGTAATCTTCTGGTCTGCATCTAATATCGTCAAAGAAGAACCGCCGAAACTGCCCAACCAGATTGTTCTTTTCCTGCGTATGGAGAAATCCTTGCCGGACAAGCGAGGGGCGCAGGATTACTTCTCGCAATTCGGCCTTGCGCCTGCGCCGCTGACGGCAGCTGAGCTTGTCGATGCGCTGGATAAGGCGGCAACCGATAACCGCGTCAAAGGTTTCGTGCTCTCGCTGCGCAGTGGCGGGTATGAGCTGGCGCAGTTGCAGGAAATCCGCAACGCCGTTCTTAAATTCAAGAAATCCGGAAAGTTCACGAAAGTTTACGCCCCGTCCTATGGAGAGGCAGGCTCGGGCCTAGGGATGTATTATCTGGCGTCCAGCTTTGATGAGATCTGGATGCAGCCAGTCGGCGTTGTATCGATTGCGGGCCTTAACGCCGAAATGCCTTATTTCAAAGATATCCTGGAGCGTTACGGTGTGAAGGGGCAATTCTTTCAGCGCAAGGAATATAAAAGCGCGATGGAAAACCTGACCGCGAATGAGATGTCGCCCGCCAGCCGCCAAATGATGACCGAGCTGATCGGCGATCTTGGCGATCAGGTGACGGCAGGCGTTGCTTCGGACCGCAAAAAAGTATCCAAGAATTTCCGCAGCCTTGTAGATCAGGGATTGTTTACCGATGACGAGGCTTTGAAAGCAGGGTTAATCGACCGCCTTGATTACGGCGATGTGCTCTTGTCTGAAATCCGTGTTCAACTCGATGGCAAGGAAGACAGCAAGAAAACGGGATTTACAGATATTGCTGATTACGCTCAGCTCTCGGCAAAAACTCATTCATCCAAATCGAAAGTCGCCGTCGTTTATGTGCAGGGCGCGATTATGGATGGAGGCGGCGCATCACCTTTGTCTTTTGATGAGAAATCCGCGGATGCAACCGAGATCGCGCAGGCCATACGCGACGCGGCATCGGACAAGAATGTCAGTCATATAATCGTGCGCGTGAATTCTCCCGGCGGCTCGCCTTCGGCATCTGAATCCATTCGCCGCGCTATCGTCTGGGCGAAAGAGAAAAAGAAAAAACCCGTGATCGTTTCCATGGGATCGACCGCAGCGTCGGGTGGTTACTGGATATCCGCCAATGCCGATAAAATCTATGCAGATGCGGCGACATTGACGGGGTCGATTGGTGTGGTCGGCGGCAAATTCGATGCCAGCGGATTGTTTGAAAAATATGGCGTGAACTGGGATGGTGTTTCCTACGGGAAAAACGCCGGCATGTGGGCAATGAACCGCGGCTTTAACGCGGCAGAGCAGGAACGCTTTGAAGCGACGCTCGATAATGTCTATGAGCATTTTATCAGGATCGTGGCGCAGGGACGCAAACTTAAAGCTGATCAGGTAGAGAAGATTGCCAAAGGCCGCGTCTGGACGGGAAGACAGGCGAAAGAGGTCGGCCTTGTCGATCAGATCGGCGGACTTGATATGGTGCTGGATGATATTGCCAAGAGCCGCAATGTCGATAGCCGCCACAAACTGGCCGTGGTCGATTACCCGCCGCCGGAGAATCCTCTGGAAGCTCTGCTCGATATGGCTAAGCGCGGATCTCCTTTCGGTGCGGAATTGCCGCAAAGCCTGAAGGCTGTAGCGGCTTATCTGCCGTTCCTTGAAAATGAAAGACTGGTTTATACGCCGTTGCCGCAGCTTTAAGTCATCTAAATTCAAAATAGTGCTTTCCCCGCGAAAGCGGGGATATCGGAGGAGATTATGCCATCAATTAAAAAGTGGAATAGAGCTTGGAAAGACGATGTAATCAATCCAGCTAATCCTGAAGGGGAAGAATTGGTTGTTATTCTTTAGATCCCCGCTTTCGCGGGGAAAACACTTTTTTCTTTGAAGAGAGATAGTCGGTTAAATTCTTTTCTGCAACCAGATCAGGAAAGAACCTTTTTCTTCCCATTCTTTCTGGTATTTATCGGGCAGCTTTTTAACCAGCAGCCCGAATTCAAGGCGCAAGGTTTTTTCCTGATCTTTGAGCTCTTTTTTATCGGCGGCAAAAACAAGGAGGTCGTAGCCGCCTTGAGCCAGCGATAAAACAGGCTTCAGGTTGTCCGCGAGATTTTCCGTGCCTATATCGGCCACGACAAGATCGAATTTTCCGTCGTCAAGATGCGCGGCATTCAAGTCTTTGGCATCCACGCGTTGGAGGTTTTTAATGCGCGGATTGAGGCTAAGCGAATGGTGGAGAAGGGCGGCGTCTTTTTCGACGGCGTAAATTTTCTTGCCGCCTTTTTGCAGGATGACGTCTTCGAAACCGCCCATACCTGCGCCGATATCAACAGCAATCTTGCCTTTGACATCTATCTTTGCCGTTTCGAGCGCTTCGAATAATTTTAGCGCATCGGTGCTGACCCACGGGCAATCGATGCCGGAGATTTCGATCACATGCGCTTTATCAACCGGGCAATGAGGGGCCGTAATAACGGCGCCATTGACGCGCACTGCGCCGTTTAGAATCAATTCCTGCGCGCGCTGCGGCGTGGCGACGAGGCCGCGATCGGTTAATTGCCTGTCAAGGCGCTGGAATTTGGTAAGCTGGTTCATGGGGTGAATACATCCTTCAGTTTTAACTGTAATTCACTATAGCTGGTCAGGATATGATCAGTCGATATCTGGTGTTTCAGTATTGAAATAGCGGCGTCGATCCCGAAAGAGAAGGGTTCGATATGACAGCCTAAAACTTTTCCCAAAGCGAGGGCGGCGTCGATATCCTTGCGGCGGTCACCGATACACCAGATCACGTCCTGCGGTCTAATGGCCAGTCCCATGGCAGTGATCGCATTCAGTAGAGGCTCGGGGTGAGGTTTAGCTTCGGAGAAATCCTCGCGGAAAATCTTTGCTTTGAAGAAGCGGGCGAGATCGAATTTTTCCAGTATGCCATAGCCATATCCGCGGCCCAGCCCATTACTGACGATAGCGGCGGGGATGCCGAGTGCCTGGATATATTCCAGCACTTCATGTACGCCCAGATAAGGCTCGACGATTTGCTCGACGGATTTGCGGCGGAATTTATGCAAGGCCCGGTGGACGAGAAGATGGGGGCGTTTATGAGATTTCGTATCGACACGATAATCTATCTTCTTGTCGCGGTCACCGAAGCGATACATTATGTCGTCGATCTTTTCGAGTACATGCAGCATCTTTGGGTTGATATGCCGGACGGTCGTGCCGTCCATGTCGAAAATGA
>QFOT01000085.1 GCA_003241285.1 Micavibrio aeruginosavorus
GCTTTTCGACAGCAAAACCACATATCTTAATGCCTTGCTCGATTATCAAATTAATCGTGCCGAGGTTGAATATTTAACAGCCCCTGTTTCATCTCCGGAGAAAAAATAATGAAAATTAAAACCTTTATCCTCTGTTCCATTGCAGTTATTGCTTTGGGAACGGCAGGTTTGACATCCTACAGAGCATTTGCAGGCGATGAACACAACCATGGCAAAGAAGAAGGCCATTCGGAAGCTGAAAGTGAAAATAAGGCTGTGGATGAGCATGGTGCAGAAGAAAATCATAAGGATGGCGAAGAAAAAGACGAGCATGGCCATGGTGGAGAGGAAGAGCACGGCGATGCTACAGAAATCAGCGATAAATCCGCACAAGCCATGAAGATTGATGTTTTGCCAGCTGGTCCAGCGCTTATCCACCAAACGACCAGTCTCACAGGCAAAATTATTCTTAACCAGGACCGTACGGCGCAAGTACGTGGACGGTTCCCCGGCGTGATTAAGTCGGCCAGTAAGGGTGTAGGAGAGGTTGTAAAAAAAGGCGATGAGCTGGCGACGATCGAAAGTAACCAGAGCTTGCAAACTTACGCTGTCACATCCCCGTTAGATGGCGTTATCGTAAACAGGAATGCAGCTATCGGCGGGCTTGCTGGTGATGAAGCTATCTATGTCGTGGCGGATTTAAGCCAGATTTGGGCTGAATTCTTCGTGTTCTCCCGCGATATGGATCGTTTGGCGATTGGTCAGAAGATCGATATCTTTAGCTTGAGCGACTCTACTACGAGTACAGAAGCCACCATTAGCACGTTGCTTCCAACGGCTGAAAGTTCAAGTCAGACTGTCGTAGCACGTGTTGTGATCGATAATACGGATCAGAAATGGCGTTCCGGTATGACGGTTCGCGGCGATGTCGTTTTATCAGAAAAACAAGTTGCTCTAGCTGTTAAGACATCTGCCATCCAGCGTCAGGAAGGCTCTCAGGTCGTCTATGTCAAGGAAGGCGAAAAGTATGAAATGCGCAAAGTTGAGCTAGGACAGGCTGATCGCGAATGGACGGAAGTCTTAAGTGGTCTTCAGCCTGGCGAAGAATATGTCGCGACGAACAGCTTTGTCGTCAAAGCTGATATCGGAAAATCTGCCGCTGAGCACGAACACTAAAATTCATATTGAGAGATTGTCATGATTGAAAAACTTTTGAACTTTTCCCTGCGTCAGCGTTACCTGATCGCACTCCTTGTTTTGGCTGTATCAGCGTTTGGGATTTATTCCTTACGCAGTCTCCCAATCGACGCTGTTCCTGATATCACGAATAATCAGGTTCAAATCAACACTGTAGCTTCTGCTCTATCACCCGAAGAAGTAGAAAAACAGGTCACGTTTCCTGTAGAGACCGCGCTAGCTGGCATTCCGGGCCTTGAGAATACTCGTTCGATTTCTCGTAATGGATTTTCGCAAGTAACGGCCATTTTCAGTGACGATGTTGATATCTATTTTGCCCGCCAGCAGGTAGGGGAGCGTATCAGTGAAGCACGTGAAAGCCTGCCCGATGGAGCGGATCCGACGATGGGTGCGATCTCTACCGGTCTTGGCGAGATCTATATGTGGACCGTCAAGTTCGCTGAGCGTAAGCCAGAGCAGAAACCAGTTAATGGCGAACCCGGCTGGCAATCAGATGGTAGCTATCTGACTCCTGAAGGCCAGCGCCTACGTAAAGATTATGAACTTGCCGGATATCTTCGCACGGTTCAAGACTGGATCATCCGTCCTCAACTAAAAGGGGTCTTGGGGGTTGCTGGCGTTGATGCTATTGGCGGATACGTAAAGCAATATCATGTTATGCCTGATCCTGAGAAGCTTGTATCGCTAGGCTTAAGCTTTACTGATGTCATCTATGTTATTGAGAAGAATAACCATGGTATAGGGGCGGGTTACATTGAGCGTAACGGCGAGGCTTATGTCGTACGGGCTGATGGACGGATTGATACGGCCGAGCAATTATCCAATATTGTTGTCGCCAATCGCCGTGGAATTCCTATTTATCTGAAAGACATCGCAGAGATTGGAATTGGTAAGGAGCTTCGTACAGGTTCAGCCAGTGAAAATGGTGAAGAGGCCGTGGTCGGAACAGCGCTGATGCTGATTGGGGCCAATAGCCGGATTGTTTCAGATGCCGTTGACAAAAAAATTCAGGAAGTCAGTAAAAGCCTTCCTGCCGGAATTGAAGTTCAGCCAGTTTTAAACCGCACCAAGCTTGTCGATGCTACGATCAAAACAGTTGAGAAAAATCTGGCTGAAGGGGCATTGCTTGTCATTGCTATTTTATTCTTCCTTCTGGGGAATATCAGGGCCGCCCTTATCACGGCAACGGTTATTCCGGTAGCGATGTTGATGACGGCTATCGGGATGCAGCGGTTCGGGATCAGCGGTAACCTGATGAGTTTAGGTGCGCTTGACTTTGGTCTAATCGTCGATGGGGCTGTTATCATTACGGAGAACTGTTTATCGCGTTTAGGTCATAAACAGCATGAGCAAGGCCGATTACTGACGCTTAAGGAGCGTTTGCATGAAGTCATGTTAGGAAGCCGGGAAATGATCCAGCCATCCGTTTTTGGTCAGGCTATCATTATCATGGTTTATATCCCGCTTCTGACTTTTACAGGTGTTGAAGGTAAAATGTTTGAACCTATGGCGATCACTGTCATTATTGCTTTGGTGGCTGCCTTTGTTCTTTCTCTTACATTTGTGCCTGCCATGCTGGCTATTTTTGTCAGTGGCAAGGTCGAGGAAAAAGAAAGCCGTGTCATTCATGGTGCCAAAAATGTCTATACCCCGATGTTAAAGGCTTCGATGAAGATGCCTTTAACATTCATTGGTGCATCAGTTCTGGCTTTCGTGGGCGCTGTTATCTTATTCTTCAGCATGGGACAGGAGTTTATCCCGCAACTTGATGAAAAAGATGTGGCGATGCATGCCATGCGTATTCCAAGTACATCGTTGTCACAATCTCAGTCAATCCAGTTTCAGGTCGAGAAGGCTGTTTCTTCTATTCCTGAAGTAGCCTTCGTCTATTCCAAAACAGGAACGGCGGAAATGGCTGCAGATCCGATGCCACCAAATGTGTCGGATACGTTTATCATTTTCAAAGACCGCAAGGAATGGCCAGCTCCTGATCTTGATAAATCTAAATTGATCGAGAACTTACAGGAAGCAGTCGAAAAAATACCCGGAAATAATTATGAATTCACGCAGCCTATACAAATGCGTTTCAATGAATTGATTTCCGGCGTGCGAAGTGATGTTGCTATCAAAGTCTATGGCGATAACTTTGCGACCATGGAAGCTACGGCGGCGCAAATCGGTAAAGCTCTCCAATCTGTCAATGGGGCCGCCGATGTAAAAATCGAGCAAACCTCTGGTCTTCCTATGCTGGAAGTAAAGCTCGATAAACCTGCAATTGCCCGATATGGCCTGAATGTAAGTGATGTGCTCGATGTGCTTGCAATTTCCATTGGTGGTAAAGAAGCTGGACTTGTATTTCAGGGTGACCAACGCTTTGATATCTTGGTTCGCTTTTCGGAAAGCATGCGTAACGACCTGTCGGCAATTGAAAATCTGCCGATTTTGCTACCCAATGAGGATGATACAAGCGATGCAGGGCCAACCCAGCATAAACGCTCGCTGTATATTCCTTTAAAAGAAGTGGCTACGCTTGAAATCAAAGATGGTCCTAACCAGATCAGCCGCGAGAACGGCAAGCGCAGAATTGTCGTTCAGGCAAATGTGCGGGGCCGTGATATTGCATCCTTCGTCGAAGATGCCATGGCAACGCTCGATAAACAGGTCAAACTTCCGGCCGGTTACTGGCTGGAGTGGGGCGGGCAGTTTAAGAACCTTGAGGAAGCCAAGGCGCGTCTGGGTATTGTGGTTCCCGCCTGTTTCTTTGCCATCTTCCTACTGCTGTTTACGGCGCTAGGGTCGGTAAGGCAGGCTCTTCTTGTCTTCAGTGGTGTTCCGCTGGCCCTTACAGGCGGTATCGTAACCCTATGGCTACGCGGCATGCCGTTCTCGATTTCAGCAGCTGTGGGATTGATTGCGCTTTCCGGCGTGGCCGTTCTAAACGGCCTTGTCCTGATTACGCGGATCAATCAGTTGGTGAAGGAAGGGATGCAACCACATGAAGCGATCCTTAATGGAAGCCTGTCGCGTCTGCGGCCGGTTCTTATGACCGCCTTGGTGGCCTCTCTTGGCTTCGTTCCAATGGCAATCGCTTCAGGCGCGGGAGCCGAGGTTCAAAAGCCTCTGGCGACTGTTGTCATCGGTGGTCTGGTAACGGCAACTATTCTGACGCTACTTGTTCTGCCTGCGATTTATAAGCGGTTCAATCTAGCTGACGATGTTCTCGATAAAGAAGAACTATAATTATTGCGTATATTTTAACAAAAGAAGAAGGAGTCTAAATGAAACAGAAACTATTTGCCGCTGCATTTGCGCTTGTATTGGCCACCTCACCAGTTTATGCGGAAGATCATCATGATGACAAAGATCATGGGCACAAATCTACAGAAGCTCATGATGATCATGGACATCATGATGAGAAATCCCACTTCTCTGTAGCAAAACCGAAAGATGCTGCCGCAGCCTGGAGCTTGCTCGATCAGTCTGCTCTTGATGCACAAAAAGCCTTGGATGCCAAAGACACAAAAACGCTACATGAAGCCGGGGAAAAACTGGAAGTGGCCGTTGATGCATTACATGACTTGGCAAATAAAGGTGATGCGGCCCTGGATAAATCTATAGATCAATTGTCCGATACGGTAGATAATTTCCATCATGCAGCAGAAGATAACAAGGCAACTGAAGCATCAGAAGCTTTGAAGCTTTTGTCTACCCAAAAAGAGTCTCTGCGCAGCATCTACAAGGCTGCTGAAGCTAAAAACCCGTAATCTACGAACAGAAGCGCAGCTAATAACTGCGCTTCTGTTACTGAAATAGGATTTAAAAATTGTCAAAAGATCTTTATGGCGTAATGCTAAAACAAGGTAACTTTCTTTTTCGCTGGAGAGGGCAATTGCCTTTGTTTTTCCTAGTTCCCATGATTTTTGCCATTTACGGCAATTTCCCTATGGAACAGGCGATCAGCGAATATTGGGAAGATGTCTGGGGTATTCTGGCCTTCTTAATTTCATTAATAGGTCTTTGTATCCGTGGGACTACAGTTGGATTTGCCGCCGGAAATACATCTGGACGTAATACGCGCGAACAGCGTGCAGACGATCTGAATACATCAGGGATGTATTCAGTCTGCCGTAATCCGCTTTATCTAGGAAATTTTATTATTATTTTGGGAGTGTTGCTTTGGGCAAAAGTCTGGTGCTTGGGATTAATAATTGCACTAGCATTTTTTATCTACATGGAGCGTATTGTTCTAGTTGAAGAAAGCTATCTCTATTCCAAGTTTCAAAGTTCATACGATGAATGGCGAAAGCAGACACCCGCTCTTATACCTGATTTTAGTCTCTGGAAAAATCCCACTCTTTCGTTCTCATGGAAAACGGTTTTGCGGAAAGAGTATCCGGGACTGTTAGGTGTCAGTACAATTTTCATTATCATGCATTTTGTTTTTGACGTTATTGCAGATCGTGAAACAATCAATGAATGGCTTAGTCATGATTATCCGGCAATAGTAGCTTATGTAATAATTGCCAGCCTATGTCTTATCCTTCGTTTTCTAAAAAAGAATACCTCTGTGTTAAAAATTTAAAAATAATGAGCTAAGGATTTAAGTATGACTGAAAATGTTATAGCAAAGAAGAATTCCGGTTGTTGCAGTCATGACAAGAAGGAGGCTGCTTCAGACAAAAGCTGGTATCAAAACCCTCAGATACGTATGCCGTTATTATGCGGGCTTGCTCTAGGTTTGGCATATCTTGTCGGTTATCTTATTCCATCATTGGGAAACTGGGCTTTTCTAGCAGCATTATCTGTTGGTTTAATTCCTATCATTTGCCGTGCTTTTTCTTCGATGAAACAAGGTAATTTCTTTACGATTGAAATACTGATGTCCATAGCGGCAACAGGCGCTTTTTTTATAGGAGCGTCTCAGGAAGCGGCTGTGGTTGTATTGCTGTTCCTCGTCGGCGAAATGCTAGAAGGTCTGGCAGCGCGGAAAGCCAATGCCAGCATCAAGGAACTAGCTACTCTTATTCCAAAAACCGCATTTTTAGAAGAAAACGATACTGTCAGGGAAGTTCAAGCCGAGGAATTGGTAATTAATTCAATTATCCTCGTGCGACCCGGTGATCGTATTGCGGCTGACGGGGTGATTGTCGAAGGTGATAGCGCTATAAATGAGGCTCCTGTTACCGGAGAAAGCGTACCAAAGCAGAAAAAGCAGGGTGATGACGTATTTGCAGGCACTATCAATGGAGATGGTGTTTTACGTGTTAAAGTTACAGCTGCCGCTAGCGACAATACGATTGCGAGAATTATTAAACTGGTAGAAGAAGCGCAGGATAGCAAAGCCCCGACTGAGCGATTTATCGAAAGATTTTCAAAATATTATACACCTTGTATTTTGCTTCTGGGTTTGCTCGTGTCAATTTTACCGCCTCTGTTAACCGGAGCTTCTTGGAATGAGTGGATTTATAAAGGGCTAGCGGTACTTCTGATCGGGTGCCCGTGCGCTCTGGTTATCTCTACTCCCGCAGCAATAGCCTCAGGTCTGTCTGCAGGTGCAAGACGTGGCTTGTTGATGAAGGGTGGTGCGGTACTAGAAAATTTACGTCTTGTCACGCATGTAGCACTAGATAAAACGGGAACCATTACGGAAGGTAAACCTGTTGTTACAGATATAATCGGTTTGGAATTGCCTTCCGATGAAGTTCTATCCTTGGCCGCCGCCATTGAAACCGGATCATCGCATCCTCTGGCAGTTGCTATCATCGCCAAGGCAAAAGAAGCAACGATTGAAATTCCTTCAGCGACCGATTCCAAAGCAATAGCCGGAAAAGGCGTCTCGGGCGTCGTCAAAGGTAGTACTGTCTATTTAATGTCGCCGAAAGCTGCACAAGAAATCGTTTCTCTTGAGAAAGAGCAGCTTTCTAAAATTGAAGCCTTAAATGATGAAGGCAAGACCGTATCCGTTGTCATGGTCGGCAAGAGTATAGCAGGATTCCTGGCTATTCGTGACGAGCCGCGAAAGGATGCTCGAAAAGGGCTTGCCATTCTTAAAGATGCGGGGATTGTTACCATCATGTTGACCGGTGATAACCAGCGAACTGCCGAAGCTATCGGTAAAAGCATGGGCATCACCGAAATCCATGCCCATATGATGCCTCAGGACAAGCAGGCTATTGTTCAGAAACTCCAATCAAGTGGAGCTGTCGTTGCTAAAATAGGTGATGGTATCAATGACGCCCCAGCACTCGCGGCAGCCGATATAGGCATTGCTATGGGCGGTGGCACGGATGTTGCGCTCGAAACGGCAGATGCAGCTATTTTACATGGCCGTGTTACAGATATCGCCAATATGATTTTTCTATCAAAAAAGGTAGTGGGAAATATCTGGCAAAATATAACGATATCCCTGGGGCTTAAACTGGTCTTCTTGGTTACGACTATCATGGGAGTAACAGGTTTGTGGCCCGCTATCCTTGCGGATACAGGCGCAACAGTTCTGGTAACCGCGAATGCCATGCGTTTGCTAAATTGGAAGGGAACTCATAGTGGAACATAGTTTAAGTTTGATTGCTATTTTGCCGATTATTCTGACGGGCCTCATGGTTGCTTTTGCCCATGCAGCATTGCCAACACATTGGCTCCCTTTTGTAATCGCAGGTAAAGGGCAGGGATGGGGGAAGTCAAAAACGCTTTTTGTTACGGCTCTGGCCAGTTTAGGCCATGTATTCTTCACGACTATATTGGGTTTTGTTGTAGTTTTTCTAGGTATTCAGGCAGAAACATGGTTCGGTCACACATTTCATTTATTTGCAGGGTGCGTTTTGATCGGTTTCGGATTTTTTTATCTGGTCAAATATAAATTAGGGAAATCTTCGCATCACCACCATCATCATGATCAAGAAAATGTACCGAATAAATCTGATCGCGCGATAATTATCGGACTTCTTGTGATGCTTACTTTCTCTCCATGTGAAGGTTTCCTACCAGTATATATTTCAGGCATTCAATATGGCTGGTTCGGTTTTATCTTGTTAAGTTCTGTACTCGGGTTGGCTACATTAGGCGGTATGCTTTTCTTTACATGGCTGACTTTAAAAGGTTTGGATCATGTGCACGTCCACGCATTGGAAAAATATGAAACAGCAATCTTGGGCACTCTTTTAGTGGCTCTTGGTTTGATCATGCTGTTCGCATAGGAAGGATACTGAATTGGGTTATAAATTTGATAAGTCTGAGATAAACGATAAAGCTTGGCTATTATTGTTTGCAGTTTGGTTAGTTGCTCTTGTTTCAACATTGGGCGCTCTCTTTATTGGAGAGGTCATGGGCCAGATCCCCTGTAATCTTTGCTGGTATCAGCGCATTTTTATGTTTCCGTTGGCTGTGATCTTGGGCATCTCTCTGTGCAGGTCTGATTACGCTATGTGGATATACGGATTAACTTTATCTCTAGCTGGCAGTTTGTTAGCCGCTTTTCATACGCTGCTGTACTTTAAAATATTGCCTGAAGAAGTTAAGCCTTGTATGCAGTCTGGCCCTTCATGCTCAGGAGAGGCCATGATGTTGTGGGGAGTGCTGCCGTTACCGCTTCTATCCTTAGTCTGCTTTTTATTCATATCTATCGGTTTGTTAATGATTTCAAAAATTGTAAAAAGGAACGTGTAATGAAGAAAAGTATATTGGTTGTTATCACGCTGGTGATCGTATCCACGATTTTTGGAATGGGGGCTTATTCATATAAGCAGACAACGTCTAATGCCGAAACGCAGACCATACAGTCTCATGCTTCTAAAGAGATATTACCCAAAGAAAGCTCATTAATCCGTGAATATTCACCCGTAATCGGGAATGATGAAGCTCAAGTTACAGTTGTGGAGTTTTTTGACCCTTCATGTGAAGCTTGTCGTGCGTTCTATCCAATTGTTAAGAATATCCTTAATCGTTATCCAAAAGATGTTCGGGTCGTTCTCCGTTATGCGCCTTTTCATGAAGGCTCAGACAAGGCT
>QFOT01000086.1 GCA_003241285.1 Micavibrio aeruginosavorus
GATATGATGCTGATTTGTGTGCAAGGCGGTATAGGTCTTGAGCAAACGATCAATCGTGTGGCGGATGAAATTGCAGATCACTCTCCCACGCTGGCAGAAGAGCTTGGCATCTTAAGTGCTGAAATGGGTATGCTTAATGATCGAAGGGCTGCTCTGCAGGATTTTGCGCGGCGCGTGGGATCAGGCGCGGCCAAATCTTTTACAACTGCGATGCTTCAGGCAGAGCAATACGGAACATCGGTATCTGGCGCGATGCGTGTGATTTCAGAAGAGCTGCGTGACATGCGGATGGCTAACGCTGAACAAAAGGCGGCATCTCTGCCGCCTAAATTGACTGTACCAATGATCCTTTTTTTCCTACCGGCGCTTTTCATAGTTATTCTTACCCCGGCATTTTTATCAGCAGGGGATGCCGGTGTTATGGATTGATTATGGCGTTTTTTTCTTCTCGACTTCTTTTGCAGCTTTCGCTGCTGCAATCGCTTTGCGAGCTTCTTCACCGCGTGCATCAACAGAATAAGCGGAAGGTTCGTTCAGCGTGCGTATAATGCGAATGTTACGCTCAATTTCGACGCGGCTTGGATCTTTTTCTTTAGCTGAATAAAGAAGATTAAGGGCTTTATCGGTATAGCCCTGGGCTGCCAGGTTCAAAGCAAGGTTGTTCATTACAGGAATAGAATCTCCCTGCCACAGATCCAGCGCTTTTTTGAAAGCTGTTTCAGCTTCAGGATGTTTTTGCTGCGCGTCCAGTGAAATGCCAAGAACATGCCATGCGCGGTAATTGCCGCCATCGGCCTTGATCGCTTTGCGAGCATAGGATTCTGCGGATTTAAAATCGCCTGTTTCTAATTCCAGCGCACCCATCTCGGTAAAGGTTAGCGTGGCAGGAGATTTTCCTTTCAAGAAGGGGGTCAGAACGCTTTCCGCTTTTTTCAGATCTCCGGATTCCCGTAGGGCTTTTGCGTAGCGTCCGGCAGCAAATTCATCTTTTGGATTTTTCTTATAAATATAGGCAGTAGTATTCAAGGCCTCGCGGCGATCGCCGTAAAGCTCGGGTTTGCTTGCCCCTTTAGATGAAAGGGACGTCACTGGTTTCTTTGCCGCAGGCGGTGGCGATCCTGCACAGGAAGACAGGAGCAGGGCAGAGGCAAGAATTACGGTTAATGTTTTCAAGGTGCGGGTAATCATGGAAAGAAAGCTCCGTGTTTTAAATTTTTATTCTCCAGGTGGAGGCTCTTCGGTCTTGGGCGTTTCCATGAGGTCCTCATTAAGATCTGCCTGCGCGCCAGTATTGGAAGGACCTGAAGGGGTTTCTTCTGGGATGGCGGCTCCCGGACCGGATGCATCCTGCACCACATTCACTTCATGGCACATGTCCGGACAATAGTAAACGCTGTATTGCTTGCAACCCTGTGTACCATTGGCGCAGGCACGGCGGATGCGGATGTAATTCTTGGTTGGCGAGCCTATAATCACGTGTCGCTGCATTATGACTTTACCGTCGGTATCAAGAGCGCGAAAGTAAGTGGAGCCGGGCTTTTTGGCGATCAGTACCAGATTGCGGTTGGTGTCAGGTACGACGCGCAAATTTTCATTGCTGCCGACGATCACATTCACGGCATCGCGGTCGAGACGGATAATTTCGGGCTTGTCGAGAGAAACGCGCAAAGGCTCTATTTCAAGCGAATCTTCAGCGATGGGGGGTAATTCATCGATATCTTCAAGTTCACTTTGGTCAATGGCATCTACATTCTTAAGAGGCGGGGAAGTAATTTCCTGCTGTTCGACAGGAACAGGCTTGGCGGATGCTGCCGCAGCTTCCAGTTGTGTCTTGTACTTGGCAAGGCCGCTTTCGGCATGAGCCTGATGGCAGGTCAGTGACATCAAAGCGGCAAAAGCGAGGGATTTAACGCCGGTCGAAAGAATGAGTGATTTCATTTATGTGAATTCGGGAAGCTGTTTGAAAGCGGTTGATACATTTTAAGTATACATGAAGCTGGTTAAGCTTCACCTATTTTTTGTTTTAATTTTACGTATTGCAGACAGGATGGTTGTACATAACAATAATTGCCCATGATCTATCAAATAAAGCAGTTGAGCCAGCTTAACCAAGGCAGGAAATAATTTTTAGTTATTGCAATTTTTATTAATGTTACATTATAACGCCGCAAGCAAGGAGTGTTATATGATAACAAAACACGATAACCATGGCGTTCATTCTTCGCATGATCACAGCCATTTAAAAATTGATTCATCCTCTTTCGATATAGGCCAAAAAGCTCTTGCTGAGCTGGTGCTTTTTAAAGCGATAGAGCACAAAGATGATCCTGCGCGTATTCATGGAATACATGGGCCCTATGAAGAATTAACCATCCGTAAAACAGGCAAATTGCCTGCCGACTATTTTGCAGGAAGCGATCCTGAGCCGTGGGGATTAAGAATTCGTGAAAGCCGAAGCAATATTCTCTGGCAGGTTTTGTCTGGAGTAATGGATAAACATGCTGAATTTGGCATGAATTATATGGCGTTGACCCTTGATAATAGTTTGAGTGATGAAGACTATGCGAAGGAGTTGGGTAGGCTAAATAAAGACTGGGGCGATTTCCTTGATCATTCAGGTGTCTTTCGCGACCATCACCACACAGCTATGGGTCATGAGTATAAACGTGTTGCTTGTCCGGCCTGCAGCACATTGACAGCCCTCGCTTGCCAGGATGCGGGGATGCAGGCGCTGTTTAGAGAATTGCTGCCGCTCGATACGGCTGATCGGCGCAAATTATTAAGCGAGAAAGGCCTTATGCCACTCCTCGATAAAATGATTCCAGATGTTAAACCTCAAACGAAACTGGAAATTTAACGATGAGAATAGCTTTTTGCGGAAAAGGTGGTAGCGGAAAGACGAGCTTGGCCTCTTTGTTTATTCGTTACCTAATGGACAAAAACGAGCACGTGCTGGCCATTGATGGTGATATCAATCAGCATCTTGGCGCCGCGTTAGGGCTTGATGAGCGAAGATTGTCTTCTTTGCCGCGTTTAGGTCAGCAAATGGAAATACTCAAAGAATATGTTTCCGGACAGAATAAGCGAATAAAGCCTGAGCATGTAATTGAATCTACACCGGCAGGACGCGGCTCAAATTTTATAACCTTTGAAGGTAATGATCCAGTCAGCCACCATTTTATATACTACGAAAGAAATTTGCGCTTTATGGCAGTCGGGGGACACCAGGAAGATGATATTGGTAAAACCTGCTTTCATAAATTCACGGGTGCTGAGGGTATATTCCTGAACCATTTTCTTGATAAAGAAGACGAATTTGTAATCGGCGATATGTGTGCCGGGGCGGATCCTTTTGCCTCATCTGGTCTAGCTACTCGCTACGATGCGATTTTCCTCGTACTTGAGCCTACCTTAAAATCTATTGGCGTTTATGATCAGGCGCGGTTATACGCCGATCCATTCGGCATACGGCTTTTTATAATCGCTAATAAAATCACATCTTCGGAAGATATCCAGTTTATCGAAGAAAGAACGGGTCAGAGAATTCTAACTGCCTTCGATAATTTATCGGTTATCCGTAACTTTGAAAAAGGTCGAGAATATACTGTTTCAGATTTGGAAGATCGGGCGACAGAAAGTCTTGAAATTATGCACCAAGCGGCTCTGTCGCTTGGAAGCCGTGATTGGAAAAAATACATAGAAAACGGCAAATTTTTTCATGAGCGATCTGCTAGTGGGTGGGCCAGTGCAGCCTACGGTGTTGATCTAATGGAGCAGATTGATCTGGATTTTGACTATGAAGCCGTGTACGAAGATTTTGTGAAGGCTGTGTGATGAAGGGGCAGAGGGCAGAGAATGAAATAGGCATGTCTGAGTCTTTACGGCCGCGCTTGCGCCCGCGCCTACACCCACATATTAAGTGTTTTCTTGACAACAAACCGCTCTTGTTTGATTTAGTAAAAAAATGGGGTTCGCCTTTAAATCTTATCTTTCCCCAGAACATGCCACATAATTTGGTAACTTTCCAAAATGCCTATAAAAAACATAACCTCCGTGGAACTATCTATTACACCAGCAAGCCATGTAAATCTCAGGCGCTTTACCGGGAGGCTTCAGGTCATGACATTGGGATAGATGTGTCATCGGTAAACTCATTGAAAGCTGCGGTCGATAGCGGATGGAAAACTTCCCGCATCGGAGCTACAGGTCCAAAGAGCCTAGAATATATAGAAAACTGCTTGCGGCATAATGTTCTGATAAATGTCGATAATCTGGATGAGCTACATCAGATAGCAAAAATACATTCAGAAATGGGTTTGACATACCGGATCAAAATTACCCTTCGCATTGCCGACTACCAATCTTCACGAGTTCAATTTATTGGAGAAGAAGATAACACATTCGGCATAGCCACTGACGATATTGAAAATATACTTACATTCCTTGAGCAGAATAAGGAAAAAATTAATTTTCTAGGATTCTCGTGGCACGCCAGCACTGCTGGAGATGAGCAGCGCATAGCGGCAATGGAAAATCTTCTAAGGCTTACATTTTTATCGATCAAGCATGGTTTAAAACCCGTCCAGATTAATATCGGCGGCGGATTCCCAATCATGTATGCAGATTCATGCGAGGAATGGAATCGTTACGTAGAAGCTTTTAAGTCTTCTGTCATGGGGCACATCAATTCACAGGCATGGAATAATAATGGCCTCGGGTTTAGGCTAGAGGGAGGCGTTTTACGCGGATCGCCATCATTTCTCAATCATGCGCCAGTTTGTACCAAGGGGGAAGAGCTTGAGCGCTGGCTATCATTCCGTCTTCCATCTTTTGGCAATGCCCGTTTCTCAGATGTTGTACGTGATTCCCTGCTAAAACTATGTATTGAACCGGGCCGGGGGCTGCTTGATCAATGTGGCGTAACACTAGGCCGGGTTGCTTTTACCAAGATATCCCCAAAAGGAAATAGGCTGATCGGTCTTGAGATGAACCGATCTAACATTCATTCTGACCATTTTAAACGACTGACAGAACCTATAGTAATTTCTCAAAATGGCGAAAAAGCGAATTTGGAAAATGAAGGTGTATTTTACATGGGGAATCTTTGTCTGTCATACGACATGCTTCAATATAACAGGACTTATCCTGACTATTTACCTGAAGCCGGCGACATCGTTGCTTTTGCAAATACAGCTGCATACATGATGGATTTCACTGAGAGTGAAACATTAATGCAGCCGATTGCAAAAAAAATCGCTGTCGTAAGGAGCGGTAGAGCGTGGAAATGCATTGAAGATTCGGAATACAGGAGGGCTGCGTGATCATAGAGCAAATGACAGATTTAATAGGTAATACGCCGCTTTTGAAAATACCCGCTCATATTACCGGCCTAAAGAATATTGAGCTGTATGCCAAGCTTGAAATGATGAACCCGTTCGGTTCGGTTAAAGATCGTACAGCGTGGGCGATGGTAAAAGATGATCTTGACGAAATAAAAAAAAAGTCAAAAAATTATCTACGAAAATTCCAGTGGAAATACAGCGAAATCATTGCAAGCTATCGCCAATATTCATGGTCTTAAATTCCATCTCGTCAGTGCGCTTTCTAAGGTAGATGAACAAAAAGAAATATTGCAGATAATGGGGGCTGGTATTGAGGAAATAGCGGGCGCGAGTGACTGTTTTGATACAAGTGATCCTAATGACCCTCAATACATTATAGAGCGCCGCATGGCTATGCAGCCGGACCAAGTATATTT
This sequence comes from Micavibrio aeruginosavorus, assembly GCA_003241285.1. Classification (GTDB taxonomy): domain Bacteria; phylum Pseudomonadota; class Alphaproteobacteria; order Micavibrionales; family Micavibrionaceae; genus Micavibrio_B; species Micavibrio_B aeruginosavorus_A. The sequence continues at coordinate 5,759 of QFOT01000086.1, forward strand.
TCCAAGCCAATTCACCAATCAGAAAAATCCAGAATTTCATGAAGTTACCACTGGGCAGGAGATCTTAAATGATCTGGGTAATGTGGACTATTTTTTTGGTGGCCTTGGCACGACAGGCTCAAGTCTTGGTATTGGAATAAAGTTGCGGCAATGTAATCCGGGCTGCCAGGTAATTGGCATAGCGGCAAAAGCCAATCATTTTATTCCCGGTATCAGAAATCTTGGGCAGATGATGGAAAGCACGCTTTTTCAAAAAGATTATTACAATCATATTTACTCCCTTTCTGAGAAAGATGCCTTAGGCGGCATGATGACATTAATTCGCGAATGCGCTGTGCTCTGCGGCCCATCGTCTGGTGCAAATTTCACTGCGGCGTTGCGGTATTTGAGGGAAATTGATTCAAAGGAATCTGCGCCTCAAAAAGCAGTTTTTGTGGTTTGTGACCGGATGGAATGGTATGTATCCTACATACGCGAGCGCATGCCTGAACTCTTTGGAAGTAAGATAAAAGAAAACTCACTCTCTTCTTTTGACAGCGATAATATCCTTATTGTTCCGTCTATTGGTCCTGAACATATTGAGAAATGGAAACGGGACAACCAAGATCGGGTCATTATCGACATGCGCACGCCGCAATCTTTTGACATGATCCAAATACCCGGAAGCATGAATATATCTCAGGAGAGTTTTGCTAGATGGATAGATGGAGGTAATCCTTTCGGAGGAGAGACAGCTATTTTACTGGTATGCGCAACAGGCGAGCAATCGCGCCACTATACAGCTTATCTTTCTAAGCTTGGTGTCAAAGCTTATAATCTTGAAGGTGGAATCATGTCCTGGCGCGATATTAAAGAAGCAGCATAAGAGAGAAAAATGATGCTTATCAGCAGTACAAAAATAATAGTAGACCGCCCCAAATCTCCAGCTCTATGTTTTGGAGAAGTTGAGATTAATCATGGAGAAAAAGTTCTTCTGCTTGGCCCTTCTGGTTCCGGGAAGACGACCTTGTTATCTGTCATGGCTGGCTTGATGAGGCCAAATGAGGGTAGGGTTGAATTTGAAGGTAGAGATATTTACTCCCTGCCAGAACACCGGAGAGATGTTCTGCGCGGAAAAAACTTTGGATTTATTTTTCAGACATTGCATCTTTTGCCCTCATTAACAATGAGGCAGAATATTGCTCTAGCCGGGAAACTGGCTAAACAGAAAGACGAGGCGCGCCTTGAATATCTTCTTTCAAGGCTGGGCCTGGATGACAAATCGCATCGTAAACCGGCGGAGTTAAGTCAGGGAGAGCAGCAAAGAGCGGCTATCGCGCGGGCTGTGTTGAATAAGCCCTGTATTATTATAGCGGATGAGCCGACTTCGGCTCTTGACGATCAAAATGCGCTAAAGGTTATGACTTTATTGGAAGAACAGGCAGAGGAAAATAACGCGGCCTTGCTGGTTGCTACACATGATAATCGAATTAGTGGTCGTTTTCCCAAAATAATATCTTTAGGCTTGTCTGGGAGAGTATAAATGAACCCTTTAAAAATCGCTTATGCAGCATTAATCAGCCGCCCGTTTCATTCTTTTTTGAACGCAAGCGCCGTTGCGGCAGGCGTTGCCTTGCTAGTGACGATTTTTCTGCTTTCCGATGCAATCCAGCAAAGTATATCCCGAAATTCTCAAGGTGTCGATATCGTGGTTGGTGCCAAGGGAAGTCCTGTGCAGTTGGTTCTCTCGACAATATACCATTCGGATATTCCCGGCGGAAACATCGAAATGAAGGATTTTCAGCGTCTTCAGAAAAATCCCCAGATCAAAGAAGCTATTCCTGTTGCAATTGGCGACAATTACAAAGGATGGCGCATAGTTGGCACAACACCCGCTTATCTGGATAATTTCGGCGCGAAATTTTCTCAGGGCCGTTCTTTTGCTAAGCCTTTTGAGGCAGTCGCAGGTGCGGCAACCGATTTAAAAATCGGTGATGAATTCGCAGCTATGCATGGATTTACAGCCGACGGCGATGATAAGCATGATTTTCACTTGTATAGGATAGTAGGGGTTTTGCAGCCTACTGGAATGGTTCTGGACCGTCTGATCACGACCTCATTTGAGAGTGTGCAGGAATTACACTCTCATCACCATCATGACGATCATGATGCCGCAGAAGAGGCCGCTTTAGGCCATGAGATAACGGCGGTTCTTCTTAAGGTTAAAAACCCGGTAGCAGTTTTAAATTTGCCCCGTGAAATCAACCAATCGACAAATATGATGGCCGTCAGTCCTCGCTTCCAAATGGTAAAATTATCCCAGAGTCTGGGGGTTGGAAAAAATGCCTTGATTGGTATTGGTTATGGAGTCATGGGTTTGTCTTTTTTGATGTTGTTGTCCACATTAATGGCGAGCCTGTCCGCAAGAAAATATGATCTCGCAATTTTGCGCGTTATGGGCGCGTCCAGATTTATATTATCTTCTATCATCATTGCAGAATCTCTAATGCTCACAATTGCCGGCTCGGCGATAGGAATTTTAGCAGGCCATCTCATATCTGCTGTCATCGGGTTTTCTGTATCAGGGTTCGAAAATATTACGATGCCATTACACTTACTATTTCCTTCTATTATCGATATTAAAATAATTATGCTAGCAGTAGCGGCGGGATTGATCGCATCGGTTGCTCCGGCTATCTTGGCAAGAAGGACAGATATCGCTTCGATCCTGTCAACGGGAAAATACTGAATGAAAATAGCTCTGGCAGTCATAGCAGTAGCACTTTTATTAAATGTTGCTGCCATGGCTTTAACATTTGAAGAAGGGGCGGATGCTCCGACCAGAACGATAGAGGATTATATCAAAGAATATGTCGACCTTCCGAAAGGAGCTACAGACTGGAAGATTTTTGGTAAAACCAAACAGGTAAATATCCAAGGGAAGACCAAGGATGGAATGGACTTTCAATACTATAAGCCTGAATTCCAAGCCGACATAAAAGCTCTCGATGGTAAACAGGTAACTGTTAAGGGATTTATGTTTCCGCTTAATAGTACTGACAAGCAAAGTCTATTCTTGATCGGGCCGTTTCCGGTCAATTGCCCATATCAATATCACGTGGGTCCTGCACTTGTTATTGAGGTTCATGCCGATAATCACCCGACGGAATTTTCCTATGATCCAATTATTGTTACAGGCAAGCTCCAATTAGTGGCG
>QFOT01000087.1 GCA_003241285.1 Micavibrio aeruginosavorus
GCCTCTTATGGCTGAGGGCACAATAGCGCATACCGAGATACTCGATGGTCGCAAAGGAACTCTTGTTCTTCTGGATGACGTGAAGCTGGAAAATTTTGAACTGAAAGATACGCCGAAGAAAATTCGCCTGACATCAAAACTGCGCGTACGGTTTAATCTGGGCGACCGCGTCCAGATTCTGGTCAAGCTTACACCGCCTTCAATGCCGGTGATGCCGGGCGCATATGATTTCCGTCGGCATTACTATTTCGACGGTATCGGCGCGATGGGTTTTATTTTGAAAAAACCAACTGTTGTGGCGACTGCTCCAGAAAACGACGTATCCATGTTTCTTGAACGCTTGCGCAAAACCATGGGCGAATATATCAAGGCGTTATTGCCCAGCCGGATCTCGGGAATTGTCACGGCTCTTGTCACCGGCGAACGGGCCGCCATTCAGGAAGAGGATTGGGATGCCCTGAGGATTTCCGGCTTAGCCCATATCATCTCTATTTCAGGCCTACATGTGGTTTTGATTGCCACACCGATTTTCTTTTTCGTGCGGCTGTTTCTTGCCGCTATTCCGCGTCTGGCCCTTCATTACCCAATCAAAAAAATCGCGGCGATAGTGGCGCTGATCGGCTGCAGCCTTTATGTCGCTCTGGTCGTGCCGACGGTCCCGACTTACCGCGCACTGCTGATGACAGGTATTGGCTTGATCGCTATTATGATCGACCGCTCGCCGTTCTCGCTCCGGCTGGTATCTTTTGCGGCCATCATCGTTTTATTATTCGCGCCGGAGAGTATCTGGTCGGCTAGCTTCCAGCTTTCTTTTGCAGCCGTTATATCCTTGATACTGGCGGCTGAATGGACCCGCGAGTACTGGTCGAAATGGCGCAACAATGCCAGCCATGTCCGTAAATTTCTTATTTACCTCGGCGGCAGTATTTTCACAACGCTTGTGGTGTCGATCATTACCGCGCCGCTTGCCGCGTATCATTTCCAGCAAATCCCAATTTATAGCGTTGTTGCCAATGCGCTGATTATTCCGCTTTCCGCCATCATCATTATGCCGATGACGATTGCGACATTCCTGCTCTGGCCGTTTGGTGCGCAGGATATCGCTTTGAAGATAATGGGCTATGGCATTGAATGGATGCTGGCTATTGCTCACGGCATATCAAGTTTACCCGAAGCCTCCTGGAATATATCGGCCTGGCCGGTTTCTGCAATGATCTGCTTTGTCTTTGCCGGATTATCTTTATACCTTTTACATGGCAAGGCGCGATGGATTTCCATGATAGGTGTAGCGGCTAGCTCAGTTTTTATTGTCCTCTATCAGCCACCTTCAATCCTTATTTCCCAAAGCGGCGGTTTGATGATGGTAAGGGATGGCGATAAAATTTATCTATCGTCATCAATGAAAGATAAATTCTTTGCGGAGAACTGGGTAAAGCGATTGGGGAAGGAAGAGGGATCAGCATTCTCTTTCCCGCGAGAAGGGCAGGTTTTATTATCGGATGGTTCGATCACCTGCGGCGAAGGCCAATGCCGCATTATTCATGATGATAAAAAGATCACATGGGGTAATGATTATTATGCGCTGAAAACAGATTGCGACTGGGCAGATATTATCGTCACGCCGACGGCGTTTCGCGAGCACAATTGCAAGGCACGGATCAATAACAAATTCACGTTAATGGATAGCGGGGCTGTAGAGATTGCCGAAGGTGGTTCGGTCAAAACAGTAGCTTATTCATTAGGCAAAAGACCATGGAGTCCGGTTAATGATAGGTACGGATCAAACTCGCCAGCTCGCCCTGAATCTGCACGCGGTCAGGTGTCAAGACGCGAGGCTTATAGGCATCGTTCTCCGGCTCCAGAATAACTTTTCCGGCTTCGCGGCGCAGGCGTTTTAACGTCACTTCCTGACCGTCGACAAGGGCAACCACAATCTTGCCATCGCGTGCTTGCGTGGTTTTCTTAATCACGACGATATCATGGTCGTTAATACCAGCCTTGATCATAGAATCACCGTCGACACGCAACGCATAATGATCACCATTGCCAAGTAAACTGGCTGGAACCTCGAAGAAATCATTTTCATTACGAATCGCCTCGATCGGTGTACCGGCGGCAATCTTGCCGAGAAGGGGCAAGGATACGATATCGCCGAGCGTATCAATGATTTTATCTTTTAGGGATGGTTTTGCAGTTTTAGGCATTTCAGGCTTAAAGCCTTCCGGCAATTTTTTAACTTCCAGGGCTCGGGCTCGGTTTGGCAGGCGCTCCAGATAGCCTCTTTCAACAAGAGATGTAATCAGCCGGTGAATACCGGATTTAGACTTCAAATCAAGGGCGTCTTTCATCTCCTCGAAAGACGGGGCGATATCGCCTTCTTTCATACGGTCATGGATAAAAAGGAGCAACTCGCGCTGTTTTTTGGTTAACATAGCATAAATCCTGTTTTGGACAGTTTTTGTTCTATATTAGTTCTACTCCGATTCTTGTCAGCTGCCAAGGAGTTTTTTGACGGCCTGCCCGATATCGGCTTCCCGCATCAGGCTTTCACCGACAAGAAAAGCGTTATACCCTGCGGCAAATAGAGATTTCAGATCATCATGGCTATGAATGCCGCTTTCTGCCACGCGGATAATATTGGACGGAATTTTCTCCAAAAGAGCGAATGCGGTGTCGAGGCTGACCTCTAAAGTCTTGAGGCTACGGGAGTTAACGCCGAGCATTTTAGGTGACAACTCGAGCGCCCGGTTCAACTCTTTCTCGTCATGAACTTCGACCAGTACGTCCATACCTAAATCCGTAGCCAGATTGTAAAGCATCTTGGCTGTCTTATCATCGAGCGCCGCCATGATGATCAAGATGCAATCAGCCCCGAGTGCGCGACTTTCGACGATCTGATAAGGGGTCAGCATAAAATCTTTGCGAATGCAGGGCAGGCGAATGACGCTGCGCGCGGCTTCGAAATCTTCGTCACTGCCTTTGAAATAAGGTTGGTCCGTCAATATCGACACGCATGTGGCGCCATTGCTTTCATATATCTTGGCAATTTTACGCGGATCGAAATCGCTGCGGATAATGCCCTTGCTTGGTGATGCCTTTTTTACCTCGGCGATCAGGGCCGGTTCGCCCGTTTCTTTTTTCTGGCGAATGGCGTGAATGAATCCGCGCGATACGCTCTGGATTTTTGCACGCTCCGACATCACAACATCGGGAATCAGATGTTGCATTCTCTGGACATAGTCCAGTTTTTCACGGCAGATTTCAGCCAATACGCTCATTTGTGGTTCGTAAAATCCCTGTAAGAGTTTAGGACTGATAATGCTCTGCCATCATCTATTGCCTGAGCCGCCATGGCAACCCCGTCTTTTAAGGAGTCTACTTTATCAGAAACCATGAGGGCTGCGGCGGCATTGGCCAAAACAATATTCCTGTATGACGACTTTTCGCCTTGCAACAATGCCATTAAGGCTTTCGCGTTTTCCTGTGCAAGGCCGCCTTCGATATCCTTGGCCATGATAGGGGTAAATCCGAAATCATCCGGGGTTAAAACCTTCTCGGAAATATTGCCGTTATCCAGAATGGTGCAATAGGTTTTGCTGGTCAGGGTTATTTCGTCAAGGCCGTCTTCGCCGTGAACGATCCAGGCTTTTTCGGCCCCCAGTTCCCGCAAAACTTCGGCAAATACAGGCAAGAGTTTGCGGTCATATACGCCAATTAATTGGCGCTTTGTATTGGCAGGATTGGCCAGCGGGCCGAGTAGATTGAAAATCGTACGGAAGCCGAGCTCTTTTCTAAGGGCCGCGAGCGGTTTTAAAACAGTATGATGATGCGGCGCCATCAGAAAACAGAAATTGATTTCTTTGAGCGCCTTTTCGCAGCCTTCCTTGCTTACGACAAGATTAACGCCGAGCGCTTCCAGCACATCCGCCGCGCCGGATTTTGAACTAGCCGCGCGATTGCCATGCTTGGCGACTGGTACACCGCATCCGGCTAATATCAAAGCGGCGGCAGTAGAAATATTATATGTGCCTGAGGCATCACCGCCAGTGCCGCAGCAATCGATGGATCTGTCCGAGGCAGAAATCGGCTCGACCTTGTCTTTTAAAAATCCGACCGCGCCGATAATTTCTTCAGGCGTTTCTCCGCGCAAAGACAGGCCCATGAGAAAAGCGCCTATTTGTGCCTGTATGTATTTGTCCTCCGTAATACCGGACAAAGCGTCATACATTTCATGGCGGCCGAGCGTTAAGCCGGATCTTATTTTGATCAAAATGTCCTGCACTATTTTATAATCTCCAGAAAATTTTTAATAACCGCATGGCCATGTTCGGTTGCGATGCTTTCGGGATGAAACAAAACGCCATGAATCGGTTTGGTCTTATGCTGCAGACCCATAATAATACCGTCTTCTGTCCATGACGTTGCTTCCAACACATCAGGAAAGCTTTCACGCTCCAAAATTAAAGAATGGTATCGCGTGACCTCATAGGGTGAGGGCAGGCCTTTGAATACGCCTTTACCATCATGCTTGATTTTTGACAGTTTACCATGCATGGGAGCAGGGGCTCGAATAATCTTTCCGCCAAAAGCCTGCGCCATCGACTGGAATCCAAGGCAAACCCCGAACATCGGAATATCTTGCCCGGCGCACGCCTTAACGAGATCAAGGCAAATTCCTGCCTGATCGGGATTGCAAGGGCCCGGCGACAAAACAATCGCTAACGGCTTTTCGGCTAAAACCTGCTCTACTGTTTTCTCATCATTGCGGATAACATTGCACGCCTCGCCCAGATCGCCGAAATACTGGACCAGGTTAAAGGTAAAACTGTCATAATTATCGATTAAAGTGATCATAGTTCATTATGCGCTTTTTGTTGCCTGAAAGCATTTTCAAGCGCGTCCTCGGCAGCCATGGTAATGGCGCGCGCCTTGATAATCGTTTCATTGTATTCGGATTCCAGATCGCTGTCGGCGACGATACCTGCGCCTGACTGAACATGGATTTTGCCATCTTTAATAAGAGCGGTCCGTAATGCGATACAAGTATCGACATTGCCGTTGCCGGCCAGATAGCCGATACAGCCGCCGTAGAATTTACGCTTCTCCGGTTCCAGTTCATCAATGATTTCCATGGCGCGGATTTTCGGCGCACCGGAAACGGTTCCTGCAGGAAAACCTGCCATCAGGGCATCGAGCGGGTCGATATCGGATCGCAAATCACCCTCGACATTGGAGATGATATGCATGACATGAGAATAATATTCGATAATGAATTTTTCGGTGACTTTGACGCTACCGATATCAGACACGCGGCCCACATCGTTACGTCCAAGGTCGAGGAGCATTAAATGCTCTGCCAACTCTTTTGGATCGGATAAAAGATCGGCAGCGAGTAGATCGTCCTCGGCTTTGTCCTTGCCGCGTCTGCGCGTTCCTGCAATCGGGCGAATGGTAATTTTGCCGTCACGGACACGTACCAGAATTTCAGGGCTTGAACCAATCAGTGAAAAGCCCGGGAAATTGACGAAGAATAAAAACGGCGAGGGATTGACACGTCGTAAGGAACGGTAACAATCAAAAGCCGATAATGGAAAATCGGCGGAAAAGCGTTGCGACAATACGACCTGAAAAATATCGCCGGACAAAATATATTCCTTTGCCCGTTTCACCATGCCGAAGAAATCGTCTTTCGGCATATTCGATTTAAAATCTATAGAAGCTGGCAAAGTTTGCGGCTGAGTTTGAAGCAAACGAGGCGCATTCAATCTGGCGATCACATTTTCGATACGCTGTACTTTACCGTCATATACTTGGCGTGCTGCTTTGTCTGAATTGTTTTTGTGCTCATAGACCGGGCTTGTGATGCAAATTTGGTGTTTCAGATTATCGAAGATCACTAAAATTTGCGGTCGCGAGAAAATGGAATCGGGAATGGCAAGCGTGTCGGGGTTGTCATCTGGTATGCGCTCTGCTTCGCGGATCATGTCATAGCCCATAAAGCCGAAAAGACCGGAAGATGCCATCGGTGGCAGGCCTTTCGGTACGATATCCAGGCGGCAATCTTTCATAGTCTTTTTGAGTGATACCAAAGGCGCTTCATGCTGCGGATGGGAATCAATTGATACAATTTCGTTCTGATAGGACCAGATCAGATCTGGATCGAAACCGATGATCGTATAGCGCCCAAGCGTATTGCCACCTTCAACGGATTCAAAAAGAAATGAATAAGCCTGATCTGTGCAAAGTTTTAAGTATGCAGATATTGGTGTTTCAGTGTCCGCAACAATCCATGACCAGACAAGCTGCGTCTGCCCATTCTCAAAATGCGTCGTAAAGCTCTTTAAATCAGGACCTTGCATTTATTATTCTGCCGGTTCCTGTCCGTACATCTGATCAAGTAAAGCTTTGTTAATCTCGACCTTATTGCTGCGCTCTATATGATTTATAAATGACACGAAACGCTCTTCTTGCAAATCGAGTGACAGATTTTTTTCGATATCGTTCAACTCGGTTTTCGATGGCGATTTTTTGGGCAGCGATACTTTTTTAATTGTTACTATCTGGATAGATTCAATATCCGGGATCGCAACCGCTTTTGTCGTATCTGTCGCCATGATTTGTGCAACGCCCTGAGAATTCAGGCCCGCAGGAGCTTTTGACCCCCGCACGACTTTCGCCTTTTTAACAGGAGTTTTGTTTTCGGCAGCGATTTTCTCAAGTGTCGTTTTGCCAGAATCGATATCCGTCGTAACTTCAAGCGATCTGACGAGAAGCTTTCTTCTCTTTTCCAGAGCGCTCCATTTCGCTATAACTTCATCTTTAACGTCGGCGAGGTTTTTAGCCCTGGCTTCTTTAACTCCATTTACGTGAACGGTAATCATTTTGCCGCCTGAAATTTCACTTAGAGGCGAGGATTCACCTGCGTTGGTGGTAAAAGCCGCCTGAATTATTTTTCCTTCATCTGCGCTGTAGGATTTTAGGGCGGCTATTTTTACATCCGTCGCACTTAGATTTTCCAGTTTGATAATATTTAGCTTGAATTCATCTTTCAGGCTATCAGGGCTTTCTCCCTCGGCAAGGCGGTCCTCTATTTTATTCGTAACTTCAAAAGCTGCATCGCTGCTGGCTGTATCGCTAAGTTCTTTTTTGATCTGAGTTTTGACGTCATCAAGTGGTTTAACTGCCGCCTCCTGCTCGGATTGAATATAGGCGACGTGGAAACCAAGCGGCGTTTCTACAGGTCCGGCAAAGCTTTTTACTGGGGCAGTAAAGGCAGGCCCGGCGAGCTGAGATGGTAAGGCTTTTTCTTCAAATTTAGACGGTTTGTTATAGGCGGTATCTTTCCCAGTTACCTTTTTAACTGCGCCTTTTAAATCTTTTGAGCCTTGCGCCTCTTTCAAAACGTCATTCGCTTCTTTTTCAGTTCTGAGAACGGCTTGCTCGATTGTTCGTGTCGCTTCCGTTTTAAAATCATCCTGATGGCTGTCATAGAATTCTTTGACTTGCGCATCTGTTACTTCCTGTTTTGTTGAAAGTCTTGCCGTATCCAGAACGCCGATTGTTACATTGCGTGTTTCGGGTATCGCATATTCGCTTTTGATGGTGTCATAGAATTTAGCCAATTGTTCTTCGGTCGGTTTATCCAGCTTAACGGAAGTTGCGGGCAGGGAAACATATTCTATATCGCGTTCTTCCAGATTCCATTGATAAAAAGCCTCGGCCATTGCTTGCGGAACATAAACCCCGCCGCCAATAGTCTGGCGCAATAGGCCTGTTGAGATATCGTTGCGGACGGATTCAACCAGCATTTTTTCACTCATGCCTTGTGATTGTAGTAGTCCGGCAAGAGCCTGTTTTACATCCCCTTTAGGACCTGCAAGGGGAAGCAGGGCTTTGTGCAGTTCATTGGCAACGGTTTTATCACTGGCGATGATGCCATAATCGAAAGCAGCCTTGCGGAGCAGGCGGCTCATGATCTCGTTTTGCAGGATGCGGTCGACGAGGCCCATTCTGTAAGCTTCCGTTGCTGGAATGTTTTGCGCCTGAAGCTGGGTGCGGACAAGTCGGTCGAATTCAACTGATTTAATAGGCCGACCGTCAATTTTGGCGACATCCGTTGATCCAACGCCGTCACGGAAAGTACCGGCACCATCACTCAGGACAAGGCCAACGCCACCCAGCACCAATACTCCCAAAAAGAGTCCTGAAAAAACACCGGTACGCATCTTGCTTAAAATCATCGATAACCTCTTGTATTAATTACAAGGCGACTATATTCAGAACTTATCAATCAAATCAATTAGAAAGCCGGATTTATGAAGAAGCTTATTGCTGGAAATTGGAAAATGAACGGTTCGGTTTCCGAAGCCGCTTCCCTTGCGAAATCAATTACGGCACTGGACGGTGTCGACATTTGCCTATGTCCGCCATTTCTTCATATGCAGACAGTGAAAGAAAATATTCAAAAAGGCGTATTTCTAGGCGCGCAGAATTCTTCTCAATTCAAAAACGGCGCCTATACTGGCGATATATCCGCCGCCATGGCCAAAGATATCGGGGCCGAGTACGTGATTCTAGGCCACTCAGAACGCCGCCAGTTTTTTGGCGCAACCGATAAGATCATTTCAGATCAGGCCGTTCTGGCCCATGCGGAAGGCCTGATAACTATCATTTGTGTAGGGGAAACTGAAGTCGAGCGCGAGCAGGGGAATGCAGAAAATGTCGTAAAATCCCAGCTTTTGGGATCTTTGCCGGACTGCGCGACGGCTGAAAACACTGTAATTGCCTATGAACCTGTCTGGGCGATAGGTACCGGAAAAACGGCAAGTGTCGACGACGTCAAATCCATGCACTTCTTTATACGTAATGTTTTAAAGGAAAGACTGGACAAATTAGCAGCGATCCGTA
>QFOT01000088.1 GCA_003241285.1 Micavibrio aeruginosavorus
ACCCTATTCGGCGATTTACGATCTGGCGCGCGAGAAACTCGGCAATCCGCCGAAAAATAAAATCTGCGCGCTCGGTGACGCCCTTCATACCGATATCCGCGGCGCTTGTGATTACGGAATTGATGGCATCTGGGCCCTGACCGGTATTCACTGGGAAGAACTTCGCTATGAGCATAATCCCGGCATGCCCGATATGACCCGCGTTATTCAGGCCATCGCCCAAAGCCCGCACAAGCCCGCCGCCACGATTACCGGATTTAGCTGGTAATTCTCTTCCTATACTGTCATCCCCGCGCAGGCGGGGATCTCCCTTCAATTTAACAAGAATAAAGAGGGATTCCTGCTTTCGCAGGAATGACAAAGAATGTTAGATAGGGAGATGAGGTTCCCATGAAAAAATTACTCCTGACCGGCTGCTGCCTACTTCTCACATCCGCGGCCTTCGCCGCAGACGCCAAGCACGGCATCGCGCTGCACGGTGAGCCAAAGTATAAAGCGGACTTTACTCATTTCGATTACACCAATCCCGATGCCCCCAAAAGCGGCACGCTGAATCTTTCATCGATCGGCTCGTTCGACTCTCTCAATCCTTTTATCGTCAAGGGCAATCCGGCGGACGGGGTGCAAACTCTCGTTTTTCAAACATTGATGGAACAGGCCTATGACGAGCCGTTTTCAATGTACGGGCTTCTTGCGGAATCCGTCGAACGCGCCGAAGATAATTCCTCTATCACGTTCAATCTCCGCGCAATCGCAAAATGGGCCGATGGAAAGTCGGTCACGGCGGACGATGTGGTCTGGTCGTTCAATACGCTGATGAAAGACGGCACGCCGTTTTACAAAGCCTATTATGCCGATGTCGATAAAGTCATCGCCGAAAGCCCGCTTCGCGTTACATTCACCTTTAAGACAAAAGAGAACAATGAATTGCCGATGATTATCGGCCAACTTCCTGTTCTGCCGAAACATTTCTACACGGACGGTAAGCATAAATTTGAAATCACCACGCTGGAGGCGCCACTCGGCTCCGGCCCTTATAAAATTTCCTCCGTTGCGCCTGGTCGTTCCATTACCTATGAGCGAATTAAGGACTGGTGGGGCAAGGATTTACCTGTGTTCAAAGGCCGCTATAACTTCGATAAAATCGCCTATACTTATTTTCGTGACCAGAATGTCCAGCTAGAGGCTTTCTTTGCCGGAAATTACGATATTCAACTGGAAATGATCGCCAAGGCCTGGGCAACTTCTTATAACGCGCCACCAGTTCTCGATGGCCGCATTCATAAAGAGATTATCGAGAACCAGCGCCCGCAAGGCTCGCAGAGCTGGGTCTATAATATCAGGAAGCCCCTTTTCCAGGATAAGGAAGTCAGGAAAGCCCTCACCTATGCTTTCGATTTCGAATGGGAGAATAAGCAATTCGCCTACGGCGCTTATAAGCGCACGCGAAGCTTTTTTGAGAACTCGGATCTCGCCTCAAGCGGTTTGCCAAAAGGCAAGGAACTCGAAATTCTCGAAAAATATCGCGGGCGTATTCCGGAAGAAGTTTTCACAACCGAATATCAGCCGCCAAAATCCGATGGCTCTGGCGCAAACCGCACGAATTTGAAAACCGCCATGGATATACTGGAAAAGGCCGGATATAAAACAGGCCCTGACGGCATTCGCGTCCATGAAAAGACAGGCCGGCGTCTACAGTTCGAATTTCTTGACGCCAATCCGGCATTCGAACGCTGGACATTGCCCTTTATTCAGAATTTGAAAAAAATAGGTGTCGCCGCGACCTTCCGTCCGGTGGATGACGCGCAATATCAACGCCGGATTCAAAGCTTCGATTTCGATGTGACCTCCACGATCATCCCGCAATCTGATAGCCCCGGCAATGAGCAGCGTGAATTCTGGTCGTCCTCGCGTGCCGATATGCAAGGTTCGCGCAATCTGATCGGCCTTAAAGATCCTGTAATCGACGATCTGGTCGAGAAAATTATCACCGCCCGCACCCGCGAAGATCTGGTTTCGCATGTGCATGCACTCGACCGCATCCTGCAATGGAATTACTATGTTATCCCGCAATGGTATTTCGGCGGCTGGCGTTTGGCATGGTGGAAAAAGCTCGACCATCCGAAACTCTCCGGCATGACACCTGCCATTGCCGATACATGGTGGGTAAAACAGTAATGATTGCGATCATTATTCCTGCCCGCTATGCCTCGACCCGCTTTCCCGGTAAACCACTCGCCGTGCTCGGCGGCAAGCCTATTCTCTCTCATGTCTACGGCAATGCGATAAAGGCCGCGGAAGGTTTGGATAACGTAACCGTCACCGTTGCTACCGACGACGAACGTATTGCCAGCCTATGTGCTGAAACAGGCATGCATTATCTGAAAACATCGCCGGATTGCCACACCGGTACCGACCGCGTCATCGAGGCAGCTTCACTTCTACCGGAAATGCCCTCTTTTGTTTTGAACATGCAGGGTGACGCCCCGTTTACACCTCCCGATTTCGTCCGCGCCATGATTGATGAACATCTCGCCGACCCGTCCGCCGATATCATCACGCCGGTAACGCAAATGTCATGGGAAGCGCTCGATAAACTTCGCGAAGATAAAAAAACCACTCCCTTCAGCGGCACGACGGCTGCTCTCGATCCAAACCGCAACGCGCTCTGGTTCTCCAAAAACATCATTCCCGCCATTCGCAAGGAAGACCGCAGCAAGGCCTTATCACCCGTCTATCGTCATATCGGGCTCTATGGCTACCGCATGGACGCTCTTCAGCAATACAAAACACTTGCCCCTTCTTTCTATGAAGAACTCGAAGGCCTTGAACAATTGCGTGCTCTCGAAAACGGCCTACGTATAAAGGCCGTGATCGTTGACTATAAAGGGCGGCCCTCCATGTCCGGCATAGATTCTCCCGAAGACCTTATCAGGGCGGAACAGCTTCTAAATGCTTAGGTTGAGCGCGATTAGAAATTTCGGATTTCTCATCGTGTCAGCCCTCGCTTTCATTATCGCCTTGATCCCGCAGGATGCCGCTAACCCGTGGATGATGGCCCCTGTAGCCATTTTATCCATTTGCCTGATCCTGAGCGGACGCCTGTCGCAACTCAATTACCGCGATCCTTTATTATTCCTTATTCTGCTTTTATGGCTGGGCTGGACATGGGGCGCGATATTCAGCCCCGTGCCTTTCGCTTCAAAAGTCACTCTCGTCATATTATCTGTACTTCCGGTCGGCTACCTGTTTGCCTTGGGGCAAGATGTCAGAAAATTTTTATATGGCGCCATTGGCATTATTACGATCCTGGCTTTCGCCGCGATCGTCCATATCCTGATAAACGGTTATTACTCACGGGCACGTCTTTTTTTCGATGACGAGAATATACTGGGCGGGCTTATTGCTTTTGTCATACCCATGGTTCTGAATTTTCATTTTTCTGCGCAAAACCGGAAAACCAGGATACTTATTCATATCGTTTTTGCCATTTTGACTGGCGGTCTTCTCGCGACGCAAAGCCGATCTGCCTTTATCGGTGCCCTCATCGGGATCGCCTTTGTTTTATTCAAAAACCGCACCTCAATATCGCGCCGCTCCCTGAAACTCGCTCTTATTCCCGTATCAATTCTCCTGATCGCGCTATTTACGACGTATTTCGGAGAACGGCTTCTTTTAATGCTCCAGATGGATAAGGATGTAACAGGACGCTTTTCGCTTTATCTCTCGGCACTGCGGATGTTGGCCATCGATCCCTTGCACGGCGTCGGACTTGGTGTCTTTCATCTTTATTATCCGCATTACAAAACACTGGCTGATAACTCGGCAGGCTTTTGGGTGCATCTGGACCCGCTGCAATGGGCGGTAGAAACCGGGATTGGTACAGCGATAGCTTTTTATACACTATTCGGCACTGTGATATGGCAGTTATGCCGCAAGGATTTATCACCGCTGCAAATCGGCGCAGGCGCAAGCCTTGTGACGATTTTTACCATCTCGCATATCAACTACCCGTTTCACTACACTGCCATGGCCCTGTTGGCAGGCATCTTCCTGTCCGTGTTTAGCGCGCAAAAAAAAGGCTCCGCTTTACGCTGGCGCTATCTTCCCGCCGCCGCCATCACAATCTTCCTGCTCTGCCTTGTCTGGACGGTAATGCAGACCGCGCCGACGCTTTATCTCTGGACCAAAGCTCTGAAAGCCTCCCAGAATAGCGACATGCAAACCTATGCCGATAACCTGCAAATCTGTATCGACAAGGGAAATCCAACCTTCCCTGCCTGTCGGATCGAAGCCGCAGGGTTTCTGATCCGTCGTATGCCTGATCCGCCGCAAGACGTGCTGACATGGCTGCGCGACGCGGAAGCGGCCAATCCAGCCTCCCCGGAAGCCGATATCTGGCGCGCTCAATATTACCTGAAGAAAAACCCGGGCAATTTGAAGCTGCCGACAGATACTTTGCACAAAGCCCTTGATAAAAATCCGACGCTCTGGCCGCCGCGCAGTCTGCTGGTTCAAATTTTGACCTCTCAGAAAAAACATCAGGAAGCTTTCGACATTCTTCAGGAATCCCGCAACTGGCAGATTGATCGAAACGCCCTTGATGAATATTATAAAATGGAACGCGACCTCATGGAAAAATTAAAAAAATGACCACCACCCTCCTGATCGCCCGCCACGGAAATACTTTTAGCCCCGGTGACACGCCAACCCGTGTCGGTGGCCGCACTGATTTACCACTCGTCGAAAGCGGGCAGGAACAAGCGAGAAATCTAGGGCGCTATCTAAAAGACCGAAGCCTTATCCCCGACCT
Source organism: Micavibrio aeruginosavorus (assembly GCA_003241285.1). Taxonomy (GTDB): domain Bacteria; phylum Pseudomonadota; class Alphaproteobacteria; order Micavibrionales; family Micavibrionaceae; genus Micavibrio_B; species Micavibrio_B aeruginosavorus_A. Next base: position 4,814 of record QFOT01000088.1, read on the forward strand.
GATCCTAACATCACAGTTAAAACGCACCAAGCAAATGGCCGAGATCATCAAGACAGAGATCGGCGCGCCGATTGAAACGCACCCTCTCGCGATTTTTAACGAGATCGATTACGGGCCCGATGAAAATAAAAAAGAAGAAGATGTAATCGCCCGTCTTGGCAGGGAAGCCATCGAAAAATGGGACAAGGAAGCCATCGTACCTGATGGCTGGCTGGCTGATCCTGAGCAGATCACCCGTAATTGGCAAAACTTTGCCAATGAGCTGGAAACCGGCGGCACGACACTGGTTATAACCAGCAACGGAATCGCCCGTTTCGCGCCTGCTATCGCCCAGAATCCCGAAGCCGCCGCCTCTCTAAAAATATCGACTGGCGCCTTATGCCATCTGGAGAGAAATCAGGCTGAATGGCTTATAAAAGCATGGAATATTAAACCTTTCGTAATTTAACATAATTTAACTATTTTTATATATAATCTGCTTGATGGCAGAAAACCAAGCATTGGCAACAGACGAATTAGAAGGCGATGACTTATCCTCGCCCGGGATCGTGACCTACAAAACACCTTCTGGACAGTTGGTTACCTTATCTCAAGAAGCAATGGACGCTTATGGCGAGGCTTACATTAATCAGGCAGCTCTCGCGACAGGAAAAAATAAGGTTCTTTTTGCCGATGAAAATTTATTAGAATATGCCCAATCCCAATTTCCGGATTCAGACACTCCTTTGATCGATGCCTATCCTGACTACATGCCCAGCGGTGATGATTTATTACAGGATATGGATGATATGCCGCAAAAAATTCTTGGCATGGATCGCGAAGAGTTTCGAAACGGGGCCAACGAGAAATATGAAGAACAAGTAAAAGATAATATTGAATCAAACAGTCCCGGGGCTTTAGCAAAACCGCTGAAAGATTCCGCTTTGATTATTATTCCATCCCCCTCTTCACTTTCAGATAATGAATTTAAAGACGGTTTGATTTCCGGCCTATCCTCTCTCGACATTGATAAATTCGGAGCCATGCCCGGTAATAGTATGGACTGGGCGAAATTCGCTATCTCACATGAAATCGGACATATCGTCGGGGGCCATTCCGACCAGCAATTTCAGAGAATTATCGACTCGATGAAAAGTGGCAATCTTGCTTCCAATGTAAATTCTATAAATGAAAATAGAATGACGATTAAAGGAGAAATAGAGGCCGATATTTCTGCCGCCAGGGATTTCAATATCGTTTCCGGGGCTATACCTCCTATTCCTCAAGCCTTTGCAGATCTGCGAATTATAAACAGTGTAATGTCTAAGGATGATGTCATTACACTAGGCGGCAACGGAAAATCTCTTGACGATCACAATACAGGAAATGCCCTACAGGATTATCTTGACGGCAAAGACCTTTCCGGTGCAGATCCTGATAAAATTCAGTTTAATACCGCTTACACGAACACGCTTATATATGGATTCATAGGAGCTGCCGATGGAGAATCCTCTTTTGAAGATAGGAAAAAACGCTTCCTGCCAGGCTATGAAGACAATCCGTTACGTTCTCTGGCAGGCGGTATCATAAATAAAGATGGATTTGAGCAATCTATGCAAGGAAACGATCCTATGAAACTTGTGAGCCTCGGCAAGCAGCTTTCAAAGAACTCTCCGGAAGAAGTCTATGCAGCGACGAAAGCATTGTATGAAAGTGGAGAATTTGATCATTCTCCTGAAACGAAAAAAAGTGCAGATCGTTTTATAAAAGCTATCGAGCGCAGTGCCCCGGGAATAGTTAATCAGGAGATGGTGGATAAATATCGTGACGCCGCTTCAGACCCGGCTAACAAAGAGTATTTACAGCATCTGCACAGATATAATACCCCCGATAATAAAATCGGCTATCTGTATCAGCCCTCACCGCAAGCCCCATCCCCTAATATCCAGCCCTGACTGCCCTCCCGCCCAGGCGGTATACCGTTTCAAAATAGAGAGATTCCCGCTTTCGCAGGAATGACAAAGTGGCTATTCTCCTAACATGCTTAATTATATCCTCCACCGCCTTCTTTTGATGGTTCCAACGATCTTCGGAATACTTCTTGTCAGCTTTATCGTCATCCAGTTTGTCCCCGGCGGGCCAGTGGAGCGCATGATCGCGCAGCTTCAGGGCCATGACGTCGGTGCCACCTCCCGTTTTTCCGGCGGGGGCGGCGATATGGCGGCGGGCGGGGCCATGGATGCATCATCCTCCGGCGCTGTCGGCGCTCAATCCTCTTATCGCGGGGCGCAAGGACTTGATCCTGAATTCGTCAAGGAACTGGAACGCCTTTACGGCTTTGACAAACCGGCGCATGAGCGGTTCTGGATCATGCTCAAAAATTACCTGCGTTTCGATCTCGGCCAAAGCTATTACCGCGATGTCAAAGTCACTGATCTGATTTTAGAGAAAATGCCGGTCTCCGTTTCACTCGGCCTGTGGTCGACGCTATTGATTTATCTGATCTCCATTCCTCTTGGGATCCGCAAAGCCGTTAAGGATGGACAATCTTTCGATGTCTGGACTTCCGCTGCCATTTTTATTGGTTATGCCATCCCCTCCTTCCTGTTCGCCATTTTGCTGATTATTCTTTTTGCCGGAGGCAGATATTTTGACTGGTTCCCGCTGCGCGGAATTGTGTCTGATAATTGGGGCGACCTGCCCTGGTATAAACAGGCTGCTGATTATATGTGGCACCTGACGCTGCCGACGATTGCCATCGTGGTCAGCGGTTTTGCGGGCCTGACCATGCTCACCAAGAATTCATTTCTGGACGAAATCAATAAACAATATGTTTTGACCGCGCGATCCAAGGGCCTGAGCGAAACCAAAGTTCTTTATGGCCATGTCTTTAGGAACGCGATGCTGATCGTTATTGCTGGATTCCCCGCCGCCTTCATGTCGATTTTCTTTACCGGCTCGCTGCTGATCGAAGTTATCTTCTCCCTCGATGGCCTCGGACTCCTTGGCTATGAATCAATCATCAACCGCGACTATCCGGTCGTGCTGGGCACGCTTTATGTGTATGCGCTGATCGGGCTTGTCGTGACGCTACTGCGTGATGTGATTTACGTCCTTGTCGATCCGCGTATAGATTTCGGGAACCGCGCCAATGCTTAAACTATCTCCCCTTACCGAACGCCGTCTTGCCCAGTTCAAAGCCAACCGCCGCGGCTTCTGGTCTTTATGGATTTTTATGTTCTTCTTCGTCCTCGCCATCGGGGCCGAGTTCGTATCGAACGACAAACCAATTCTGGTCAGCTATAAAAACCATTATTATATGCCGGTGTTTCAAATGTTGCCTGAAACGACATTCGGCGGCGAATTTGAAACCGAAACCGATTACCGGGATCCTTATGTCGCGGACCTGATCAACAAAGACGGCTGGGCGATCTGGCCGCTCTTTCGCTATTCCTTTGACACGATTAATTACAACCTGCCGGAACCCGCGCCCTCGAAGCCGACGAAAGACAATATTATCGGCACGGATGATCAGGGCCGCGATGTTCTGGCGCGCGTCATCTACGGCTTTCGTATTTCCGTTCTTTTCGGTCTGGCCCTGACGATAGCTTCCTCGATTATCGGCGTCGCCGCAGGCGCAATTCAGGGCTATTATGGCGGCAAGACGGATCTGGTCGCCCAGCGCGTCATTGAAATTTGGTCCTCACTACCGAGCCTTTATATCCTGATTATTTTTTCGGCTTTATTTACGCCCGGCTTCTGGACGCTTCTATTAATCCTGCTTTTGTTTTCGTGGGTAAATTTAGTGGACGTGGTGCGTGCCGAATTCCTGCGCGCCAGAAATTTTGATTACGTCCGCGCCGCTCGCGCACTCGGCGTCAAAAACGGCGTCATTATTCGCCGCCATGTCTTGCCGAACGCCATGGTA
>QFOT01000089.1 GCA_003241285.1 Micavibrio aeruginosavorus
GGCCTCAATCGCCCAGTCCTATCTAATCGAAGGCAAAACTCAAAAAGCTTTCGATGTGGCGAGGGCTTCTTCCGACCGCTCCCGCCATGATGCGCCAGAAGCAGCATGGGTTGGCGGCTTGGCGGCATGGAAGATGAATAATTACGAAGAGGCGGCGACATTCTTTTCGGTTGCCGCTAATTCTAAGCGGGCTTCGGTCTGGCTTAAATCCGGCAGCGCCTTCTGGGCGGCCCGTTCTTTTGGCAAAATGGGCGATGTTCAGGAAGCTAACCATTACATGGAAATCGCAGCTAAACATCCGCGCACATTTTATGGTCTGATTGCCATGCGTTCCCTAGATAGGGATTATGACTTTAATTGGGACAAGCCAGAGCTGAAGCATAAGCATAAGAAGTCGCTTGAAGGCTCCGCGAATGTTCAGGATGCTATCGCGTTATCAAAGACAGGCAATATCCCTGAGGCTTTAACTAAGCTGGGAAAATCCGGCTGGCTGGATAACGGTTACAAACAGCGCCAGCTTCTGGCTTATATTCTCGATAAGGAAATCCCGGCTCTGTCGCTTCATCTTGGGCGCATGACGAAAAGCGATAAGGGTGATTTCTACGACGTTGCGCTTTATCCGGAAGCTCCATGGGGTCCTGATAAAGGATATGAAGTCGATAGCGCGCTGGTCAACGCCCTGATCCGTCAGGAGTCGCGTTTTAACCCCCGGGCAAAAAATGCGAGTGGCGCTAGCGGTCTGATGCAGCTTATGCCCTCGACTGCTAGTTATATGGCAAAGGGCATCGATGTCGCGCTGACCCATCCGCAGACGAATATCAGCGTCGGTCAGAAATACGTCCGTCACTTGATGATGGACTCTAATATCAACAACGATCTGTTTTACATGGCGGTGGCGTATAACGCCGGGCCTGGTAATCTGGCGCGCTGGAAGAAACAGTATAAGGATATCGACGATCCGCTATTATTTATTGAAAGTATTCCTTCAAGTGAAACCCGCGCCTTTGTCGAGCGTGTCATGGTGAATTACTGGATCTATCGGATTCGTGAAGGCAAGGATAATCCTTCTTTAGATGCTGTCGCGTTCGATCAGGACGAGGAATATACAGATATCTCTGCGCCTGAGAATGTCCTGCAGTTTGCTTCTAATTAGTCAGAGTAGCGCTAATGCTTTTGCATGTAATTTTGGATCGCCAGCTGCTAAGAGATTGCTTCCACTGGCTAATGTCAATTTCGCGCCGGACCAGTCCGTAATCATTCCGCCTGCACCTTCTATAATTGGCACAAGCGCGATATAATCATACAGGCCCAGATAATCTTCGACGAGAAGATCGATCGCCCCGTTCGCCATCAGCCCATAAAAATAGCAATCACCCTGATAGACCGTATAGCGGCATTCTTTGTCAAATCTTGCGAAACGCTGTGGATCGTTTCTTTCTATTTGTGAAGGTGAACCGGTCCCGAAAATGGCCTGATCTAATGCATTACATTTTCGCGTGGTTACGATTGAATTATTAAAGGTTGTGGCTTGCCCCTTGATTCCAATCCATCTTTCCATTGATACGGCCTGATCTATAATTCCCAAAACAGGCTCTTCATCCTGACACAGCCCGATCAATGTCCCAAAAGTAGGGCGACCGATGGTGAAAGACTTGGTGCCATCGATAGGATCGATCACCCATGTAAAGCCTGACGTGGTTTCCTTGACGCCGAACTCTTCACCGTGAATGCCGTCATCAGGTCGTTTATCGGCGAGAATTTCACGCAAGCGAATTTCAATGCCCCGGTCGGCCAATGTCACCGGCGTTTCATCCGCCTTGGAAATGATCTCGAAATCCTGCCTGTAATACTGGCGGGCAATCTTTCCGGCTTCGTCAGCCATAAATTGCGCCAATTCAACAAGTTCGCTGGGGATGCTCATTAAGATTCCTCTTGGAAAAATACGGATAATACGGCTAACTAAGAGCCATATTACATTTATTAAGACAAGGGTACAGGCATGAAAACGGCCGCTGACATTCGTTCCGAATTTTTGAATTTCTTTGCTGGGAAAGGCCATGAGAAAGTGGCCTCAAGTCCTCTGGTGCCGCAGAACGATCCGACTCTTATGTTTACCAATTCCGGGATGGTTCAGTTCAAAAATGTTTTCACCGGGGTTGAGAAGCGGCCTTATACAAAGGCAACCACTTCCCAGAAATGCGTCCGTGCAGGCGGTAAGCATAACGACCTTGAAAATGTCGGCTACACGGCCCGCCATTTTACCTTCTTTGAAATGCTCGGTAATTTCTCATTCGGCGATTATTTCAAAGAAGAGGCCATTCATAATGCATGGGAACTGGTCAGCAAAAATTTCCAGATGCCCAAAGACAAATTGCTGGTCACCGTCCACTCGACGGATGAAGAAGCCGCGACTTTATGGAGAAAGATTGCCGGCTTTTCCGATGACAGGATTATACGCATCAACACCAACGATAATTTCTGGATGATGGGCGATACGGGCCCTTGCGGTCCTTGCTCTGAAATCTTTATCGATCGCGGCGATCATATTTTCGGTGGCCCTCCTGGCAGCCCGGATGAAGATGGTGACCGTTTCCTCGAATTCTGGAACCTCGTTTTCATGCAATTCGAACAGGAGCCTGATGGTGAGGGCGGTCACATAAGAAAGCCCTTGCCGAAACCGTCTATCGATACAGGTATGGGTTTGGAGCGCATGGCGATGATCATGCAAGGCAAGAATTCGGTCTTTGATATCGACCTGATGCGGGCGATTATCGAGCATGTCGGTGATTTGACCTCTGTCAGTCCTGATGGCGAGCAAGCGCCAAGCCATAAGGTTATCGCAGACCATCTACGCTCTGCCGCTTTCCTGATAGCGGACGGCGTTATGCCGTCCAATGAAGGCCGCGGTTATGTGCTGCGACGGATCATGCGCCGCGGTATGCGCCATGCCCAGCTTTTAGGGGCAAAAGAGCCGCTTATGTACCGCCTGTTCCCGACCTTGCAGGCGATGATGGGTGAAGCCTATCCAGAGCTTTATGCGGCAGGTTCCTTGATTACCGAAACTCTTAAACTGGAAGAAAGCAAATTCAAGCAAACGCTTGAGCGTGGTTTGAAACTTCTTGACGACGAAACATCCAGACTGTCCTCCGGCCAGAAACTACCGGGTGAAGTTGCTTTCAAACTCCACGATACATTCGGATTTCCTTTGGATCTGACGCAAGATGCGCTGCGCGCCCAAAATATCGAAGTGGATACGGATGGTTTCGACACGGCGATGGAGAAACAAAAAGCCGAAGCCCGTAAAAACTGGGCAGGCTCGGGCGACACAGCAACCGAAAAAGTCTGGTTTGAACTGCTCGACAAAGTCGGCGCAACTGAATTCCTCGGTTATTCAAAAATCGAGGCCGAAGGCCAGATTAAAACCATTGTTAAAGATGGTAAGGAGGTTGTGGAAGCGAAAGCGGGCGATACGGTTCAGATCGTTCTCAACCAGACGCCTTTCTATGCGGAATCGGGCGGTCAGGTCGGGGATACTGGATTATTGAGGTTTGGCAATAATATTTTCGAAGTGACTGATACTGCCAAAAAGCTTGGCAAGATGTTCTCGCATGTTGGTGTCGTCAAAGAAGGAGTTTTTAAAACCGGCGACGCTGTCGAAGCGCATGTTAATATAGATCGCCGAAATGCTATTCAGGCACATCACTCCGCAACGCACTTATTGCATGAAGCGCTTCGTCTGACGTTAGGCGATCATGTCGCGCAAAAAGGATCGATGCAAACATCCGAGCGCACGCGGTTTGATATCTCCCATCATTTGGGAATTAGCGCTGAACAACTGAAGCAGGTTGAAGCGATGGTGAATAATGAAATCCGCGCCGATACGGAAGTTCGTACCCGCGTCATGGCGATTGACGATGCAAGGGAAACCGGTGCACGCGCGTTGTTCGGTGAGAAATACGATGACGAAGTTCGTGTTGTATCGATGGGCCGTCAGGAACAGGGACAGAATAAACCGTTCTCGGTTGAATTATGCGGCGGCACGCATGTCGGGCGTACAGGTGAGATTGGTCTGTTCAAAATTATTTCCGAAGGGGCTGTCGGGTCCGGCGTTCGCCGTATTGAGGCCGTAGCAGGCGCAACGGCTCTTGACTACTATAATTCGCAGGAAGACCGTTTGTTCGAAGCAGCGTCTATTCTAAAAGCCAATCCGTCGGATGTCGTTGATCGCGTCAAAACCTTGATGGACGAGAAGAAAAAACTTGAACAGGAATTGACCGCGCTTCGCCGTAAACTGGCTACGGGCGGCGGCGGTGAGGCTGGTCCATCCGCCAAAGATATCAACGGTGTGAAATTTATCGGTAAAGTCTTGGAAGATGTTCCTGCGAAAGATTTAAAACCAATGGCGGACGAACTTAAGGCTAAAATCGGTTCCGGCGTTATCGTACTGATCGCAACCGAAGAAGGCAAAGCCTCAATCGTTGTTGCGGTAACGTCTGACCTGACATCGAAAATCAATGCGGTTGATCTGGTGAAAATCGGTGCGGAAGCGCTCGGTGGTAAAGGCGGCGGCGGACGTCCCGATATGGCGCAAGCCGGCGGACCGGATGCTGGAAAAGCGCAGGCAGCTATTGAAATGATTGAAGTGAAAGTGGCGGCTTGATTAGAACTTTGGTTTTGGGGCGTTGCCATCAGGGAATCTTAGGATTTTTCTATCCTGCAGATCGGAAAATTGAGAGCTCAATTTTTCATTGAATATTTCTTCAGAGATTTCCTGGAAAGCGCTGACGGAGAGTTCGCTTCTCAATTGAAGCCATCGGCTATATGCAGATATAAGCAAGCCGTCCTCATCGGGCATTTCTACTTTAACGGTATGGCCTGCCGAATTCATGGTAAGTTTTGACAATGTATCTGATCTGTCAGTTTCCTGAATAAGATAATATTTGTGCGCTGCTGCGGCGTTGTCGGAAGGCAAGGGTGGTCGGTTCATACTTGCTACGCTTTTATGTTTGCCCGAGAGTTTGTTTTTCATAGTTATCCCTAAAATCTTACGGAAGATATATATATTCGGAGGGATTTGTCAAACTTTGTAGATCAAATAAGCTTAGGCTGTTCCAGAACTGTAAGACCGGCTTTCTCAGCTGCTTCATTATGAATTGCTAATCTTCTGGCGCTCATATCTTCAAGCAGGATAGCGTCCTCTTGGGTCATTTCACGACCTGACGCTTGAAACACTTCCAACATACGTCTTTGGCATTCATAAATCGGATGAGAAAGCTTGTCTGCTTCTGCCATATCACGGTGCAAAATTTGTATCTCGCCGGTATGGCCTAGAGTTTTGGCGAGGGGAACCCTGACCCTTACGCTGATGTCTCTCCATCCAAATTCAGTAGGTTGGGCGTGTTTATCATCAAAATCCTGAACAAAATAGCCATTCCCGTTCGCGCAGACAGTGGCCCAATCTGCGAGAAAGGATCGATGGCCTTTGAAAACAACATTATCGGCCTTTGGATTTAGAATTTCACGTGCGCGTATGATCGATTCGACGTCGTCGACAAAGATTCTGCCGCGGACCAGATCTGTTAATCTTGAGGCATCTCCATTGTATTTGTTATCGACTTTTTGCTTGGCGCGTTTGTAATCTTTATTGGCGGCGAGGTTAAATTCCCCACCGATTTCGCGGGCTAGAGCCATACCGAAGATATTCATGCCCGATCTGGCTTGCTCTGCCTTGCCGATAAGAGCATCAAGACTCGTCGATCTTTGACGATAATCTTTGGCTGTTTCGACAATTAATCGGGTTACGCTCATTTAATACTCATCTAGTCATTTCAAATTAGCATGGCAGCTAAGCGATTTCATCAAATGAAATAAAGAATGGCAAGCTTTTTCAGCATCTTAACTAATTTTATTGCGGAAAAATGAATAACTGCTTGCTCCTAAAGAGAAAAAACCGTACATAACGGGCAAATTTCAATCATCAAGGATCTTTAGACATGGCCATTCAACGTACCTTCTCCATCATCAAGCCGGACGCAACCCGTCGTAATCTGACAGGCGCGATCAACGCTAAATTTGAGGAAAACGGTCTTCGTATCGTGGCGCAGAAACGAATTCAGATGACCGAAGCCATGGCGAAGGAATTTTATGGCGTTCACAAAGAGCGTCCATTCTTCAATGACCTCGTAACCTTCATGATTTCCGGTCCGGTCGTCGTCCAGGTTCTGGAAGGTGAGAACGCTGTTTTGAAAAACCGTGAGATCATGGGTGCCACGAACCCTGCTAATGCCGATGCCGGTACCATTCGCAAGGAATTCGCCGAAAGCATCGAAGCTAACTCTGTTCACGGTTCCGACTCTGATGAAAACGCAGCGATCGAGATTGCATATTTCTTTGCTGGAAATGAAATCGTCGGCTAAGCCTTGAGCAGGCTTTCCATTTCAACCCGGCTACCCTCATAAGTGCCGGAAAGGGATTCAAGAAGCGGATGTAGATCCGCTTCTTTTTCGTTCTGGATGGATTTTTCTATTTCTGCAGTGGTGTCGGCCATCGACTTGAAGCCGAAATTGGCGGCCATACCGCGCAGTTCGTGAGATCTTGCCTTGAGAGAATCCATATCGTTATTACTCGCGGCCTCTTTCAGGCTGAGAATAAGCTCCTCGGTCTTGGTGTAGAAATCAAGCATCAGTTCTTCAGTTTGCGCTTTGCCAAGGCTCTTGAGCAAAGAGGTGATCATCGCATGATTGAGATATTCTTCGACGATTTCAGGCGGAATTTCTTCTATGACAGTTTCTTCCTCTTCCAACTGCCGGACCATCAAGGCAAATTCGTCATCCTCTTCCTCGATAATGGCTTCCTGTTCCTGCGAGGTAAAATCAATTTCTGCTACCGGTAACGAGCTCGCTGGCACCGAAGTCTGGCGGGCTGAGGGTGAGTTGCTAATATCTAGGCGGCAGACTTTCTGAAGCATCTGCTTGAGAGATTCAGGCATGACAGGCTTGCCGATAAAATCATTCATGCCGTTATCGAGATATTTTTTGATGTCCTCTGCCCCTGTGTGACCTGTCATGGCAATGATCGGGAGATTAGCTCGCTGAGGATCGGTGAGGGCGCGGATATCCGCAGTAGCATCAAGACCACTGCGACCGGGTAGTTCGATGTCCATCAGGACCAGATCAAATGTATGGGTTTGAACCTCTTTTAGGGCGTCGTCCGCATTTGAGGCAAGAATAACCGAGTGTCCCATGCGGTTCAAAAGTCCGTGCAGGACTTTTTGATTGATCCCGTTATCATCGACGACAAGGACATGCATTTTTCTGATCGTCGTATCGCTTAGTGCTGCGAGGCTGCGAGGCTGGCTGGAATCGCTCACGGCTGTCAGCATAGGCAGAGTAAAGAAGAAGGTGCTTCCTTCGCCTTCGCGGCTGTTGATGCCTATAGACGACCCCATTGCCTCAATCAGTTTCTTACAAATGGTCAGACCTAGGCCTGTTCCGCCGAATTTGCGATTGATACTGGAATCCGCCTGTGAAAAGGGCTGGAAAATCTTTTTCTGGGCTTCGGCACTGATGCCGATACCTGAGTCTTGTATGCCAAAATAGATTTGTGTCGCATTCTCACTGTCCGTTCCTGCAGTCGATAGATTTTTGACCTGAATCGTGACTTTCCCGCGCGAAGTAAATTTAATGGCGTTGTTGACCAGGTTGAGAAGGACTTGGCGTAATCTTGTCGGATCGCCGATCACATATTGAGGCAAACGCGGATCAAGGTCGAGTACAAGGTCGACGTTCTTGGATCCCGCATGTCCGCTCATCAGAATATGGATACCTTTCAATAAGCGGTTCAAGTCGAAGCTGGTACTTTCCAGTTCAAGTTTTCCGCTTTCGATTTTCTCAAAATCAAGAATATCGTTCAGGAGAGCAAGCAGGGCTTCACCGGAATCCTGTATCGTATTGGCGTAATCCTTCTGGTCCCGCGACAAGCCAGTGTCGAGAAGCAGGCGTACCATGCCCATAATGCCTGTCATAGGCGTACGGATTTCATGGCTGACAACAGCCAGAAACGCTGATTTTGCATGGTTAGCGTCATCTGCGGATTCTTTGGCGCGCTTCATTTCCTCGGTGCGTTTAGCCTCCTGGATTTGAAGCTCTTTCATTAGAAGCCGTTCTTGATCCAGGACATGCAGCAATCTTGTATGCTCTGAGGCTTCGCGCGCTTCCCTGAAAGTGTCGCTCAGGCTGTCACGCAACTCCTTATGTTCATATAAATCAGGCGCTTTATGCTCAGTAAAATATACTTGCAGGGCTGAGCTGATGACGGCGGTAAAAGCGGTCAGCCAGGGGCTTACATATGTCAGCGCTGCTGCTGAAGAGTCGGGCTCAACCGTTTCGATCGTAGCCCATATACCGATAAATAAGGTGACCCGGGCAATCAGGCTGATTCCGCTCATGCTGTTCAGGGAATAAAAAGAAGTGAAGGGCCATGTGAGGAGGACAGTAAGCAGGCTGATGCCAACAAACGGAACGAAGCTCAGCGACATACTGATCGTCGGCACAGTTGATAACAGCAGCATGCCGAGCGCGCCGCTGACGGCGAACAGAAGTCCGATGCCTATAAACAGGGATGTGGGATATTTGGCGCGGGCTTCCGTATTGAGCCACAGGGAAACAAATAAAAGCACAGGGAACGCAAGGCGGAATACCGGCGTTATGATCTG
>QFOT01000090.1 GCA_003241285.1 Micavibrio aeruginosavorus
GAAGTCGCGGCTGACAGGCTGGAAGTCGGAGAGTTTGAGAGGCGGAAGCGCGGTTGAATTAGCTTTTTTCTTCGGCTCCGGCAGGGCTTCGATAAAGGTTTCAAAACCGGCAATGGAGGATTTGATGTCCATCTCCTGCAACAAAACCGGGTGAATCTCTCCAAAATAGGCGAGGACCGTCGGGCCTAGCTTTAACGCGCCGGATCTTCCCGGGTGATAATACGAGGGCGTATCGCGTGAAATTTGGACGTTGCCACTTGGCACGCCGCAGGCTTCGATGACGCGCAAAGCATCGGCTTTTACGTCATAGGCATCGACATTTCGAACGCTCTCGTTCCAGTGACGGGATGAGTTTGCGCCGGCGCGAACTCCGGTAGCGACAATCTGCTGATCTTCGATATTCGTGCCTTTGAAAACAGGGCCGATTTCGAACAAGGCGACATCGCCGAAGCCGCGATTCGCATTGCGCTTCGCCGCTTCGATCAAATTCGGCAAAGTAGATGGGCGCATCTGGTCAAGGTCGGCGCTGATCGGGTTTTGCAATGTGAGCGCTTTTGATTGCGCATCATTCGCGCCGAATTTGGCGGCAAGAGAAGACGGCATAAACGACCATGTCACGCATTCCTGCAGACCGGAAGCGGCAAGGATGTTGCGAGATTTACGCATGCGCATGCCCAGATTTGTCTCGGCGGATTTAGAAACGGCGCTGTCTCGCGTCACAGATATGCTTGGGATTTTGTCGAAACCGTAGATACGGGCGATTTCTTCAATCAGGTCGATTTCACCCTCGATATCCGGGCGCCAAGAAGGTGGCGCGACTTTATCACCGCTAATAACAAAACCGAGATCAGTGAGAATTTTGGTTTGTGTTTCAAAAAGAATATCAAATCCGAGAATCTTAGCGGCGGTTTCCTTACGCCATGTAATTTCGCGTTTCCATGCTGGAACTCCACCGGCCTGAATGGTTTCGGACGTCTCACCACCGCAAAGAGAAGTGATAAGATTTGTGGCGATATCGACGGCGTCGACCGTGAACTCTGGATCGATCCCGCGCTCGAAGCGGTACCGCGCATCTGAATTGATTCCAAGCGCACGACCTGTCTTTGCTGTGCGGTATGGATCGAAATAAGCGACTTCCAGATAAACATTGGTGGTTGTCTCTGACACGGCAGTGCTGTCGCCGCCCATGACGCCCGCCAGACCTATCACGCCGCTATCGTCGCAGACTACCGTCATAAAATCATCGAGGGTGTAGGTTTTACCGTTCAGCGCCAGAAGCTCCTCACCTTTTTTGGCAAGGCGGACATGGATATTGCCTTTAATCTTGTCGGCATCGAACACATGGAGCGGGCGGCACAGATCGATCGACATGTAATTGGTGATATCGACGAGAGCAGAAATCGGTTTTTGGCCGATAGAAGTTAGTTTGCTGGCGATTGCATCCGGCGATGCCCCGTTTTTTACGCCTTTGATGTAACGGCCCATAAAAATCGGGCAGGCCTCAAGGTTTTCGATTTTAACATCGATAGAAGATTTGAAACTGCCTTTAATAGAAGCGGCGTTTTGCAACGGCTTTAATATACCTAGCCCCGCAGCGGCTAAATCTCTTGCGATACCGCGCACGCCGGCGCAATCAGGGCGGTTAGGAGTTAGATTGATTTCGATAATCGGATCGCCAAGGCCAAGCGCATCGGCAATCGTCGTGCCGATAGCCAAAGATGGGTCGGCTTCGATAATGCCATCTGATTCTTCGGATAGAGACATCTCGGCGGCTGAGACCATCATGCCGTTTGATTCAACATCACGAATTTTTGATTTCTTCATCACCATGCCGTTGGACGGAATGACGGAAGCTTCCGGCGCATGGAAAGCCTTAAGGCCTGCTCTAGCATTGGGCGCTCCACAGACAATCTGCGTCATGCCGCTTTCGGTTTTAACCTGACAGACTTTGAGGCGATCTGCATTCGGGTGCTTCTCGGCTTCGATGATCTCGACCAGTTTGAACTGCGAGTAAATCGCCGCGCGGTCTTGTACGTCTTCGACTTCCAAACCGATATCGGTCAGCTTGATGACGATCTCGTCGAGGGTCGCAGTTGTTTCGAGATGCTCTTTAAGCCAGCTTAATGTGAATTTCATTTTATTTCGTCGCTCTATTGGGGCGGTTTAAGGGATCGAAGCCGTAATGGGAAAGCCAGCGTGTATCGGCATCGAAGAACGTGCGCAAATCGGGAATGCCGTATTTGAGCATGGTCATACGCTCTAATCCCATACCAAAGGCAAAGCCTTGATATTCAGTCGGGTCGATACCGCAGTTTTTCAAAACATTCGGATGCACCATACCGGAGCCGAGGATTTCCATCCATTTTTGCTCCTGGCCTTTTGGCGCGGCCCCTAGTTTCAATTCGCCGTTTTCGCGCCAGCAGCCGATATCAACCTCGGCGGAGGTTTCCGTGAAGGGAAAAAAGCTCGGACGGAAACGCACCGGCAAATCATCGACACCAAAAAAAGTGCGGACGAAATCAGTGAGGCAGCCTTTTAAGTGCGCCATCGTCACATTCTTGTCGATGAACAAACCTTCCATCTGGTGAAAAACCGGCGTGTGAGTGATGTCGTAATCGGAGCGATAGACGCGGCCCATGCAGATGATCTTGATGGGCGGCTTATTGGCCAGCATATGACGCACCTGCATTGTCGAGGTGTGCGTACGCAGGAGTTTGCGTTTAGCTTCGCCTTCTTTTGTTTCGTCATCCGGCAGGTAAAACGTGTCATGCATTTCCCGCGCCGGGTGGCCTTGCGGAAAATTCAGTGCGGTAAAATTATGGAAGTCGTCTTCAATATCGGGACCGTCAATCGCGGTAAAACCCATATCGGCAAAAATGGATGTCAGTTCGTCCATCGTCTGGCTGATCGGGTGAATCGAGCCTTTACGGCTTGGGCGTACCGATAGCGTTACATCGATGGTTTCGGATGCCAGACGGCGATCCATTTCCTGACGCTGAAGCGCAGCTTCCTGTTTTGCGATCAGCTCGGCAATTTCGTCTTTTAAAACATTGAGCGCAGCACCCGCAGTTTTACGCGCTTCCGGGTCCATCTTGCCAAGATCTTTCATCAGATCGGTGATGCGGCCTTTTTTACCCAAGGCGGTAACGCGGGCATTTTCTAACGAGGTCAGGTCATTGGCGGCTCCGACCATATCGATCAATTCTTTTTTAAGGGTAGAGGTATCCATCTATATTGCTTCCTTCAAATACGATTTTTGCAGGATTTCTTGTGCCTGTGCAAGGTCGTCGATCACATGATTGGTGGTCGTTTTTTCGAAGCGGTGACGTGAGAAACAACCCCAAGTCACGGAAATGCAGTTAAGGCCAAGGCGATGGGCAATATCCGGCTCTTCTAGAGAATCGCCGATGATATAGCTTTGGCTTAGATCATAGTCGTTTTCAGCCAGGATTTTTTCAAGTCGCTGGAGCTTATTGGTGGTGGTATAGCCAAGAACCGAATTTTCCTGATTGCCGGAAATGATTTTGAAATAGCGAGTGATGTGGCGCTCGGCGATCTGATCGTGCAGATCGATATCGTTCTGGTTGGACAAGACCATCAGGTCGAAATCCTGATCTGCAAGAAACTCAAGCAATTCTACTGTACCTTCCCTCAGTGGGCAGGATTTGGCCAGCGGGCGATAGGTCGCAAAGAATACATCTGTCGCTTCCTGAAAACGGGAAAGGTAATCGTCAACCGCCACGCCATTGCGCGTATATACATGCACCAGCGGAAAATCCATCGTGTCGCGATACTGCTCATGGCTAACGGGTTCTTGGCCGAAGAGTTTCAGCGTTTCGTTAAAGCCTGCATGATTGGCCAGCGTGTCGAATAGCAACGTGCCGTTCCAGTCGAAGATAAAAAGTTTTTTGGTCATGCTATCCTCTATAACAAAAAAGCAGCCTGTTGGGCTGCTTTTTCTAAATTGCTTTATTTCAAACAAAAATTTTAAGCAGCTTTTTTCGCTTTATCGAGCGCGGCTTTCGCCATTTCGAAAACAGCCTTAAAGCCTGCCGCATCGTTAACTGCCATATCGGCAAGGATTTTGCGGTCCAGCTCAATACCAGCTTTGTGGACGCCGCCCATGAATTGAGCATATGTTAAGCCCAGTTCGCGGGATGCCGCGTTAATACGCTGGATCCACAAACCGCGGAAATCGCGTTTCTTGTTACGGCGGTCGCGGTAAGCGTATTGCAGCGCTTTTTCGACGCGTTGCAGCGCCGGACGGTAACAATTACCGGAGCGGCCGCGATAGCCTTTGGCAAGTTTCAGGATTTTGGTGTGACGGGCGTGAGCGCGTGGTGTACCTTTTTTAGCGCGAGACATCTAATTATTCTCCCTTCGCTTTTGTTGTTTTCTTTGCAGCAGGTGCCTTTTTAACAGCAGCTTTAGGCGCTGCGGCTTTTTTCACTGCCGGTTTTTTGACATTTGCATTCGCTGCGGCTTTTTTAGCAGCGGATTCAGCAGGAGAAGGTGACTTCTTCGCTTTTTTTAATCCGCGCTCGTACGGCAGGAAGTTATCGAGAATGATTTTCGCATCGGACTCGTTCAGAATTTCCATCCCGCGGGCTTTGCGTTTCATCGATTTCGGCTTGTTCATCATCATGTGGCGGGAAAATGACTGCTTGAACTTCACGCGGCCATTACCTGTCACCTGAAAGCGCTTTTTAGCAGCGCCTTTGGTCTTCATCTTCGGCATTTCTATCTCCTAAGTATTTGATATTAAATAAAACCCGTCGAGGCATGCCAAAGTTTCCTATAGCCAGACGGGCAATTGGAGCGGTTATACACAGGGAAAGGGCGTAAAAGCAAGGGTTTATTGCTTCAAATGTTTGCCGATTTTCTCAAAAATATGAGCCGGGAAGTTCAAATCGTCCCAAGGCAGATAGATCCAGCTATCCTGCAGCACATCGGTGACATAGACGTCGACTGTTTCAGTTCCTTTGGGTTTTGCATAAAGGCAGGCGTAGGTGGCTTTAGGGAGGATGTTGCGGATGGCGCGGAAGGTGTTGCCGGTATCTGACAACTCATCGATGACCAGCCAGCCTTCGCCGTCTCCGGCATGCTGGGGGGCGGAAGCGATTTTTGCCTCGGACTGGCTTTTGTGGTCGTAACTTGTGACGCTGATCGTTTCGATCAGGTGAATATCTAGTTCATACGCCACCTGGCTCGCCGGGATCAGTCCGCCACGTGCCACTGCAACGATGCCCTTAAAAGGGCCTTTATCTTTGAGTTTGACCGCCAAGGCTTTCGCCGTGACGTGGATGTCTTCCCAGGAAACAGGGTAATCATTTGTATATGTCATGACTTATTAATGCGCATCTGCCCAGTTTTTGGCAATACCTGTTTCAACGACCAGCGGTACCGAAAAATTGGCGACCGCTTCCATTTCGCGTTTGATGATCGGGGCCATGACTTGCGCGTGATTTTCCGGTATTTCGAAGACCAGTTCGTCATGAACCTGTAACAGCATCTTGGCGTTTAGCTCGCCGTTTTTGATCAGGCGGTCGAGGCGGACCATGGCAAGCTTGATTAAATCCGCTGCCGTGCCTTGCACGGGCGCGTTAATCGCCTGACGCTCGGCGCCGGATCGGCGGGCCGGGTTTTTATCCTGAATGCCCGGGATAAAACATTTACGCCCCAGAAGCGTTTTCACATAGCCGTTTTCACGCGCGAAGGCCTTTGTTTCTTCCATGAAATTGGCAAGCTCTGGAAAGCGCGCGAAATATTGTTTGATATACATACTGGCTTCGGAATTCGAAATGCCAAGCTGGTTGGCGAGACCGAAACCGGAAATACCATATATAATGCCGAAATTGATTGCTTTTGCTTTACGGCGAATATCGGAGGTCATCTGGTCGAGCGGCACGTCAAATACTTGGGAAGCGGTGGCCGAGTGAATGTCAATATTGTCGCGAAACGCCTGTTGCAAGGCTTTGATGCCTGCCATTTCGGCGACCAGTCGCAATTCGATCTGTGAGTAATCGGCAGAGAGTAAAAGCTTTCCTTCTTCCGCGACAAAGGCGGTGCGGATCATTTTGCCTTCCTCGGTGCGGATCGGGATATTTTGCAAATTCGGATCGGACGAGGACAAGCGGCCTGTCGAGGTCAGTGCCATGGCGTAAGACGTGTGGACTCGCGATGTGGCTGGGATGGCTGCGAGTTGCAGTGCTTCCGTATAAGTCGATTTCAGTTTCGAAAGCTGACGCCATGTCAGGATTTTTTTGACGAAATCATGGCCTTGAGCGGCAAGGTCTTCGAGTACATCTACCGCTGTCGACCATTCTCCGGTTTTCGTTTTGCCGCCGCCGGGCAGGCCCATGGAATCAAATAAGACCGCGCCGAGCTGCTTTGGCGAGCCGATATTAAATTCATGGCCGGAATCTTTATAAATTTCTTTTTCCATCTGGGCGATTTTCTCGCCGAATTGATGGCTTAAAGATTTCAAAACATTGACATCGACCTTGATACCATCAAGTTCCATCTGGGCGATAATCGGGCATAGCGGTCGCTCGATATCTTCATAGACAACCGAAACGCGGCTCTGCGCGATCAATGGTTTAAAATGATTATAAAGACGCAGCGTGTAGTCAGCATCTTCCGCCGCATATAAAGCGGCTTTCATCAATTCGACCTGGTCGAAAGCAATGCGGTTTTTTCCCGTGCCTGTCACTTCATCATATGTCGTCATTTTATGATCGAAGAAAAGCTGCGCCAGTTCGTCAAGGCCGTGACCGTGCTGGGTACCGTCACAAACATAGGACATTAAAATCGTATCATCGCACGGCGCGACATTGACGCCTTCCTTGGCCAGCATTTGCCAGTCATATTTCATGTTATGCGCGATTTTTAAAACGCTTGGGTCTTCGAGAACTGGTTTTAAGAGCTCAATAACGCTAAGTTTTTTCAATTGCGACGGCGTATCCGAATGATCGCCGAATAAATCACCGCCCTTGCAGTGACCAACCGGAATGTAGCAGGCCTGACCAGGAGCATAAGATAAAGAAATCCCGCAGAGATTTGCTTTGGCTGGCGTTAAATCCGTGGTTTCGGTATCAAACGCCAGAATGCCTGTTTCATAGGCTTTCTCGATATAAAACTTTAAACGGTCTTCCGTGGTGATCAGCTCGTAATTTTTTTCGACATCGATTTGCACCACGGGCTTCGACGGAGCCAAGGACGGCGCTGCATAATCGCGCTTCAGAGGTTTGGCAACTTCCGCAACATCGATGCCGGTTCTGGCTGAAATCCGCGATACCAGCGTTTTAAAACCTTGGTATTGCAAAAATGAAATCAGCTTTTCGGAGAATGGATGTTCAGGTTTCAAGTCATTGAGCGGAACGGGGATCGGCACGTTCTCATCGAGCACGACCAATTTTTTCGAAATACGGGCATTCTCTATATTGTTTTCCAGAGTTTCGCGGCGTTTGGGCTGTTTGATCTGTGATATGTTGGCGATCAATCCCTCGAGGTCGCCATAGAGATTGATGAGCTCGGCGGCGGTCTTGATGCCGATGCCCGGCACGCCCGGGACGTTATCGATAGAATCCCCGGCGAGCGCCTGAATATCAGTGACCTTGTCCGGTTTAACACCGAATTTTTCGAAGACCTGTTCTTCGCCGATATAGCTTTGCTTGATCGGGTCGAGCATGCGCACTTGCCCGTTATAGATCAGCTGCATCAAATCTTTGTCCGACGACACGATCACGGTCTTGATGCCTTTTTCGCGGGCGCATCTGGCGTAAGTAGCGATCAGATCGTCCGCTTCATAACCGTCAAGCTCAAGGCAGGGCAGGCCAAAGGCGGCGGTTGCTTCGCGGATTAACGGGAATTGCGGGATCAGATCTTCCGGCGTTTCGGACCGATTGGCTTTGTAGGCCGGGTAAATGTTATTGCGGAAATTATGGCGCGTGGCATCGAAGATGACCGCAACGCGGGCATCAGGATGATCGGACAGCAATTTGAAAATCATATTGCAAAAACCCATGACAGCACCGACCGGTGTTTTATCGGACGGGCGCGTCAACGGCGGCAGGGCATGGAAAGCACGGAAGATAAAGCCGGAGCCATCGATCAGGAATAATTCCTGATCGTCCAGTTCGGGTTTTGCGGCGATTTGGGTCATGCCCTCTTATTTAGAGTGTTTTGACGCAATCGCAAATAGTGAAATGGCCGCCGCGTTCGAAACATTCAGGCTCGAGATTGCACCGCTGGTCGGTAGTTTGACCAGCAGATCGCAATTTTCCTTGATAAGCGGGCGCAGGCCCGGGCCTTCGGCACCAAGAACCAGCAAAGTCTTCTCATAAGACGGCGCATCGGAAATGCTGGTGCCGCGTTCATCCAAAGCGAGGCAGAAGAAGCCTGCTTCTTTCAAGGATTCAATTGCCCGGGACAAATTGGTTTCATAGACAAGCGGCACATGCTCGGCGGCACCGCTTGCGGTTTTAGTAATAAGGCCCGAAAGCTCCGGCGCATTGCGGCTTTGTACGACAACCGCATCCGCGCCAAAAGCGCAGGCGGAACGTAAAATGGCGCCGATATTATGCGGATCGGTGACCTGATCGAGGAGAAGAA